>JAHEKC010000066.1 GCA_024638565.1 Bacteroidota bacterium
GTTAATTGACTTGTACGTGCCGATCAGCATCGGATCAGCGCTGTTGTGAATCGATCCGACACCTCCTGAAAGCTGGGAGCCGGAAACCATAACGCCATTGATAAATATTGCCGCACCTGCAGGGCTGTATGTCACTGCCACGTGTGTACATGCATATGGAAAAATGACGACCGAATCGGACCTGAATATATTGTTGCCGCTACCGCAACTCCCTGTAGTATTCCACATAAACTGGATCTTTCCTGTGTCGACCTCCAGGTAATATGCGTAATCAGCGTTGTTGCACCAGCCCTTGGCGACAATGGTATGGTTGATCGTCTGGGCAAGATTTATCCATACCTCGATGCTCAGGCTGTCCGCAAAGTCGAGCACCGGGTAATCCGGTACGGTAACATAGCTGCCTGAACCATCCAGCAACAGGGAATTACCGGGCACCTGTGCATTCGAGGCAGTGCGATTTACCAGGAGTGCCCCAAGGATTCATATTACCAGAATGTGCTTTTTGAATTTATCGATTGAACTGGTCATGTAATTTGATTTGCCGGGCTTAATAGAAAATACTTGACAATATGATCGGGATGCTCCGTTTTTCGATCAGGCGGAAGCGTGCGGTAAGTATACCATTATCACGCATGAGCGAATTCATCATTATTGACGAAAATCCCGCTTCCCCGGCCGGGCCTGAACCTTTTCCTAAATCACTACATTTGTTTTAGCCTGTCGCTGTTTACAGGTACACTCCATCCCATACCATGGAAGCCCTGTACGATACCAAAACCCAGACCGGGCTGGCCAAGACATACGGCTGCGCGGTTTACGGGATCAACGCCCATCAGATCACCGTCGAGACGAACGTGGCCAGGGGGGCAAGATTTTATATCGTGGGACTGCCGGACAACGCGGTGAAGGAAAGCCAGCAGCGCATGGAAGCCGCGCTGAAGAACATCGGCAAGAAACTTCCCGGAAAGAAAATCGTGGTGAACATGGCGCCCGCCGACCTGAAAAAAGAAGGTTCGGCTTACGATCTTACCATTGCCATGGGCATCCTTGCAGCCAGCAGGCAGATCAAGTCCCCCGAAATCGATAAGTACATCATTATGGGCGAGCTGTCGCTCGACGGCGGGCTGCAACCACTGAAAGGGGCATTGCCCATTGCCATCGAGGCAAAGGAAGAAGGCTTTAAGGGCTTCATCCTGCCAGCGGCTAACGCACGCGAGGCGGCAGTCGTGGAAGGGCTGGACGTATATGGCGCGGAGCACATCAACGACGTGATTCACTTCCTGGAAGACACGTCCACGCTTAAGCCCGTGGTAGTGGATACCCGGAAGGAATTCGAGGAAAACATGAACCGGGCCGCACCGGATTTTTCGGATGTGAAGGGGCAGGAGAACATCAAGCGGGCACTGGAGATCGCTGCCTCGGGCGGGCATAACATCATCCTCATCGGCCCGCCGGGCGCGGGCAAGACCATGCTGGCGAAGAGGCTGCCGTCCATCCTCCCGCCCATGACGCTGAACGAGGCGCTCGAGACGACCAAGATCCACTCCGTGGCAGGGAAGATGGGGAAAAGGTCGTCGCTCATCGCCACACGCCCGTTCCGCTCACCACACCATACCATCAGTGACGTGGCGCTCGTGGGTGGCGGCGTGAACCCGCAGCCGGGTGAGATCTCGCTGGCGCATCATGGGGTGTTGTTCCTGGACGAGCTGCCGGAATTCAAGCGAACGGTGCTTGAAGTCATGCGCCAGCCGCTGGAAGAGCGTGTTGTATCCATAGCCCGCGCAAGGATGTCGGTTGATTATCCAGCCAGCTTTATGCTGGTAGCATCGATGAACCCTTGCCCGTGCGGATTTTATAATCACCCCGAGAAGAAATGTGTCTGCGCGCCAGGCGTGGTGCAGAAGTACCTCAACAAGGTATCCGGCCCGCTGCTGGACCGTATCGACCTGCACGTGGAGGTGACGCCCGTTCCTTTTAAGGAATTAAGTGATTCACGGTCGGGGGAGAAGAGCGTAGATGTGCGCCGGCGGGTCGTCAGGGCGCGGCTGCTGCAGCAGGAGCGCTATAGAAAAACCGAAGGCATCTACTGCAACGCCCAGATGGGCAGCAGGCAGCTGCGTACCATCTGCAAGATTTCCGATGACGGCTATGACCTGCTGAAGACCGCCATGGAAAAGCTGGGCCTCTCCGCCCGCGCCTACGACCGGATCCTGAAAGTGGCCCGCACCATTGCCGACATCGAATCCAGCGCCGACATCCAAACGGAACACCTGGCTGAAGCGATCAACTACCGGAGCCTTGACCGCGATGGATGGGCAGGATGAGGCAGCGGGAGAGCGGGAGTGGGAGTGGTATGTGGCGGCAGGAGGCAGTCATTGGCAGATTCTAATGCCGGTAAATTGAATTTTCTTCGCAAGCCTATTCAAAGCGTCCTCGTCTGGAGACGAGGACGATAAGGGGGTGAGCGCGGGAGTGAAGAGGGTGAGTGAAGGGGTGGAAATGAGTGGCAGTGACACCAAGCGGCAGTCGGCAGGTACGGCAATAAACTTGCGGTGACCCCCCGCTTTAGAGGGTGAAAGAAAGGTTGCCCATTCGAGAAAACGGTGCATCCTTGTCCGGCGGAGAGGAGGAATGGGGAGAACGATTGTTCAGGCCTGGCATCATAGGTGCATAGAATTTTCTAACCGCAACAACCCAGGTTCAGTTTTCGAGAAAATGCAAATGTCAATACTTGATAATTCAACATTTAGCATTGAATATTCCATATTGGCCATCCGCACACCCACGGCCAGCCAATAATTTCACTTGCGGGTTCGATTTCGGTTCCGTAATTTCCCTCCACTGACCCAACCATTTTCCCCGCTTTGCGCTCTATCATATCAAAGGACAATCACGTGGCTGAGGATAAGGAACTTAAACTTATCAGGGGGTGTATTGCGTGGAAACGCGATGCGCAGAATGCGCTGTATGAACGATATGCCGACAGGATGTTTACCGTCTGTTACCGCTATTCCCGAAACCGTGAGGATGCCGAGGATACGTTCCACGAGGGATTCATGAAGGTGTATCAAAACATCAAGTCGTTTCGCCGGCAGGGAAGCCTCGAAGGCTGGATCCGCAGGATCATGGTCCGCACGGCCATTGAAAAGTTCCGGAGGCAGGCACACCTTTATGCCATGTCACGGCTCGAGGATCACCACGAGTTACCGCATGATGCCGACCACGACCTGCTGGACCGCATCAGCGCGGATGAGCTGTTGACGCTGATCCGGCAGCTGCCGCCGGTATACAAAATGGTATTTAACCTGTATGTAATTGAAGGATACAAGCACCGGGAGATTGCCGAACAGCTGGGCATCACGGAAGGGACGTCGAAGTCGAACCTGTCCGATGCCCGGGCGATCCTGAAACGAAAGATCAAAGCGGAAGCCGCCGCAGGGGTGGCCATGTACCATGAAGGATAACCGGGAATTTGATAAGGAGACCCGCTCCAAGATAGGGCCCGAACGCATGAAGGCGCCCGCCGGCGCATGGAAGGCGCTGGACGCCGACCTTGACAAGCATCGCGCCGCCATGCTGCAGCGCAAGGCTAACAGGCTCCGTGCGTTTTCCATCGTGCTGGTGCTGCTGCTGCTGTCCACCGTGGGGTGGCTCTGGCTGAGGACGGGAGATATTTCGCAGCAAGCCATGCAAACCGATGCTCCGTCAACCGCCCATAAGTCATCGCCCCGGCAGGCACCCGCACCAGCTGCCAGCGCGGAACCAGCAGGCAGACTTCAAAGCGGAAATGCCCATCATGCCGTTGCCGCACGGGAGCCGGTTGCCGCTTCATCGGATCCTGCACAGCCGGTCCAATCCGGTACAGCCATTATTCCCCCGGCTAGCCTGACACAGAATCCCGGCGCTTCCATACCGAATAAAAGCCAGGCCATCACCCTGGCCGCGCCATCACCGGAGAACAATGAAACAGCATCACCCGTGGTACAGGCGGGTTTGATGGAAGAACAGGTTTCGTACATGATGCCATTGACATCTATCGCCGCTCCAACACCGGAAAGTCCTGCCGGACTGCCAGTCACCAGTATACCAGTGCCGGCATTGCCTGAAGGATCCGACAGCCGATTCGCCATCGGCGTAAGCCTGGCACCGGAGATATCCTGGTATCACCTGAAGGATAATACCGCCGACAATTTCGACGATGCCGCCATGTACCACGGACGAGAGGAATCCGATTTTTCGTTTTCCACGTCCCTCCAATTGCACTATAGTTTCAACGACCGCTGGAGCCTCGTCTCGGGCATCCGCTATACAAGCCTCGTAAAATCCATGACCATCCCCCATTTGGTGGTGGAGAATGGGCCGGGCACCGGAATGCAACTGGCCTTTACCACCTCTAACGGGAATGTGTCCATGCCCTTTGACGACTCGTACCCGTCCATGCTGCCCGGCGACAGCCTTGCCATGAATGCCGCCTGCAAACAATGGCTGCGCATGATCCATGTACCGCTGGCGGTGCAATGGCAGTCGGACAACACCCGGATCAATTGGCATGTGAAAGCAGGGGGCTCCGTCGACCTGGTTGCCGGGAAGAAGACCACCGTATGGATGGACCATGACAACGCTTCTACGGCCAGCCATATCGATGGACTCAGGAGCACGGGCTTTTCAATGCAATTGGCCGTTGGGATCTCCTATGCGCTCACTGACGGGCTGGTCATATTCACGGAGCCTGCCTTCCGCCGTTCCGTCACATCGCTGACCCGCGGCACGGCGGTAAATTCCTACCCTTCCACGCTGGGACTCAATACCGGCATCCTCTTCAGTTTCTGAATCCTGTTTTTTTTAACAGGCCGCCCAACCATTTTCCCGGCTATGGCATCTGTGTATGTAAACGGGGACTAGCCCTGTGAAACCTTTTTTATCCAAAGACAATTGCCATGAAAAAAACCATTGCGAGTGCATGCGCCATAGCGCTGTTTGCGTTCTCCGCATGCCAGAAAGAATCCATCCCGGGTCCTTCGGGTTCCAGCCAGACCACTGCCGACCTCGTTTACGAGAACGGGCAGAACCCCGACGAGGATGTATTTAAAGACAATGCTTCTTCAGCCAGGAAGCATCCAGGCGGTTATGTATATGTCGAAAGCAACGATGCTTCCCAGAACAGTATTCTCATGTACCGCCGTCATCCTGACGGGCATCTTTCCTATGAAGGTGCCGTGGCTTCCGGCGGTGCGGGGAATGGCGGCGGGCTCGGTTCGCAGGGCGCCCTGGTCCTGGACCGCAAGCGCGATTACCTGTACGCCGTCAATGCGGGCGACCATTCGGTGTCGTCATTCAGGGTAGGTGCCAGCGGCAGCCTGACGCTCATAGACACTGAAAGTACCGGTGGCATGATGCCCGTCAGTGTAACCACTTACCACCATATGCTGTACGTGGTAAATGCCGGTAGTGACAATATCATGGGCTTCACTGTCAGCAACGGCATGCTATCGCCCATCCCCGGTTCCATGCAGTCATTGAGCGGTGCAGGTACCGGTGCGGCCCAGATCTCGTTTTCGCATAACGGGCAGTTCCTGTATGTGACCGAAAAGGCCACCGACATGATCACGGCCTTTCCCGTGGGCCCGCAAGGCGTGGCAGGACCGGGGACTTCCATCGCTTCCACGGGGCAGACCCCATTCGGGTTCGCCTTTGCACGGAATAATTACATGGTGGTGTCGAATGCCGCCGGTGGCATGGCCGGACTCAGCACGGCGACATCGTACAGTGGCACCAATACCGGCAACCTGGGTGCCGTAAACGGCGCCGTAGCCAACAACCAGGCTGCGGCCTGCTGGGTCGCCGTCACACGCTTCGGAAGGTATGCATTCACCACCAATACGGCCACGGACAACGTGTCGTCCTATTACGTATCGCCAACCGGCGCCCTGCACCTGGTCGAAGAAGATATCCCAAGTGGTGACGGGCCCATCGACATGGCATTCGCCGATGACAACTTCCATGCCTATGTGCTGTGTGCCGCGGATCACACCATCCGCATTTACGATCGCCAGCCGCTGGGCGGTCTCGGGGCAACCGGCTCAATGATGAATTTACCTGCTGGTGCTGCCGGGCTGGCTGCGTTCTGAAGAACTATTTGAATCCCTTTTCCTGATAGCCATGTGAGCCCCGCGAAAGTACCCGCGGGGCTTCCTTTTCCTTCCCTGATCCGTTAAATGCAGGAATGTAACCCCTGGTGTCAACAGGGTAAAGTTCGGTTTTGAACAATGACGCCATTTGGTCATGTCCCCTTTTCCCCTCCGAATAACCGGTTTTATGACAACCTCCTGTTACCCTGTGCATACAGGTTGCTTCTGCATTCCCGGGTAATACATGACATCGAAAAGCCACTGCCTCCAGAGGAGAAACAGTCTGAACTCCTTGCGGGACAAGAGATTCAGCGCTATCATTCGAACGCGGGCCAGGCGGTCTACCCTTGGCTGTCATCATTATTCTTCACCAGTCACACCCGCTGTTTCCCTCTGAAACGACCTACCCGGCAAGTGTCTTCCCAGAGAGAAAACTGCCATCGGCCGCAGGGCTTGCCCTGTTAAAAACTATTGTTTTTCCCTCTGTCAGCCCGGGTTCTATAATTCGTTTATTTGCTCCACAAATTCCAAAACAAAATTAACCATGGCAAAAAAGAAAACCGCCAAAAAGAAAACCGCAAAGCGCAAAACCACTGCGAAGCGGAAGACCGCTACCAAGCGCAAGACTGTCAAGAAAAAAACCGTTGCCAAGCGGAAGCCTGCTAAAAAGAAGAAGGCTGCCAAGAGGAAGCCCAATGCCGCCTTTATGAGGGCGATGAACATTGGTCCCGCCCTTCATCCGGTTGTTGGCAGCAAGCCCATGCCGCGCACGCAGGTAGTGAAAAAACTGTGGGAGTACATCAAAAAGAACAAGCTTCAGGATGCCAAGCAGCGCCGGAACATCAACGCCGATGCCAACCTGAAGAAAGTCTTCGGAGGCAAGAAGACTGTTTCCATGTTCGAAATGACGAAGCTTGTAAGCAAGCACCTTTCCTAACTTCTACACACCAGGAAATGACAGCCACTGCGAAAGCAGTGGCTTTTTTTATGCGAGACTTGACTCCCAGGGCGCCTTCCGGGTGGCCTGGGCGTTTAGTCTCGCAAATCCCGACCAGGCTTTCGAGCCAAGCGAGAAAGACGGGCGTCGGGATCGTTGATCAAACAGCTGCCACGCCATTACCTGCCAAGAAGCGCGCAGCGTGCGTTTAGTCTCGCAAATCCCGACCAGGCTTTCATGCCAACGGGAAAGGCGTGCGTCGGGACGCTCGCCCATCAACTACAACGCCTGAACAAAACCCGCAAGCTGTTCCAAGCTGCGCTTGTGGCGAATCCTCAGCAATGGTGGATACATCAAAAAAAGGGCCTCTGTGCTTATAAAGGGCTCATAATCTATCGGTTACATTCGTAGCGGCAGCGTGAGTCTACTATTAACTTCGCCATGTCGGTCATCGTTTATCATCATATAAAAGCATGAATTGAAGTATTATCCCGTATATGGGTGAATAATTGACCCAAAAAACAGGCTTTTCAGCCGTTTTTTTTCTAACATTACGCTTATGACTGCCCTGCTGTTCAGCAGGCGGGGGGTCGCGGTGAATGATCATGCAAAAAATGGGAACAGGAAACAGGTACAGGGAGATCGGCTGGCTGCTTTTAGCAGTGCTTGCCATCAATGTCCTGTTGTTTTTACCGCTTGACGGGCATTCACAGCAGGTGGGACCGCTTCAGGCAGGACAGGTCAAGCAGTCCGCTGAACCTTCGATAGCCGGCCAGCTGGGTCCCCAGGATCCCATTCCTCAAATTTCACCGCAAGTAAAAGGCCCGGTGCACCCGCCATCGCCCCAGGGGCTGCCCCCGCCCGGCAATGACGATTGCATCGACGCGCTGAACCCGCCTTACGTTTTATCGCCTAACACCTTTTGTGTGGAAGGAACCCTGAACCAGGCGGGCACCGAATCTGGTGAAACCCTTGCCTGTTTCAGCCCTGCACCTTCACGCACGGTATGGTATTCATTCATTGCCTCGTCAACCGAGATGTGGGTCTCGGTAACGGAAAATTTCCTGAGCGGCTCAGCATGCAATGGCGGTTGCACGCAAAACTTCGGCATTGCCCTCTACCGGTATAACGCGGTATGTCCCCCCACGGCTCTTGGAGGATGCAGCGGATTCGTGGCCTATACCCCTTACACGCAGCTCCACAATAACCTCGAGGTATCCGGTCTTGCGGTAGGTGCCACCTACCTGATCCAGGTATCGCAAAACCCTGGATGTTACAATTTCTGCAAGGGATTCTGCATCAAGGTAGGCACCTACCTGAACTGCGGAACCTGCGGTTCGTCATGTGGTCCCCTGTGCACCTTTACGGGCGCTACACCGCCATCTGCTACCACTGTCGCCACCACGTGCCCGGGATACCCGTTCGCACCGCCGTCGAACCAATTCGACACCTACACGAACTGCTACACATTCACGGCGCCGAATGTCTCCATAGAATTCCAGAATGTCACGTACAGCTGGTGTGGCGGCGGAACGTATACCTGTGATGCCACGCTGTACAACAGCTCCTGCGGGCTCGTGCAGACCATCCCGTGCTTCTGCTGTGCAGCGGGAGCCAATATTATCACCGGCCTCACTATTGGAGCGACTTATACGCTGTGCTACAACATCGAGAATGCGTGCGCTTCAGTAAATGACTCGCTCATATACCCCTACGTGTATACGGCGGTGAATGCCCTGCCCGTGGAGCTGATCCGCTTCAGTGCCGAAAGCCACGGGCACGCCATTTCAGTAGAATGGGCCACCTCATCGGAACTCAACAACAAGGAATTTATCCTCGAACGCACGGCGAATGCGCGTGACTTTACGGAGATCGCTCGTATCAATGGCGCGGGTAATTCCACCTCGCTCACCGAATACCGTGCCATGGACACCGATCCGCTCACCGGCTTGAACTTTTACAGGTTACGCCAGATCGACTTCGACGGTACGCAGCATACCACGCGCCTGGTGTCCGCGAAATTCGAACGCACCGGGAATACAATAACCGTGGCTCCCAACCCGGCGCGTGAGAGCGCTGTCGTCAGGTATTTTACCGAAGGGCAAAGCGATACCCGTATCCTGGTCAGCGACCTTCACGGGAAGCAACTGATTGCCTCAGACTACACACATGCGGAAGAAGGGCTCATGGAATCCACGATTGATCTTTCCACCCTCACAGGGGGTGTGTACATATTGCAGGTCGTCTCCAACGACCGTGTGATCACCACCAGGCTGATCAGGGAGTGAGGCCTTTCCACAACGGCCGTTCTTAACCTTTCGGAAGGATTTACTTTCCTATACTTGCGACTAACCATTATGCTATGAGACAGACGATATTTCTGCTTTTCCTGTTGGCGGGAAGCGCCACCGCACAGACGCCGAGCTTTTTCGCTTTGGGTCCGGGTGTAAACAACAGGGTATATGATATCCTGGAAGGCCCCTCCCCCAACTCACTGTACGCGGGCGGTACGTTTACCACCGCGGGCGGCAGCACGGCCAACTACTTCGCCATGTGGGACGGCAGCAGCTGGTCGGCCCCTGGCGGGGGCACCAACTATTATGTATGGGACATGCTGAACTACAACGGCACGCTGCACCTGGGAGGTGGCTTCAATACGGTGGGAGGCGGCACGGTAGCGTGGGGTGTGGCCAGCTGGGACGGCAGCTCATGGGCGGCCCTGGGCGGCGGCATCCATGGAGAGGTCCGGGCGCTGGCAGAATACAACAATGAACTTTACGCGGCAGGGCTGTTCGACACGCTCAGCGGCTTCAATGCCGGCCGCGGTATCGTAAAATGGAACGGGACGGCCTGGTCTTCGCTGGGCGGCGCGCCGGGTGACGGCGTGGCAGGACCGGGAGGATTTTTCGTGGATGCCCTGCAGGTTTTCAACGGAAAACTTTACGCGGGTGGTTCTTTCGTTACGGCCAATGGTGCAACGATGAACAACATCGCCGTATGGGACGGCAACACGTGGAGTGCTATTGGCAGCGGTACCAACGGACCGGTGCACGCGTTTCATATCTATAACAACGATTTGTATGTCGGTGGTGATTTCAGCACGGCAAACGGCGTTCCGGCCAACAACCTGGCGAAGCTCAGCGGGAATACCTTCGTTGCCGTGGGCAGCGGCACCAACGGAAAGATTTACGGCATTGGTGATTACATGAATGAGCTATACGTCACCGGCGTCTTCACCATGGCGGGATCCACCAACGTGAATAACATTTCCCGCTGGGACGGTGTGCAGTACAAGCCGTGCATGAACGGGCTCAACTTTGAAGGATATTGCCTGACACCCATTGGAAACTCCCTTTACGTGGGAGGCTTTTACTCTGTGATCGGGCCGGTGCTTACCAATAACATCGCGGGGTGGGTCATTACCACCGGCATCGGCGAGAAGCAAGGCCTGGACGTGTCGGTTTATCCGAACCCCGGAAACGGTTTGCTGAACCTTGAATGGGAGGGGAGCGAACTGGAAGTCGTTGCGGTCAATTCAGGTGGGCAGGCGGTCTTCAGGGCCTCATTGCCGCAAGGCATCCGCAAACGCCAGCTCGACCTTTCATTCCTGCCTCCGGGCATTTACCTGTTGCACCTCAGGTCGAGCGATGCGAAAGCCCGCCGGAAGATCGTAATCGGTTATTAGCCATTTGCCGATGATCCCTGGCGATTTATAATTTCTTCTTCTTAAAACAACTTCCTGACCCCGAAAGACACGCTTCTCTCGTGGTCCAGCAGCCAGCGCTTACGCCACAGGCCGCCTGCATACCCTACGAGGCTTTCATCAGCACCCACGACCCGGTGGCAGGGAATGATGACCGGTACCCGGTTCCTGCCGTTGGCATGCCCCACAGCCCTGACTGCACCGGCATTTCCGCACCGCGTGGCCACTTCCCGGTATGATAAGGTTTCGCCATACGGTATTTCGCTGACCTTCTTCCACACCAGTTTCTGGAAATCCGTGCCGGACTGCTCAGTGTTCACATCGAAGACCTTCAGGTTGCCCCTGAAATACTGCTCCAGCTGCTCGAGGCATTGCCGCATGACATCAGGGACCCACAAGGATGGGGCATGCGCGCTTACGGAAAAGTGCAATGCCCTTATGGCATGCTTCGATGATACTACCTCCAGCTTGCCAATGGGTGTGTCAATGGCAGAGAAATAAAGTTCCATGGGCCTTTTTCAAAAATACGGCCTTGCCTGCTAAATCGGAGATCGTGTACATGAAGAAGAAGGGTATCAGCCGTACATCGTGGGACAGCAAATGCTACAGCAACTTATAAATACCGGCGTATACAGAAGTGCTGCAATCGTTCGGCTGCAGCCTAAAAATCAATTCTTCTCCCCCTTGGTCGCCACGTATTTCATCAGGGAGCGTTTGGCCATCGGCAAAAGCGTTTCATCGAGCGGAACGGAAAGTTCCGATTCTATGACATACGTGGCAGGATTGGGAAGCTTCTTATGGTACCGGATCAGGTCGCTTTTGATGCTCTCGAACGTATAAGCCAGTGAACGTTTGTAGGATCCCACATACTCGGTATAGATCCCCCTGTACTTTTCATCGGGATTCTCAAAGAGCGTGATCTGGTATTCATACACACGCGTATCCGTGTCGTCGGGCAAGCCCAGGAAAATATAGCCTTCGTTCACCTGCAACGGCACAATGCCCACCGGGAATATGTTTAGCCGTGATTCGATGCAATCGTAGATCTTCTTGCCCTCCTGAAGGTATTGTTCGAACTTGGGAATCGAAAAATTAATGATACTCTCGACTTCTTTCATGAGTTGGTCATCCTGCAGGATTTTCTCATAGACGATTTTCAGGTTCCGGATATCGGCCTTGGTCATCCGCTCCGGGAAACTGTCGAACATGTGCTGCTTGTTTTCCTTGAGGGACAAAACATTTCTGTAATGCGACACCAGCTCGCTCAGGTGAGGATAGAGTTTGTTCTCCGTGAAATAATCGCTCACATGCTGCAGGTATGCCAGCAACAGGTACTTTTTATACTCGAAATCAATGTGCTTTTCGGTAATCCAGTTCTTGCTCAGCGACTCCATGCTCGTTCTAGTTGTTTATAACTCAATGATATATACGTTGCTAGTATAGTAAAGTTTTGCAATTTTTACAGACGCTAACTGACGAGAAATAAAACACTTACTGTTAAAAACCATTGAAAATGCATAAAGTTATAACCACCGGGACCCTTGTGGTATTGTTCGGATTTCAGGCGTGCGTACCGGCACGCAAACTGGACGATATGACAATGCGCAAGGAGAAATGTGAAGAGGCGCTGTCATCAACACGCGCTGAAAACCTGGCCCTTAGCACAAAAAACGAGGAGCTGGCCAGTTCCGTGGCACGCCTGACCCGCGCCAAGGACCAGCTGGAACGCGATACCGCCAGCTCCGGAATCGCTTACCGGCGCCTGACGGGCATGTACCGTGAACTGAATGACACGTATGACCGGCTGATTGCCAACAACGAAAAACTCACAGCCGGCCAGGCAGCCGAAACACGCAAGGCCCTTGCGGAAATGCAGCGCGCACAGGAGGAATTAATCAAGAAGGAGGACGAGCTGCGGCGCAAGCAATCGGCATTCGAGGAAACCAATTTGAGGCTTAAAGAACGCGAATCGCGGATTAACGACCTGGAGACGCTTATCAACCGGCAGGATTCCATGATGCGCGCCCTCAAATTAAACCTGACCAGTGCCCTGCTCGGCTATAAGGATAAGGGTATCTCCATTCGCGAACAGGACGGCATGATATATGTTTCGCTGGATGAAAGCCTCCTGTTCTCCTCCGGCAGCATCGTGGTCGACAAAAAGGGCGTCCAGGCCCTTGGCGACCTTGCAGGCGTGCTGGCGAAGAATCCTGAAATTGAAGTGCTGATTGAAGGACATACCGACGATGTGCCCATATCAACCGCTTGTATAAAGGACAACTGGGACCTTTCGGTATTGCGTGCAACTTCCGTGGTACGCATCCTGATGCAGAATGAATCCATCATGGCCAAGCAGTTGACGCCCGCGGGGCGCGGTGAATTCCTGCCGGTAGCGGAAGGCAAGAGCCCTGACGACCGCCGCAAGAACAGGAGGATCGAGGTCATACTGGTCCCCGACATGAGCAAGGTGATGAATCTAGTGAGCGAGTGATCCCTTCAGGCGGCGCGTAAGTGGGCGGTATTTTATTTCCCTCCTGACACAAGTGGCAGCAGCAGTCGCAGTAGCCGTCAGCGCAAAGTTCAGGCTGCATGGGCATACAACACCTCCTTCCCGATTTGAATCCTAATCAACAATCCAGGGAAAAGCGTGCCATGGGCATGGCCCTGTTGCTGATCTTCCTTTCGCGGCTTCCGTTTCTGCTCCCGGGCTTCGGGGCCGAGGAAGACGCGTGGGGACTTTATTACATCGCCCGCAAGGTGGCAACCACCGGCATTTACGAGGTCTCCCGGTTGCCCGGTCACCCGCTGCAGGAGTATATTTACCTACTCATATGGCCGCTGGGCGCCCCCGCCTTTAACACCCTCACAGCGCTGTTCAGCACTGCGGCAGCCGGCTTTTTCATGATCGCGCTAAAACAGATCGGCGTGCCCCGGTACATCGTTGCCGGGATCGTGTTGTCCTTTGTCCCGGTCGTCTATATCAACAGCTGCAATGCCATGGATTACATGTGGGCCATGGCGTTCCTTATGGGCGCATTTTACCTGGTCACCCGGAAGAAATGGTGGGCGGCCGGTTTGCTGGTGGGCCTTGCGACTGCATGCCGCATCACTTCACTTGCCATGTTGCTGCCCTTCGCAGCCATGATCGTGAACTTCTCTGACAGGTCTTCCATAAGAGCCGCTATGAAGATGTCGGTTGCGGCGACTGCCACAGGAGCCTTGTTTTACCTTCCCGCCCTGGTGGCGCATGGGCCTGCTTTCTTCGGTTACACCGCACAGGTTCCGGTTTCATGGCCGAAAGCATTCTTCAATGCGACAATCGGCGTGTGGGGCGTGATCGGGTTGGTGGACCTGGTGGTAGCCGCAATCGTGGCCATGCGTATGGCCAGGACAACAGATGCGGCCATGCCGGCAGGACTCAGGCGTGCCTGCGTGGCCGCTTTTGCCGTATTTATCCTGGCTTACCTGGCGCTCCCGCAAAAAGCCGCATTCTTTATTCCCGCACTTCCTTTTGCCGTGATCCTGATGGCCTGGTACCTGCCAGGGCAATTTCTTACCGTTTTTTCGTTTTCCATGATCTTCTCCTCGTTCTTCCTGGGTATTAACCTGAACGACGAACGGCGGGGCACCCCCGGCTCTGCCTGGAGTTTCGATTTCAGGTTAGCGGGAAAAGACCTGGTTATCGATGCGCTCCAGGGTCCTGTCATAGCTGATAATATCCGGCGGCAAAACAAAATGGCTTTCTCTGCCAATGCGCTGGATAGAATCGAATCTCTGGAAAGCGATACGCCTTCCGTGGTTATTGCCGGGTTCTGGAGCAGCGATATCCTCGCAAAGACCTATGCCCTTCCACGCAACGTACGGCTGGTATACTATGTGCCTGAGGACACCCTCGCAACATTGCATCATTCCGGAAGCAAACTATACTACCTGCCGGAGCAGAATGATTACAATGACAGGGCTTTTGAAGGAGCGTTCACAGACCGGTATGCTGAACCGCTGATGGAGCCGTAGCGGACACCGGACGTCATGTCATCTGCAGATACCAGCCCCTAAGGCGATACGGTTATATTAAATGCCCATGCGATGCCCACATTCGCATGCAAAGGGTCACTGCCCCGCACCCTCTTCTTCTTTCGGAATATCTTCTGCTTTTGCCTGCTCCCTGGCCTTCTCATGGTGAAATATGGTCGACTGGAAGATCATGATCATCGCCACCCCGATCGTGATCGCCGAATCCGCCACATTGAAAACAGGTCGAAAGAAAATAAAATGTTCGCCGCCCCAGAAAGGGAGCCACTCCGGAAACCTTCCTTCGAAAATCGGGAAATAAAACATATCCACCACCTTTCCATGCAGCCAGTCGGCATAACCGCCGCCTGCCGGAAACAATTCGGCAACCTGGTACTCGCTCGTCGAATAAATCTTTCCGTAAAAAATACTGTCAAGTATGTTGCCCATGGCGCCGGTAAAAATCAACGAAAGGCTTAAAATGAGCTTGGGATGGGCTCCTTTGCGAATGAGGTGCCACAGGTACCACCCGATGGCAGTAACCGCCACAATCCTGAAAATACTCAGGAAAAGCTTCCCGGTCTCGCCTCCCAATAGCTCCATGCCGAAAGCCATCCCGTTATTCTCTGTGAAATGAATGATGAACCAGTCGCCGAATACACGGAACTCCTGTCCCAGGTACATATGGGTTTTAACCCACCACTTGCTGCATTGGTCAACGAGCAGGATAGCCCCGATGATCACCGCGGGCTTCTTGAAACCGTTTTTCATGGTACAGCCTGCTTAACGAGATATAAAAAATACGAAAAGGGGCGGGCTGGGACGATTTGATCAGTCCCGGTACTGCTGCATCTTTGCCTCGATACTTTGAGTGGTATGCGGAACGGCACGCAATCTTTCCTTCGGGATCAGCTTGCCTGTGACCCGGCATACGCCGTAGGTCTTGTTCTCGATACGCACCAGTGCATTTTCGAGCTGCTCTATGAACTTGCGTTGCCGTGCGGCAAGCTGGCCTGCTTCCTCTTTTGCAAGGGTTTCAGACCCATCCTCGAGCATTTTGAAAGTCGTAGCTGTATCATCTGTCCCATGGTTGTTCGCGCTAAGCAGGGACGCCTGCAGGTTTTGCAGTTCCCTGCGTGCATCGGTAAGCTTCCTATTGATGATCCCCTGGAATTCCTTCAGCTCAGCATCGCTGTACCGCTTCTTGCCTGAACTCGTTGACGACTTCGGCACGACCATTACGTCGGGCCGCTGTTTCATGGGCGTGTATGTGGGTTTTGGTCTTTCAGGCAGCGGTGGTAAAACGAATCCCTCTGGTGTGCCCGACTTCTGCCGTCCGGCCCTTCGTGTCTTCTTTTGAGCCGGATTTGTTGTTTTCCTGGTGGCCGCCTTCTTAGGCGCTGCCTTTTTTACCACAGGCTTCCTGGCGGCCTTCTTCGCGGTTTTCTTCGTGACCTTCTTAGCGGCCTTCTTCGTGACCTTCTTAGCGGCCTTCTTCGTGACCTTCTTAGCGGCCTTCTTTACGGCCTTTCTCGAAGCCTTTTTCACCTTGGCCTTCTTCGGCCTTGAAGGACGCGTCACCTTCCGTGTAGCCTTCTTCTTGGCCTTTTTTGCCTTTTTCCTGGCAGCCGCCTTCCTGGGCTTCGCGGCCCTTGTTGCTTTTTTCTTCTTCACGACCTTTTTCTTTCTCGCCGTGGGACGTGATTTCCTGCCAGCCGTTCGCTTGGCAGCGGTTTTTTTCTTTTTTGTGTTCCTGGCTTTTGCGCTTTTTTTCACGCTGGTCCTGCGGGCCGTTTTCCTGGCGGCTTTCCGGGTACTGGTTTTCTTCTTTTTCGCTTTTGCCATGATTATATCCTTTCTATTGAAACTAAAGTACTTATGCCTTCATCC
>JAHEKC010000144.1 GCA_024638565.1 Bacteroidota bacterium
CATCCATAGACAGTGAATCGGAAGAGCTGATCATCAATGCGACCCGGGTGGTAACCCGTGACCGGACCTCCATCGTCATCGCCCACCGGCTGGCCACGGTTCAGGGTGCAGACCGGATCATCGTGCTGGACCGTGGTTCAGTTTGCCAGGATGGTACACATGATGAGCTGCTGCGCGAGGAAGGTATCTATAAACAACTTTATGAAATCCAGTTTAAAAAACTGGTTCCTAATAATATATGATGCGCACAATTCGCCGAAAACCAATCCGCGCCACAGGATTAACGCGGCATAAGGTATCATTGCAATTCCGATTCCCGGAAGGAAGTAATCCCCCTGTATGAAGAAACCCACAGCAGAAATCCTGATCCGAAAGGCAAACGGGGATATGGTGCCGTTCGAGGAGGAGAAACTCCGTGTTTCCCTTGAGCGCAGCGGCGCCGGCAAGGATCTTATTGATACGATCATCGGTGCCGTGGAGGATGAATTGTTCCCCGGCATGGAAACGAGGGCCATTTACCGGAAGGCTTTTGCACTATTGCGCAGAAAGTCACGGCCAAGCGCCGCCCGGTACAAATTGCGGCAGGCCATCCTGGAACTGGGTCCTACCGGTTACCCGTTTGAGCAGTTCGTGGGTGAACTGCTCAGGCACCAGGGATACCAGGTCAGCGTGGGGGTGGTGGTGCGGGGCCGATGCGCCAGCCACGAGGTTGACGTGGTGGCTGAAAAGGAATCCAAACGCTATCTGGTGGAATGCAAGTTTCACAGCGACTACAACCGCAAATGTGCCATCCAGGTTCCATTGTACATCCATTCGCGATTCCTGGACCTGAAGGAAGCACATTCAGAAGCGGGGGTATTCCACCAGGGATGGATCGTGACCAATACCCGGTTCACAGAGGATGCGGTCGAGTACGGGCGCTGTGCCGGGCTGAGTCTCGTGGGTTGGAATTACCCTTCGCGCGGAAGCCTCCGGGAAAGGATCGATACCAGCAACCTGCACCCGGTTACCTGCCTGACCTCGCTCCGCAAGGCAGACAAGCAGAAGCTGCTGCAACGGGGTGTGGTACTCTGCAAGCATATTACAGGGAAGGACGTGCTTGAAGACGCCGGAATCGACCAGCGCCGCCACCGGGCCATCCTGAAGGAAGCCGAGGCATTTGTAAACGGTAACGCTTCGTAAAATGAAGATGACAGATAAGGAACCGACCGGCAAGAGGGGTTTTCACCTGAAAGGGCTGGATACGTTCAGGGCAGTGGCGGCGCTGGGTGTCCTGGTCTTCCATGTGGAGCTGTTCAAGGAAGACTACGGGTTTACCAATCTCATGCATCTGCCTTATTTCATGTATACGAACGGGCATATGGGGGTAATCCTCTTTTTCGCATTGAGCGGATTCCTGATCACACTGCTCTTGCTGAATGAACGTTCAAAGTACGCGCGGATCAGCCTGCGAAATTTTTACCTGCGAAGGATTTTCAGGGTTTGGCCCTTATATTATTTCGTATTGCTGGTTTCTGCCCTGGCACTCGGGTATACACCTACATTCATCACCCTCCTGCTGGTGATGACCATCTTTCCCAACGTGGCACATGCAGTCGAAACAGGATGGGATGCCAGTCCTCAGATTTGGTCGATAGGGGTGGAGGAGCAGTTTTATCTCGTTTGGCCGCTGATCGTCAAGAAAGTTAAAAACGTCCTTGCAGCTACGACGGTGATCTTCCTCTTCTTTACGATTTTGCCTCATGCCACGTTGTTTATCCTGCACAGGGTTAACCCCGACCCGGATCCCGCATTCGTGAAAGCGCTCAACAGACTTTTTTTCGGGGCTAAATTCAACTGCCTGGCCGTGGGTGCCATGTGCGCCGTATTCTTCAACCGGCACCCGAAATGGCTCCGGTGGATCAATGAACAGGTGGCCCTGAGCCACGGGCTCGTGGTCCTGCCATTCGTGCTCTGGTTTGCAGGCTTTCATATCGACTATATTTCGGACGAGATATATGCCATACTTTTCTCCCTTTCCATCCTGGTAATGGCTTCCAATCCGCGGGTAATGAACATCGACAACGGGCTGACCTCTTACCTGGGAAAGATTTCCTACGGGTTGTACATGTACCACTGGATTGTTCTCGAGCTGGTATTCCGCAATGGACTTGTTCCGGATGCCGACCACAAGTTGTTCAACCCTGTCGTTTACGGAACGGCGATAGGGCTCACCGTGGGGGCTTCCTCGCTTTCATACCATTTCCTGGAAAAGCCGTTCCTGAGAATCAAGGAACGATACAGCCGCGCCTGACTGCTGACCGGTGATCCGGGCCTTTGTTTAAGTTTGCTTACAGGTAAATGAATCCTGTTCCCGCCTATAATGAACGATAATCAGACCAGGCACAACCGTCACACGATTGACGAATTCCTTTCGGAAATCGTTTATGGCGGTATCGATGGCTGCGTGACCACGTTTGCCGTGGTGGCCGGTGCGGTGGGTGCCGGACTCAGCAGCACGATCATCATTATCCTGGGGTTTGCGAACCTGTTTGCGGATGGCCTGTCCATGTCCTTCGGGGCGTATCTGTCCGCGCGATCCAGGCAGGATACTTTTCATAAGCATAAGAAAGCGGAATACGGTGAAGTGGAAACCGTTCCGGAAAGCGAACGGGAGGAGATCAGGGAGATTTTCCGTTCGAAAGGATTCAAAGGGGAACTGCTCGAGCAGGCCGTTTCGGTAATCACTTCTGACAAAGACCGTTGGGTGGACGTGATGATGAAAGAGGAGCTTAACATGATGGAAGAGCACAGGTCCCCTTATATGATTGGCCTGGCCACTTATGTTTCTTTCCTTATTGTTGGCCTGGTGCCCCTGACGATTTACGTGGTCGATGCCCTTTACACGGTGCAAGGTGACCTGTTCACATGGTCCTGTTTACTCACGGGATTCGGATTCCTGTTGATCGGAGCGCTGAAAAGCCATGTCACCAGAACCTCCTTCACGCGTGGCATCCTGGAGACGCTCCTGCTAGGTGCCATTGCGGCCGTGGTCGCGTATTACATCGGTGATTTTCTCGAGCATCTCATGGCCCGGTGACATCAGGAGCGGCCGGTTACGGGCATTCATGTTATTTTGGCATAAAATCGCAGTTGGCAGGGGATTTGATCGATCCTAGGCAGCAAGAAAAATTCGGATGGACTACAAGGACTACTACACCATACTCGGGATTAAAAAATCCGCAACTGCCGGCGAAATAAAAAAGCGGTTCCGGACCCTTGCCGTAAAGTACCATCCGGATAAGAATCCGGGAAATAAACAGGCCGAGGAAAAATTCAAGGAGATCAATGAAGCCTACGAGGTATTGCGCGATCCGGATAAGCGGAAAAAGTACGATGCCATCGGGTCGGAGTGGAAACAGCATGCCGGCCCCGGGAACCAGGAAGACTTTGACTGGTCGCGCTATACCGGTGGCGGCAGGGGTGCCCCACACGACAGCGGGAGCGGGTTTTCGGATTTTTTCGAACAGTTCTTCGGCAGCGGATTCAGGGATGGATCAGCACGCGGACGTGGTTTGCAGCAATACCGGATGGATGTTGACCTTACGCTTGAGCAGGCGTACCAGGGTACCATACGCAAATTCACGGTGGAAGGCAGGCAACTGCAGATTACGCTCAGGCCCGGCAGCCATGACGGGCAGCATCTCCGCATCCCTGGCAGGGGAAGGGGAATGGGCGATGTCCATGTATTCCTCCACGTGAAAAAACATGCGGTCTACAAGCGAAGAGGCGATGATCTTTATTGCAGGGTGCCGGTAAACCTCTATACGGCCATGATGGGCGGTAAGGCAAAAGTCCGTACGCTGAAAGGAGACATGTCGGTGAGCATTGCCGCCGGCACGGACAACGGCAAGGCGCTCCGCCTCCGGGGTATGGGCATGCCGGTTTACGGGAAGGAAGGACAATTCGGCGACCTGTACGCCGAAATCAGTGTTTCCATACCGAAGAACCTGTCGTCTGCCGAAAAGGAGCTGGTCAAGAAGCTCGCAGCACTGAGAAAGGAAGAAGATGTGCGCCAATGATGACC
>JAHEKC010000067.1 GCA_024638565.1 Bacteroidota bacterium
CGATTCACTGCATTTTTCATTCAGGCAGGTAGGGTACTTCCCGGATTCATTAATTGCAAAAGTGGAACGGATCAGTTTCCGGGAGCGCTGCGGGTTGACATTAAAAGAATTCAGCTGCAAGAAGGCAGGCATCCTGCCGGGAAGCATGACGATGGACGATGTGCGGCTTCAAAGCGGTTACAGCGGTCTCCGTACCTCGATCACCGTGAAATTCGATGCGTTTGAAGATTTCAGTGACTTTGCCGAAAAGGCAAGGTTTAAAGCCCTGGTGGAGTCTTCCACCGTATCGACCAGTGATTTGGCTTACTTTATCGATGGCATGGAAACTAACCGGCTCATGGTTTTCAGCGGGAAGGCAAGCGGAACAGTCCAGCAGCTGAAACTACGCGATGTGGATCTGCTTTACGGACGACACACTGTATTCAGGGGCCAAATAAGCCTGAGCGGGCTGCCGGATTTTGAAGAGACCTTTATTGACCTGCTTGTCAAGAGACTTACGTTTACCGGGCATGACCTGGAATCCCTCCCGGCGGCCTTCGTTGGAGGACGAAAACTGACCTTGCCCGCGCAGGTCCATTTGCTTGGCAAGGTGTCTATCGACGGGAAGTTTACCGGCTTTTACAATGACTTCGTTGCATATGGAAACGCAAGTACGGCACTGGGCCACGTTTCGTCCGATATCAACCTCAAATTCCATGATATCCCGTCATACTCCGGTCACCTGTCGACAATTGGTTTTGATATCGGCAAGCTGACCGGTTCGGAGAATCTTCTAGGAGAGTTGTCCATCAATACGGAAATCAGTGGAAGACATTTTACCCTGGACCGCCTGGTTGCCGACCTGCAGGGGGAAGTGGGCACACTCGACCTGGCAGGATACCGCTACCGGAACATCGCCCTGGATGCCCGGGTTTCGAAACGACTTTTTGAAGGAGCCCTTGCGGTAAAGGAGCGGAACATCGGACTCGACTTCCGGGGGAGGATCGATTTTTCCGGCAAGGAGCCGGTATTCGACTTTAAAGCCGATGTCCGGAACGCCATGCTGGCCCGGCTCAACCTGGTGAACAGGGATTCGTCGGCCTCGCTGACCGTTCAGTCGGAAATAGAAGCATACGGTGGCAGCCTGGATAATTTCTACGGGCAGGTCAGGCTGCGTAACATCCAGTACAGCGAGGGAACAGAGACGGTATACACGGATGCAATAGACCTGAGTTCGGAACTGGTAAACGGTAAACGGAAGATCAGCGTGGGGTCGGAATACGCGGACCTTGCCGTGACGGGCCATTACCAGCACATGGGGGTGGCCCGTGCCTTCCGGGATTTGGTACGCAGGTATATTCCCGGTGCCGCCGATACATTTCCACGCTTCCAGGAAGAGCAGGACTTTACCTACAACCTCAGGGTCCATGATATAGATCCCCTGCTGAAAATATTTGCGCCTGACCTGCACCTGCAACCGGGTGCCTGGGCACGGGGATCTTTTCGTTCAACTGCGGGTGATTTTCATACCAGCTTGTACATTCCCGGATGGGAGTGGAAAGATCTGGTCGTACGCGGACTGGAAGCCGGCGGACGTACCGCGGGAACTGATTTCAATCTGACACTAAACACGGAAAAGCTTGCTTACCGCGACAGCCTCGTATTCCTGAATGTCGATTTTTCGGGTTTGACCAACAGGAATACAGGTACGTTTGACGTGTCGCTGAACGGACGTGATTCGGCAAATGATAATATATCGCTTCTTGCCAGCATGGACTATGTGGTTGGAGAGAAGGTACTAGCACAGATCCTTGAATCGGCCATCACCGTGGAAGGAGTTCAGTGGCTGGCAGACAGGAATAACAGGGTGGTGATCGACTCCACCCATGTACTGTTTGAGAATCTGAGGTTTTCAGCGGATGCCCAGGAAATCGAGGTCAATGGCTTCATCGGCAAAAACAAAGAGGATGAGCTGAGTCTGCACACGGACGCTTTCGTGCTTCGTCCACTCAACAAGTTGCTTTCCACTTTTGGCCTGGAGCTCGGAGGGATTGCCAGCGGGAAGGTGCTGGTTACTTCTGCGGCCTCGAAACCCAGGTTCAACGCTGACATGCATATACAGGAGTTCAGTGTTATGGGAGATACCCTTGGGAATGCGAATATCATAGGTGAATACGAGGCCGGGCGGAAGCGTATTCATGCGGACATGACCATAGGCAGGGGTGAAACGGTCAATTATGCGATTAACGGAACCTACTTCTTCGGCGAAGAAGATAACCTGGACTTCAAGGCCAGCCTGCACAAGGCCAGTATCCGGCCCCTGGAGCCCTACCTGGACGGTTTTGCGCGCGACCTCCGGGGATACCTCACCGGCGAATTTACACTGACAGGCAGCGCCTCGGACCCCGTGCTAGATGGTTCCTTGCGTCTTCAAAAGACCAGCTTCATAGTGGACTACCTGAATACCAGGGTCAGCCTGTCAGATCCGGTGGAGATCACCAGGAAAGGATTCGTCTTTGATGACGTCACTGTCAATGACCCTTACGGCAACCGCGCCATCGTAGATGGCATCATATTCCATGACCGGTTCGGTGGTTTCGGAATTAACATGGAATTCAATGCGGAACAGTTTCACTGCCTTAACACGACGCCGGGCGACAACAGCCTGTTCTACGGATCTGGTGTCGCCACCGGCCGCATGCACATATCCGGTCCTTTTGAGAAAATAAAGTTCAAGGGGCTGCTGCGCGCCGAGCGGGGTACGGAGATCTCTATTCCGTTAAGCAATCCGGAGGACATCACGGCCAGTAGCTTTATCTCATTCATTAGCAAGGATACGGTAGATGTCAGGGAAGTGGAGGAAAGCGAAGTTGACCTTTCAGGAATTGATATGGAACTGGAGCTGGAAATGACGGATGATGCCGAGGTACAACTTATCTACGATGACAAGATTGGTGATAAGCTGGTTGGGCGTGGGTACGGAAATATCATGCTAGATATCGGGTCGGATGGGACCTTCACCATGCGGGGTGGCTACACGTTGTCTTCCGGGAATTACGTTTTCACCCTGCAGAATGTCATCAACAAGCGATTCAAGCTGCAGCAGGGCGGAACCATCCGGTGGTCCGGTTCGCCCTACGATGCGGATATCCGTATCGATGCGGTTTATGACCGGGTACGTGCCAGCCTGTACGACCTGCTGCTGGATACGACAGCCGGTTACAAGAACAGGGTTCCCGTGGAGGTCGTACTCCAGCTTCGCAACAGGTTGCTCAACCCGGATGTGAAGTTTGAAATTCGCATCCCGGATGTAGACCCGGGCACCCAGGGCCAGATCCAGAGTGCCATCGTGACAGAGGAGGAAAACAACCGCCAGGCACTAAGCCTGCTGGTACTGAACCGGTTCAGTCCAGGACGGAATGTAAGCGGCAATTTCGAGTCCTCGGGCACGGGCCTCACTGCGAACGCAAGCGAGCTTCTATCCGTACAGGCCTCCAATTGGCTGCAGTCACTCACGGACCAGGTGGACATAGGCATTAATTACCGCGCCGGTGACCGGTTTAACAGCGAGGAACTGGAATTGATGCTTGGAAAGAAGTTTTTGAATGACCGGATTACAGTGGAGACCATCGTGGGCTATACGGGTAACAATTACACCCCTTCTGGAAACCAGAATGAAGCCACCAACCTGGTGGGCGACTTTAACATTGATGTTCAGCTGACGCAGAACAACAGGTTTCACTTCAAGGCATTCAACAGGAGCAACAATGTAAGCTTCCTTTACAACCTTAATTCTCAGTACACGCAGGGAATTGGATTTTTTTACAGGCAGGAGTTCAATTCGATCCGGGATATCTTCAGACGAAAGCCCGGCGACACGTCCCCCTGAATCCGGCCACCGCCTTCCTGACATTCTGGCTTACCCCGGGCTCCGACCTGGCCAATCTGTCCTTGAAAAAATTGGTAAGCGGAAAAAATGTCTTTCCGGACGCACTGGTATTCCCTTTGCAGGGAAGAAGGTGAACAACAAAAACTTTAAAAGGAGGTAACATGACACTCATCAAATTCAAAAACGAGGGAAAGGAGAAAATGCCATATTTCTCCGAATTTTTCAACGACATGTATGACAACATGCTAACGTCTGATCTGCGCAGGATATCCATGCCTGCTGTAAACATCGAGGAAAGCGACGATCAGTTCAGGCTTGAGCTTGCCGTACCGGGGCTCCGGAAGGAAGACTTCAAGATAAGTGTGGAAAAGGACGTACTTACCGTTTCCGCGGAACGACAAAGCGAGAAAGACGAGAAGAAAAAGCGGTACACGCGAAGGGAATTCAATTACGTTTCCTTCAGCCGCAACTTCACACTACCCGAGGTAGTGGACGCCGGTAAGATCATCGCGAATTATGATCACGGGGTGATGGAAGTGGTGCTTCCGAAAAAAGCGGAAGCCCGGCCAACGCCGGCTCGCGAGATAAAGATCGCATAAGGATTAGGGTTAAGTTAGGCTTTTTATTTTTGTACGCGCCGCGCTTTTGCGCGGCGCGTCTTTTTACTGCCATCGTATTTTTTACCTTAAATTCGCCGCATGACCGCAGCGCGTGAAGAGGCCAAAGAGGAAAAGCGACCCCTGATTCTTGTTACGAATGATGACGGGATCACAGCCCCGGGTATCCTGGCGCTGATGGATGCCATGCAGGAACTGGGAGACGTGGTGGTAGTGGCGCCGGATAGCCCGCAATCCGGCATGGGACATGCTATCACACTCAACTCACCACTGCGGCTGGACAAGGTGGAACTCCCGTCGCACGGAACAGGTTACCAGTGCAGTGGGACGCCGGTTGACTGTGTGAAGCTGGCGGTAAACCAGATCATGCACCGGAAGCCGGATCTGTGTGTTTCAGGGATCAACCACGGCAGCAATTCGTCCATTAACGTCATTTATTCTGGCACCCTCTCCGCCGCCATGGAAGGAGCCATTGAAGGGATCCCGTCCATTGGGTTTTCGCTCAATAACTACAAGCTCGATGCCGACCTCGATGCATCAAAGCATATTGCACGGCTTGTGGCGCGAAACATACTCGAGCATGGCCTGCCAATTAATACGCTGCTGAATGTTAACATCCCGAACAAACCAATGGCAGAACTGAAAGGTATCCGGATTTGCAGGCAGGCGCTGGCCAAGTGGGAAGAGGAGTTTTCCGAACGACTGGATCCGCATAACAGGCCATATTACTGGCTTACCGGAAAGTTCATCAATCCTGACAAGGGTGATGATACGGATGAATGGGCATTGGCAAACGGGTACGTTTCCATTGTCCCCGTCGAGTTCGATTTTACAGCTCATCATGCCATGACCAGTCTGAATAAAATTAACTGGGATGACGAGGGATAGCTACGGGAAAGGATTCTTCATAGGGTTGGTCTGGGCGGCAGCGGCCTTCTTCAGCTTTTCGGGCTACCAGCATATCCGGCCCGTGCTGGGACCTGTTGCGGACAGGCTTCAGCCGCCTGCATTCCAGTTGCTGCTGCTCGGGCTGTCGCTCATCCTGTTCCGGTTCCTGATGGTCCGCTGGAAAATGACCCGAACAGGGAAAGGAATGCTACTGGTTATTTTTGGCGCCACGTTGATTGCATACCTGAACTCGAGGTACAAATTTCTTTGACGATGGCCCGACGTGATACATTTTTAAGAGGCTTTTTGCCCGCGGCTGTGTTTCCATTCGGCGGGGCCGTGATCTTTTACCTGTTGTTTTTCGGTTACATGCAGTTTGAATCGTTCCTCGATCATATCGTTTCCACGAGCCAGTGGATCTCCGTACTGAGCCTTGGCGTCATCCTGAACCTGGCTCTTTTTTTTCTTTTTATCCGATCCGGTGCAGACCGCTCGGCGCGGGGTGTACTCGGAGCTACTTTCCTCTATGCATTCCTGGTCGTATATTTCAAGGCGTTCTGAGATCCGGCCAAATGAATGCTGCCATTCCATTCAATCCCAATCCGGTGAGCGGCTGACATGAGATACTACATCATAGCGGGCGAAGCCTCGGGTGACCTGCACGCCTCCAACCTCGTAGCGGAACTTGGCAAGCTGGACCCCGGAGCAGAATTCCGGGGCTGGGGAGGTGACCGCATGCAGGCTAACGGCGTAACCCTGGTACGTCACTACCGCGAACTGGCGTTCATGGGATTCCTGGAAGTCGTGGCAAACCTCCGCACCATTCTGCGAAATCTCGCATTCTGCAAACGTGATCTCACGGAATACCGGCCGGATGCGCTGGTGCTGGTGGATTACCCCGGCTTCAATTTACGCATCGCCAGGTACGCACATGCACAAGGCATTCGGGTCTTCTACTATATCTCACCCCAGGTATGGGCATGGAACAAGTCAAGGGTTTACGGAATACGGGAAACGGTAGATCGCATGTTCGTAATCCTTCCGTTTGAGAAGTCATTCTATGCCGCATACGGGTATGATGTGTCGTACGTGGGACATCCGCTGCTGGATGTCATTGGAAGCAAAGATTTCCGGGCAGAAGAAACGGAAGACCCGGTTGTCGTATTGCTGCCCGGCAGCAGGAAGCAGGAAATCCGGCACATGCTGCCGGCCATGCTTGATGCCGCCTCAAAGTTCCCCGGGCATAAATTCGTCATCGCAGGCGCACCTTCCATACCTGAATCATGCTACCGGGAGGCAGGTAAGAACAGGATTAAATGCCCGGTGGTTTACGGGCGGACCTATAAACTGTTGTCACGGGCGAAAGCAGCCGTGGTCACTTCGGGTACCGCCACCCTGGAAACGGCTTTATTTGAGGTGCCGGAAGTGGTTTGTTACAAAGGCAATTACCTGTCCTACCTGATGGCCCGGAAGATGGTAAAGGTGCCTTATATCTCCCTGGTCAACCTGGTGCTTGACCGGCCGGCAGTTAAAGAGCTGATCCAGCAGGACATGAATGCAGGGGCCATTGCCAGGGAACTGGACCAATTGCTTAACGACCCGGAAAAGCGAAATGCCATGAAATCCGATTTCAGGGATTTGAAGGAGAAGCTCGGTGGCGGTGGCGCCTCCCGGCGGACGGCTGAGCAGATTTCACGGATAATGAGTGCCTGAACCCGGCCGGCAGCCGGGAGGCTTCAAGCCGCTACTGATTCCGTTTGCGCAGGGGCCGTGATAAAGAATGATTATTCGCGGACGAGCTTTTTACGCCGGACATTGCGGGTAACCAGCTGATCGAATTTTTCCCAGCCCATTTTATAAGGCTTGTGACTCCTGCTCGGGAACCACTCGATGGCACCCTTGCTGATCGTGATGGTCCCGAACAGTTCCTCGTCACTGTATACCTTGAAGATCACATCAGACAGGCTTACCTCGCGCGCCGGCAGTTCTACGAATACTTTGTGTTGTGGCATATCGGTTTGATTCCGTAAAAGATAGGAAAAACCGTCCGGGAGGCAATAGGACAACGCACCTGTATTGTAATTCACATGCCGTAAACCCGAAGCCGGACACGTGAACGCATAGCCGAATGAAACCTGGGGGTGTGTCCGTCACGGACCGGCGATATTTCGAAAATTCTTTACCGGGAAACAGTCACTTTACGCGTCAGCGGACTTCCTCCTGCTTGCAGCCGCACCAGGTAAATGCCGGCAGCCGGGCCATCAAGCGCACCGGAACTGTAGTGGCCGGGCACAAGCCTCCTGCCGTCGAACACCGTTTGATGCACCTTCCCGGTCATGTCCATGGTGGTCAGTGTCACGGTAGTGGCTGCCTCCAGGCTGAAATGAACCTCAATTCCCCCGCCGTCGCCGGAAGGCAAAGCTGAAAAGAAGACTACCCCCGCGGGCAGGTCCTCAACCGCCGTAGCGTTTACGATGGTGACTTCAAAGTCTTCCATCTCCCCATGGAAATCGATGGGATCCGGCGGTACGTTGCATGGGGTGGGAGGCGTATGACCGCCATTGCTGGTCATCTTCGCCAGGACCCTGAACCGTGTAACACCCAGGCTTGCTCCTGACGGGATCGTAATGTTTGTCGTGTAGGTGCCGGGTAACTGGTTGTTGGCGGAGATGATGGTTTCACCCGGGTCATCGAGAAAAAAATTCTGGTCATAATCGATATAGGCGCGCAGGTTCATGTCGGGGCAAATGGGTGCATCAATGGTATAGGTCATGGAGAAAGGGTAAGACTGGCCACGCACGAGCACCGCGGTATGCCCCTGTCCCTTGGTCGTGTTCACCGTTACGAAGTTATTGCCATTGGTTGCGCAGGCGCCTTCGCAATCATCAGATGTACGATTTATGCCCTGCAGCGAAACGTTTGTAATGCCGGGCATAGTGTTGAAATAGATCTTGCATTGCGGCATGCAATACTGCGCGGATGCTGGAATCGCCCATATGAGGAGTACGAGGATAGAAAGCTGTTTCATGATTTTTGAGTTTTTGGTTCCTTCTATATAGGATTCATCCATGCCCAAAATGGTTGCATTGATATTTATCATTTCGTAACAAGGGAACCGGATTTCCAATAAACTTATAATAATCATGTTGTTAAACGGCATTCACATGATGAGGTGATGATCCCCTCGGCCAACAAAGACAGTTTTTCGCCGGCATGCGGACTACCGCATCCTGCCGGACAACAGGCCGGCTGCAGGACCCAATGCCAGCGGGACCATCCACCAGGCGGCCGGCACCGATTCCGACCAGGCGTTTAGCAATTGAATACTTACGATGGTGATGGCAAAGCCGAGACAGTTTACCGTTGTGAGTGCCGTACCGCGATGTTCCGCCGGTGCATGAGCCGCCACATCGGATGAAAACAGGGGCGAGTCTGCAATTACCGCGGCGCCCCAGCACAGCATGAATGCGATGAATACGGCCACAGGTGTCATGGTGAAAAAAAAGGGGGAGGACAGGCAGCACAGGCCGGAAACGGCGAGGGCAATCCTGGCGACCTTCCGTGTACCGAAGCGGGCCGACAACAACCCGCCGAACACGCATGCCGGACCGCCGATGGCAATGACAAGAAACGAAAGGTGCGACATACGTGATGCCGGCCATGCATCCATCGCATGAAATGCTTCCAGGAATCCGGGCATAAAAGCCCAGAAGGCATATAGTTCCCACATGTGCCCGAAGTAACCAAACGCGGCTTTGCGGAATGGTTTATGGCGAAACACACGAATGGCGGCCCCCGGATCGAAACCTGCCGCACGTTTCCGGTAGGGGCCCTGCGGTACCATTGACATCAGCAATCCACCGGTCACGGCGAATGCCGAGGTCCAGCCTATGCCCACCTTCCACGGGAGGTTTGCGGTGAACCCGCGCAGCAAGTGCGGCAATGCAGTCCCGAGAACGAGTGCACCCACCAGGAACCCAAGCGCCCTGCCCAATCCTTCCCTGTAATGGTCTGATGCGATTTTCATACCCACCGGGTATATCCCTGCAAGAAAAAAGCCTGTGCCAAAACGGGAAATCAGAATGGAACCATAGCCCGTACCGGGCCAAAGGACCAGCAGGTTGCAGACAGCGCCTGCAACGGCGCTTGTGAGAAATACATGTGTGGTCCTGAACCTGTCCGCAACGGTAAGCAAGGCAAATACGAGTGTGCCCGTGACGAAACCAAGCTGGACCGCCGAGGTCACGGGCCCTAATGCACCCTCTGCCAGCAGGCCATCTGCAACGAGTCCGGGTAATACGGCATTGCCGGCAAACCACAGCGATGTACACAGGAGTTGGGAAATAACAATGAAGGGCAGAACCCTGGCTTGCATGGCGCCTTTGGGATGATTGATTGCGGAATGTCAAACATAAGCTTTTGCCATGTGAGGCCCGCTATCTTATATTGCTGATATTCTGCATATTATCGAGCTTGACGAATCCGAACCTAAGGGCCTGGGATACGTATCATATATGAAAACCCACATACAAGATGAAAGGAATTCTACTATCCGCCGGCCTGGCCCTGGGTGTATTAGTTTGCCAGGCACAGCAAAACAACAATTCAGACCGGATCAGCGGCACGTGGCTGGTGGAGGACGGATCGGCGCACATCAGGATCATGGAACAGGATGGCAAGTACCATGGCAAGATCGTATGGCTTAAGGACCCGTATGATCAGGCTGGCCGCCCTGTTACTGACACCAGGAATCCCGAGACCAGGCTTCGCAGCAGGCCTCAAATGGGCCTCATGCTTCTTACCGATTTCGTGTACGATGGGGACGACCTCTGGGAAGACGGGGAAATCTACGACCCTGACAACGGAAATACCTACAGCTGCAGGATCACCATCGAAAACAGGAACAAGATGAACGTGCGGGGCTATATCGGCATTTCGCTGTTTGGCCGTACCGAAACGTGGACACGCGTTCGGCAGGAAAACCTGGGATCGAACGACTGATCAGCGACTCTTTCAGTGCTTACCCGGTAAGCCGGCCAAGCCTCGCCAGGATGGGGAAACGTATGTTGGCATCCTGACTAGCTGGCCAGTTGCCGCGTATCCCGTCGGTAATATCTTCCACCGGGTTATTCCCATTTTCATCGATATAACGCTGCACCGGAGACCAGGAACGCAGAAATCCTATAAACCTTTCCGCATCCCAGGAATATGCCGCTTCGAATAAAGGTGCCGGTATTTCTTCGAAAGGAAAAGGGATGGTACGATAAGATTCCTCGATATAACGTCTTTCCGGATCCCAGTATCCGGACAAAGTCACCCTGTTGAATCGCTCGAGTATGGCATCAACCTCTTCGTTCACGGAAGGGTAGGAGTAACCGATCGCGGCAATGACGGCGCCGTTCCGGCAGGTCCTGCGGACCTCCGCATAAAATTTATCGAAGTCAAACCAGTGGATGGCCTGGCCCACGGTTACCAGGTCGAACTGGTTGTCCCGAAAATTGGTTTTCTCGGCCGGTTGCCTGCTATAAACAATGTTCGCCCTGCCGGCGGCATGCGACAGCTGGCGTTCGCTGATATCCGTGGCCTGAATTTTTCCGAAGTGTGGCGCCAGCGCTGTAGCAACCTGCCCGTTACCGGTAGCGCAATCCCATGCCTCATTCCTGGTATTGACAAATTGCAGAATGAATGAAAACAGTGCCCCGGGATAACCTGGACGGTGAGCGGCATAGCTGCCCGACTGGACTGAAAACAGGTCTTTCATCCGGCTGTCAGTAGTTGAGGATATGCAGTGCCCCCTGCTTCTTGAATTCGACGTAAAGATCGTAGCTGGGGAAAAATTCATCCGCGGTAAATTCTTCCTCCCGCCTGATCCGTTCACGGACCACCCGTTGGGTACGAATCTTTTCAAAGCCAGCATCACGAAACAATTCAGCCCATTCCGCCTCGCCCTTAAGCGCAAGCTCCTGTCCGAGGGCATCCGCCCATGCATGGCTGCCCTTGTTTTCCCCATAATACTCGATTACAATATCCAGCCCTCCGGTGGGCCTGAGTACCCGCCTCATTTCGGTTGCTGCTTTAGCGGTGTCAGTTGAATAATAGAGCGCTTCAATACTGTATACTCGGTCGAAAGTTCCATCGCTCCATGGCAGCTTTTCCATGACGCCGACCACCAGCTCAGCGCCAGGCAGCAGCCGCCCGGCCTCTTCGATCATCTTGTCAGAGAAATCGATCCCAGATAATTCGGTATATCCCTTTTGTGCCAGCAACTCCAGGGCAAAACCATTCCCGCAAGCGATGTCCAGCACCGCTGCATTGGCATGGTGCGTCCACCCCGAAGTCATGGCATTGAATAATTCCTCATGGTTATGCGCCATGGATTTCCCGCGTTCTCGACCGGCCCAGGAATCGAATATCTGCTTGATTGATTCAGCCATAAGAATACTTCAGTTCTATTGAGGTTATGATTTCTTTTTCTTTTTGCGCTTTTTGCTCGCTTTTGCTTCCGGATTGAATGCGAGGCATAATCCGATCCACTCTTCCAATGCATCGTCCGAATCGGTTCCGTCCGGCCCGACATACACGAATCCTTTCAGCGGCCTTCCGGTGAAATCCATTTCGCGGCATCCCTTTCGTGTGAGCGCCTGGTCATACTGTTTGGGTCCGACCCGCGCCATCAGCAGGTTCTTTTCCACGCCCGCGCACATCTTCCCGTCTACCATGAAGCATAATCCCCCCATCATTCGCTTTTCCTCTGTCGGAACCCGCTTCTCAATTAAAATTTTTCTGATTCTTTCGGCCAGATATTCATCAAACGGCATGACTTAAACGGATATGGCAGCAAGGTGTTGGCACAAAGGTACACGTTCAGACCAAGTGGTTTGTGTCGACTGGTCATTCCTTTCAAAATCAAAGTCTTTAAGCCTATTAGGCCAAATTACAATCCACGACACTGGCTGGTTTCCCCTACATAATATGCAACGCATATTGTGCTTTGTAATAATTCATGGCAAAATTTGTCTGTCGACGCTAGTCAGACAATCTATATCATAAAGCCATAACCGCAGAAGAAATGGAATAGCTAAAAAATGGTGCGTTTGGTGAAATTTTAAACTATTGCTGATAAATATTACATGTGCAATAATCTATAACCCATCCCAATGGAAAAAGCGAATGCGTACGTATGCTTGCTTATAATTAATGACTAAGGCGTAATAAGCTGTCATGTAGTGAATTAAACCATTGATATTCAGCCTAATAAATATGCGTATTTTGCTTTTTCGTCTATTGACCATTCTAAGTTTCATTGGATTGTCATCCCAGGAGTTGAAGGCTGACGCTGTTCAGTCAGGAGCACCCGGGACCATTTCTACCGTAGCACTTTCGGGATCCGTAACCTCATGGAGCAATCTGAGCAATGGAGCAAGTTCAGACAACCAGTATGTGACCATACCGACTGATGCTTTGAGTTCAAACGGGGAATATACAGATCTGCTTCAGTTTTCTAACTTCGGGTTTAATGTCGACAGCAATGCCACCATTGACGGTATTCTTGTTGAAATCGAGCGCGGGGACATCAATAATGCCAAGGATCACAGGATTCTCATTGTGAAAGCGGGAGTGGCCGGAACCACGGACCGTTCTGTAACCTCTGCCTGGAGCACCGAATCATATTTTCCCTACGGATCCAGTACTGATTTGTGGGGAACCACATGGACCCCGGCCGATATTAACAACTCCGGTTTCGGCCTGGCCGTGGCAGTAAAAAAGCAGGGTAATGGGGCCAATCCAACGCCACAGCTTGATCATGTACGCATTACAGTATATTATTCAATACCACTACCGATCACGCTCGCATCTTTCTCGGCACACTGCTGCAACAAAGGTATTGTGGAGATCAACTGGAAAACAGTTTCTGAAATCAATAACGACTACTTTCTGGTGGAAAGGTCTGTTGACAAATCAGAAATTGAGGTTATTGGCCGCGTGCAGGGAGCCGGTACAACTACAGAACCAAGACATTACTTTTTTACGCATTCGAGACCAGCTATCGGCATTTCTTTTTACAGGATCGTACAGGTGGATTATGACGGTATGTCGGAGGCATTTGAATGGCATGCCATCAAGTGGACCCTTGAAAATGACGGTTCGTTCGCCGTTTTTCCCAGTCCTGTACCACGTCGCGGCCGGGTGAACGTAAAGGTGCCGGATTTTATGGCTGACAGTGAATGTTTTTTGGAGATACACGATGCTCTTGGCGGGTTAGTATGGTTTCAGCGGGCTACGATTGAATCTTTGGTGATGGCCCTGGATCCTTTGCCGGAAGGACTACTTCCCGGCAGGTATATATTATCGGTCAAGGTGAAGGGGACCAAACTCTCCAAAATAATAATTGTATTGTAGGTGATCCAATTCGATTTTACCAATCGGTTGGACAGTATGCCGATTTATATACATGACTTCATGGGTTCCATTACTTTTCCTGAGCCGGCTCATTTCCGAACCACCGGTCAAAAACAACGCTTGCCGTAAGGTCGCCTGTCACGTTAACAGCCGTTCGTGACATGTCGAGAATTCTATCTACCCCGATGATGAGCGCGATACCAGATGGCGGGATACCGACGCCCTGCAGGACGGATGCCAGGACCACAATCCCGATTCCCGGGGCCGATGGAGCGCCTATGGAAGCTGCCACAGTGGTGCTTACCAGCAAGAGGGTATCCGGCAGGCTCAGGTCCACACCAAACACCTGGGCCAGGAATAACGCCGCTGCTCCCTGGTAGAGGGCTGTTCCGTCCATATTCACGGTGGCTCCAATCGGAATGATGAATTGAGAGATAGATGGCCTGACGCCCAGCTGGTCTTCCGCGATCTTCATTGAGGTAGGCATTACAGCTGCAGAGCTCGAAGTCGAAAATGCCAACAGCTGCACGTCCCTTATGGCCGCCATGAAGCGGAACGGGTTGCGCCGGGCCAGCATCGCCACGATCACCATGTATACCACCAGCAGTACGAGAAGGCCGCCAAGTACTGTAAGAATGTACACACCCATGCCCCTGAGGGTACCCATGCCGGTGGTGGCTGTAAGCCGCGTCATGAGTCCGAAAACTGCCAGGGGCACGATCTTCATGGCCCATTTGACCACTGTGATGCACACCTCCTGCAGCGATTCCAGCAGGCCCACGATAGGTGCAGCCGTTTCCCGTTTCATGGCCAGCAGGGCCAGGCCGATGATAAGCGTGAAAATCACCACGCCAAGCAATTCCCCGTATACCATGGAAGATAGGGGGTTTTCAGGGATCAGGTCAACCAGTTTTTCAGGGATAGAGTGGACGGAAAGGGCATCCTGTTTCTCCTGGGCCCGGGATTCCGACAGCGCCCCCGCACGGGTTTGTTCGTCCAGCGTGACATAGTCGCCGGGCCGCACCAGGCTCGCGGCAGCCAGGCCTATCCCAATGGCAACGGTAGTGGTCAGGAGGAAGTATACCACGATATACAAGCCCATCCTGCGGAGCTTCTCCATGTCGCCGCTCGAATTAATGCCGATGACGATTGACGAGACGATCAGCGGGATGATGATCATCTTGACCAGGCCCAGGAACAGGTTACCCGGGAAGGCCAGCCAGTGCGTGATGATGTTTGCGGTTGATTCGGGAACCCAGCCTACCGAGGGGCCGAGCATGAACCCCACACCGATGCCTGCCACCATGCCCACCAGTACCCTGGCCCATAGCCTGGTTCTTATAAGGCCCTGCAGTTGGCCGTGCAGGTCTTTCAGTTTGTTCATCCCGGGTATGAAATCGTCCAGCATATCGAAGTTATATTTGAATGGTTATGGTACAGCCCGTAAATTGCATTTAGCCTTAATCCAATTTACAAGGATTGCAGGTACTTCCGTACATACCGCACGGCCAGCGATCCTTCGCCCACGGCACTGGAGATGCCGGCCAGCGCGTTGTACCGGACATCACCCGCGGCAAATATACCCGGTACCATTGACTCGGTAGGGAAGGGAAGGCGGCCCTCCTTCCAGCGTGTGTGGAATGTCCTATCCCTTTCAAGATCACGGCCGGTTATGATATAGCCCTTTTCATCCTTGAGGAGCATATCGCCCAGCCAGCCGGTGCTTGGCCGTGCGCCGATGTAGATGAACAGGGCCTTTCCGGGCACCTTCTCCCGCTCACCTGTCCTGTTGTTCACCAGCGTAACGGATTCAAGGATATCCTGCCCTTCCACACCTGCCACCTCCGTAGTGGCATGCACCTGTATGTTCGGTACCTGTTCTATCTGCTCCACAAGGTAGTTGGCAGCTGTCTGCTGCAGGTGCTCACGGCGCAGCAGGATATGTACGGTGGTGGCAAACTGATAAAGGTACATGGCTGCCTGGCATGCGGAGTTTCCGCTGCCGACAATGTAAACCTCCTCTCCCTTGCAGGCATGCGCTTCTACCGAGGCGGCGCCGTAGTAAACCCCGGCTCCGGTAAACCTATCCAGGCCCGGGATCTCCAGCCGCCGGTAGGCCACACCCGTGGCGACAATGACACTCTTGCTGTGCACGACATGCCCGTCGGTCAACTCAACAAATTTATACCCGTCTTTAACGGTGATTTGCCTTACCTCCTGCGGAATGAGCGTTTCCGTTCCGAACTTCAGCGCCTGGGCCATGGCCCGCCGTGTGAGTTCCGCTCCCGAAAGCCCGGAAGGAAAGCCCAGGTAGTTTTCAATCCTTGAGCTGCTGCTGGCCTGCCCGCCCGGGTTGCTTCGCTCGATCAGCAGGACCTTCAACCCTTCCGATCCACCGTAAACGGCGCCTGCCAGCCCTGCGGGTCCAGCCCCAATGATAACCACGTCGTAGATCTCCTTCGATGCCTTCTGTTTCAGGCCCACACCCGAGGCCATATCTGTGATGGAAGGATGCCTCAGCGCTTTGCCGTCGCGCAGAATGACAACCGGAAGGTCGGAAACCGTGGCACCTGCACCTTCCAGGTATTCCCCCGCCGCGTCATCCTGCTCCACATCGAGCCATTGATAGGGGATCAG
>JAHEKC010000068.1 GCA_024638565.1 Bacteroidota bacterium
CCGGACGCGGAGTTCCTGGGATTGGCGAATGGCGGCTCACCGATATCAACACGTTCCGCATTGATATTCCCGAAGACCTTGCGGGTCATGAATATCTCTCCCCTTACCTCGAATTCATCAGGGTATTTACCGGGTGGCAGCCGGAGTGGCACGCTCCGGATGGTCTTCACGTTGGCGACGACATCATCGCCGGTCACGCCGTCGCCACGTGTCAGCGCCTGCACGATCCGCCCGTCCCGGTAGGTTATCCCTATCGCCACGCCGTCAAACTTGAGTTCACAGGCATACCGGAACCGGTCCCCTATGGATTTGCGGACCCTGCTGTCGAAGTCAGCCAGCTCTTCCGCGGAATAGGTATTGCCCAGTGACATCATCGGGTACCTGTGCCGCACATTCCGGAAGTTTTTGGTCACGGCGCCGCCCACCCGCTGCGAAGGGGAATCGGGAGAAACCAGGTCGGGAAATTGCTTTTCGAGCGCCAGGAGCTGTTGCAGCATCATGTCGAAATCGAAATCGCTGATCTCAGGTTTCGACTGCACATAGTACTTGAAATTGTGCTTCTCGATTTGTCCTGACAGCTGCTTGATTCGCTTTCTGGCTTCCGTTTTCGTCATCATTTCCAGGCGGAAGTAAAGATAAACAGAGTTTTCAACAAGCCTGCAAAACCAGGGGTGCCTGTTGCTATATTTGATTAAGAAGGTGTAGTGTGCACATACCATGGAGCTCAAGCAAATCCTGACCCGCTACTGGGGATACGCAGCATTCAGGCCCCTGCAGGAAGAGATAATCCGGTCCGTGCTGGACGGGCATGATACGCTGGCCCTTTTGCCTACCGGCGGCGGAAAATCAGCCTGCTACCAGGTGAGTGCCCTGGCACGTGAAGGGATCTGCGTGGTGGTCTCCCCTTTGATCGCGCTGATGAAAGACCAGGTTGAAAGCCTGAAGAAAAAGGGGATCAAGGCGGTAGCCGTGATCTCCGGTATGAGCCGCCACGAAGTGGACATCGCGCTGGACAACTGCATTCATGGTGATTACAAGTTTCTTTACCTCTCGCCGGAAAGGCTGTTGTCAGATATCGTCCGGACCCGGATCGAGCGGATGAAGGTAAACCTGTTCGCCGTCGATGAAGCCCATTGCATCTCCCAGTGGGGATACGACTTCCGGCCCCCTTACCTCCAGGTTGCCGCTATCCGGGAACTTCACCCCGCGGTCCCTGTTCTTGCGCTGACAGCTACTGCGACACCTGAGGTGCAGGACGACATCTGCAAGCAGCTTCTCTTCAGGAACCAACGGGTATTCCGCCAGAGCTTTGAACGGACAAACCTGTCGTACGTGGTCCTCTATGACGAAGACAAGATAAAGAAGGCGGTGACTATCCTCAGGCGCATCAACGGCTCTTCCATTGTTTATGTCAGGAACCGAAGAAAGACGCGTGAGGTGGCATCATTGCTCAATGATCAGGGGATCTCGGCAGATTTCTATCATGCCGGGCTGGATACCCAGGTTCGCCATGACCGGCAGGCTGCATGGCTCAGGAACAGCACGAGGGTAATGGTTTGCACCAATGCCTTCGGCATGGGCATCGACAAACCTGACGTACGTACCGTCCTGCACCTGGACCTTCCGGACGCACCGGAGGCTTATTTCCAGGAAGCGGGACGTGCGGGGCGCGATGGCAGCAAGGCATATGCCGCCCTTTTTTACACCCCGGAAGACAAGGCCGACCTTGAAAAGCGCTTTCGCTGGTCATTCCCGCCGGTGGCCAAAATCAGAAAAATATACCACGCCCTGGGTAATTACCTGCAGGTGCCTGTCGGATCGGGCCTGGGCGCCAGCTATGACTTCAGTCTCATCGAATTCTGCCGCCAGTATGACATGCACCCGGTGGCCGTGCACAATGCCCTGAGGGTCCTGGAAAGCGACGGCATGATCTCATTGAGCGACGCCGTTCACCTCCCCTCCCGCATCCTTTTTTTGGTAAACCAGATGGACCTGTACCGGTTCCAGGTGGAACATCCCGGTCTCGACCTTTTTGTAAAGACGCTGCTTCGGATGTATGAAGGGATCTTCGACGACTTCGTAAAGATTGACGAGGAGGAAATCGCCAGACGGGTGCCTGCGAAGCCCGAACAGGTGATCCGCAATCTCCGGTTCCTGGAGAACCGCCAGATCCTGGAGTACAAACCGCGGACCAACACTCCTCAACTGGTATTCACCCGGCCCCGGGTGGCTGCACCGGACCTGCTGCTTTCTGAGCGCGACCTCAACAGCCGGAAGCGGCGTTACCGTGACCGCGCTGCATTTGTGCTAAGGTATGCCAGCACGCTGCACCACTGCCGAAGCCGGATGCTGCTCCGCTATTTTGGCGAAAAAGACGCCAGGCGGTGCGGCAAGTGCGACTACTGCCTGGAACGCAACAAGCTTGACCTGGATGAAATCGAATTTGATACGCTGGCAGGCCGCATCAGGGCACTGACCACGGAACGCACCATGAAACTGGAAAAGCTGGTGCACGAACTCCATACGTCCAATGAGGACAAGACACTGATGGCCATCAGGTGGATGATCGACAACCACCAGCTTCGCTACGCAAGCGGGGACGAACTCACCTGGGCCGGCGACGGTTCGGGGGTGGCCTGAAACCGGACGTGTGATGCCATCCCGCAAACTCGATCTGCCCTTCTACCGCCGCGATGTGTTGCTGGTCAGCCGGGAATTGCTCGGCAAGAAACTGGTGACACACATGCACGGCAAGCTTACCGCGGGCATCATCACGGAGACCGAAGCGTACAACGGAACCGCTGACCGCGCGTGCCATGCCTACGGCGGACGGAGGACACCGCGTACGGAAGTCATGTACCGGCCGGGTGGGGTGGCCTATGTATACCTTTGTTACGGCATCCACTCCCTGTTCAACGTCGTGGCCGGTGCGGAAGGCAATCCGCAGGCGGTACTGGTCCGGTCCATATCCCCGGTCATCGGCATGGATACGATGGCAAGAAGGAGGCAACGTGCCGCGGGATCGAAGGACTTCACCACGGGTCCCGGCAAGGTATCACAGGCTTTGGGCATCCGGTGTTCGTTTTCAGGCCATTCACTAGGGGGCACCAGGATTTGGATTGAAGACGGTCCTGCCCCGGAGGACAGTGATGTGCTGGCCTCCGCACGTATCGGTGTCGATTATGCCGGACCTGATGCGCACCTGCCCTACAGGTTTATTCTGAAAAAATTAAGTTTATTTGAGAAGGCGGCATAACAATAAACGCCATGACATATGGTTGAACTGATCAGGATTGGTTTTTTGGAGGTGCGCTGGCTCGACATCATCGATGTCCTGATTACGGCATTCCTGCTTTACAAGATCTTCGACATTTTGAAGGGCAGTGCGGCCATCAACATCTTCCTGGGTATCCTGGCCATTTACGCGCTCTGGTGGCTTTGTTCACGGCTGCTGGACATGAAGCTGCTAGGCGGGATCCTGAGCCAGTTCATCGGGGTGGGTGTCCTCGCCCTGATCATTGTATTTCAACAGGAGGTCCGGCGGTTCCTTATCCTGCTGGGATCAAAAAACATCCTTTCCGGCAACCGGCTTGCACGACGGCTTTTCAGCAAGGGGCTCCAGCTACAGAAGAGCGCCGTGGATACGGGTGTCATTGTAAAAGCGTGTGCCACCATGTCACGGACGCATACAGGTGCCATCATCGTTATCGAGCGTCAGACGGACCTGACTTTTTATGCAGATACGGGTGATGTGGTGAACGCCGATGTGTCGAAACGGCTGATCGAAAGTATCTTTTTCAAGAACAGTCCATTGCACGATGGCGCCATCATCGTATCCTTCAACAAGATCAAGGCGGCACGTTGTGTATTGCCCGTCTCGGATAACACGGACCTGCCGGCCAGCTTCGGAATGCGTCACCGCGCCGCAATCGGGATCACGGAACAAAGTGATGCGGTGGCTATTATCGTTTCGGAAGAATCCGGGCAGATCTCGGTCGTCAATGACGGCAAGGTCAAATCCAACATCCCGGCAGAGGAGCTGGACAAGGCACTGGAAAAAATTATGAAATAGCGATGTCCGGGCGGATCAGTAGTAGGTAAGCCTGATGACATGCGACAGGTACTTGGCAAACCGGATCACCTGGCGACTATACCCGTATTCATTGTCGTACCAAACGTAAAGCACGGCGTTTTTCCCGTCCCTGGAAACGATGGTAGCCGGACTGTCGAAGATGGATGCACAGGGGTTGCCCACGAGGTCGGTAGATACCAGTTCATTCGAAAAGGAGTACTGGATTTGCTCGATAAGATCGCCTTTGAGCGCCGCATCCTTCATGATATCGTTTAACTTATCCTTGTCAACTGGTTTTCCGACGGTCAGGTTCAGGATGGCCAGCGAAACATCAGGCGTCGGAACACGAACGGCATTTCCGGTGATCTTGCCTGCCAGCTGCGGCAGTGCCTTGGAAACGGCCTTGTCGGCGCCCGTTTCGGTAATCACCATGTTCAGTGCCGCGGAACGACCCCGCCTGAATTTTTTGTGGTAATTGTCCAGCAGGTTCTGGTCGTTGGTATACGAGTGAATGGTTTCGATATGTCCTTTCTCGATGCCGATGGTCCGTTCAATCACGGCCAGCACCGGTACGATGGCGTTGGTGGTGCAGGAGGCGGCGGAGAAAATGCGCTCATCCGGATTATAGTCCTTGTGGTTAACCCCATGTACGATATTCGGAATGTCGTCCTTGCCGGGAGCGGTCAGCAACACTTTCTCCGCGCCCCTGGCCTGCAGGTGCCGTCCCAGCCCTTCCCGGTCACGGAAGGCCCCTGTATTGTCAATGACCAGTGCGTCCTTGATCCCGTACTTTTCATAGTCGACTTCTTCCGGGTTCTGGGCGGTGATGAGGTGCACCGTATGGCCGTTGATGATAAGCGCCTGGTTGTCCGGGTCTTCGATAACCGTCCCGGGGAAGGATCCATGCACGGAGTCAGAACGCAGGAGATCGGCACGCTTCACGATATCGCCGTCCGCCAGGCTGCGGGTGACGATGGCCCGCAGGCGGAGTTGCAGGCCCTTGCCCGCCTGGCTGATCAGTTCGCGGGCAATAAGCCTTCCGATACGGCCGAAGCCGTACAGAACCACATCCTTGGGCACGAGCTCGCGACGGTCTGAACCGATAAAGTCTTTCAGCTTGTCTCCCACGAACTCGGCAGGTCCCGGGTAGTTATCCTTTTCGCTGATCCATTCATTGGCCAGCCGTCCGATATCCATCCGGGTGGGTGCCAGGTCCAGCTTTGAGATTTCCTTGGTCAGCAGCAGCGTATCGAAAATGGAGATCCGCTTTTTCACGATCTCACGTGCATACCCATGCAGCTTGAGTACCTCGCTGGCACTGCGGTCCACCAGCTGGTTCCTGAAGATGATCAGTTCCACGGATTTGTCGAACCACAGGGAGCCAATCAAATGAATGAGCTCGATCGCGGCTTTCTCCTGCCGGATCCAGTCATTCAACTGTAATTCATAGGACTGCGTTTGGGATGGCGTCATGGTACCTGTGCTCATGTTTCGTTTTTTTGGCCGGCCGGCCCTGCCGGGCTGGTTAATGCTGTTAAAACCGGTCCTGATCGGGGCGCAAATTTACGGCAAATGACCCTTAAAAGCAGGGGCATTCGGGAATTTCGGGTTTGAATTCCTGGTTATCCCAGGTACGCCTTCAGCAGTTTGCAGCGCGACTTATTCCTGAGCCTTCGGATGGCCCTTTCCTTGATCTGCCGCACCCGCTCACGGGTAAGCGCCAGGCGTGTGCCTATTTCGTCAAGTGTCCATCCGTATGACTGGCCGATACCGAAAAACAACCTGACCACTTCCTGTTCGCGCGGGGTCAGTGTGCTCAGGGACCGTTCGATTTCCTTTTTCAGGCTTTCCTTCATGAGGAACCAGTCGGCCTTGGGCGAATCCTTGTTCTCGATCACGTCTATCAGGCTGTTCTCCTCCCCCTGTACAAAAGGTGCATCCATGGATACATGCCGTCCGCCCACCTTAATAGATTCCGCGATCTTCTCGATGGGGATTTCGAGGATCTCCGCCAGCTCTTCAGCTGAAGGTTCCCGTTCGAATTCCTGCTCCAGCTTTGAAAAGGCCTTGCTGATCTTGCTTAGTGAACCCACCTGGTTAAGGGGGAGACGCACGATCCGGGACTGCTCCGCCAAAGCCTGGAGGATCGACTGGCGGATCCACCATACGGCATAGGAGATAAACTTGAATCCCCGTGTTTCATCAAATCGCTTGGCGGCCTTGATCAGGCCCAGGTTTCCCTCGTTGATCAGGTCGGGCAGGCTCAGCCCCTGGTTCTGGTACTGTTTTGCCACTGAAACCACGAAACGAAGGTTTGCCTTTGTGAGTTTGTCGAGGGCAGTCTGGTCACCTGCTTTGATTCGTTTCGCTAGCCTGACTTCTTCTTCCGCCGTAACCATCCGTTCTTTCCCGATCTCCTGGAGGTATTTTTCCAGGGACGCACTCTCGCGGTTGGTTATGGATTTGGAAATCTTAAGTTGACGCATCTGAGGTTAGGTTGGTAATACAAAAATAAAAATAATTAGACGCGGCCGGCAGATGCCAAAATGACCGATAAACCGCGTGTAAACGGCATGAAATAAAAAACCGGCTTGCTTTCACAAGCCGGCATGAAAAACTAACCTAACCCTATGCAAATATTATTATAATATGCTACATCCCGAACCCGTAGTAGGCGCGCATGCCATTCGGATATACCCCTTCGATCAGCACGCCGTCGCTGTGCTTGGCGCTTAGCTTGCGCTTGAGTTCGGTGATGGAATTTATATTCTCGTTGTCAATGCGGGTGATGACGAATCCTTTCTTGATCCCGGCGTTCAGGAGTTTCCCTGGCTTCAGGTCCACCACCTTGATTCCATTATCCAGGCCAAGCCTGTCCATTGAGGCTTCATCAAGCTCGGCGAACTCGGCACCCAGGAGGTTGAACACTTCGTCCTTTTTGATCAGCCTCGTGGTTCCGTTGTTGTTACGCAAAGTCACATTCTTGTTTTTCACCTCCCGGCCGCGCAGAAGGGTAACGGTTATATCATCTCCGGGCCGGTACCTGCCCACCTGCTCCTGCAATTCACTCGAGGTCTTAACCGGAATGCCTTCCACATGCGTAATCACATCACCATCCTCGATGCCGGCATCTGCTGCAGCACCGCCATCCGTCAGACTGCTCACATAAACACCTTCAAGCGTATTCAGCCCTTTGTCGTCAGCCAGCTCCTGGTTGATATCCCTGATCTGAACACCGATGAATGCCCGCTGCACACTGCCGTACTCCACCAGGTCGTCCATGACCTTGCGCACCAGGTTCACCGGGATAGCAAAGGAGTACCCGGCATAGGTTCCGGTAGTGGAGGCAATGGCCGAATTGATGCCCACCAACTCACCATTGGTGGAAACGAGCGCGCCACCGCTGTTGCCCCTGTTGACCGCTGCATCCGTCTGGATGAAAGACTCCAAAGGGAATTCCTGGTTGTTCAGAATCCTGATGTTGCGCGCTTTTGCACTGACAATCCCCGCGGTTACCGTGGATGTCAGGTTAAAGGGATTTCCCACGGCCAGCACCCATTCTCCTATTCGAACTTCATCGGAATTACCGTAGGGGATAAAGGGGAGTTCCTGCTCATCGATCTTCAGCAATGCCAGGTCGGTGGAAGGATCAGCACCCACGATGCGGGCACCGAATGTCCTTTTATCATTGAGCGTAACCTCCACACTCGACGCATTCTCCACCACGTGGTTATTCGTGACTATATATCCGTCATCACTTATGATGACCCCGGAACCGGTCGATTGCCGCTGCGGTTGCTGCCGGGGATGATTATAAAAGAAATCCCTGAAGGGATTGTAGAAGGAATTGGTCCTGGCCGCATATGTCGTCTTGACATATACTACCGCAGCCACTGTCTTTTCCGCTGCGCCCACGAAGTCTACCGGCGCCGGCACCATGTCTGGCAACCCTGTAAGGTGAAGATGCTGCCTGTCGCTGATGTAACCGCCACGGGCCGTTTCGGGCTCCCCTTCAGTCAATTTGTAAATAGAGACGCCTGCAAAACCGCCCAGAGCTGCAATCAACGTGGATGTTAAAATGAACCTGAACGTCTTTTTCATAATCGTTTTGTGTTTTGAACTTTCGGTATCGGGACTGTTGTTATTTACTGCTGCAAAAATAGTTCCGGACAGATGAATCGATAATGAATGCCGGGGTTAAAGATTTGTTAATGGTCAGCATGGTCGTGCAGGGATTTAAACGCCGCCCCGGCCTGATTAGTTTACGGCCCCTGTTAAAACTTTCTTAAAACCGTGCCCGCCCGCTTTGCGAAGCACTTTTTACTTTTACAGGCTAGATGGAGATTCCATTTCACAAGTACGAGGGTACGGGCAACGATTTTATCCTGGTGGACAACCGGGACCTGTCCTGGGCCCCCGGGCCTGAAACGGTGGCCCGTCTTTGTCACCGCCGGTTCGGCATCGGGGCTGATGGGCTGATGCTGCTGAACGGCTCCGCGGAAGCGGACTTCGAAATGGTGTATTTCAACGCCGACGGGCACCCCGGCTCCATGTGCGGCAACGGGGGCAGGTGCATTGCCCTGTTTGCCCGTGCCCTGGGCATCGTTGACCGCCAGGCTTCCTTCCTGGCCATTGACGGCGGCCATGAAGCGCGGCTGGAGAAATACGACAGGGAAGCGGGAAATGGCATCGTTTCCCTGGGCATGGCCGCGGTGGATCACATTAAGCTGGATGACGGCCAGGCCGTGCTGGATACCGGATCCCCGCATTTCATCTCCTTTGTCAACGACCCGGACCAGGTCGAAGTTGTGGCCGAAGGCCGCAGGATCAGAAACAGCGGACCCTACCGGGATAAGGGTATCAATGTAAATTTCGCAAGTGTGCATAACGGGGTATTGCATCTGCGCACCTATGAGCGGGGCGTGGAGGATGAAACGCTCAGCTGTGGGACAGGGGCCGTGGCAGCTGCCCTTGCCGCCCGCCATAAGGGCCTGGTCACCGGCAACCGGGTGCAGGTCGAAACACCGGGAGGCCGACTGCTGGTTTCATTTTCCCCGGAGGGAACAGGATACCGGGATATCCGGCTGGAAGGTCCGGCGGCTTTTGTGTTCCGGGGTACGCTCGATGCTTAAAACAGGACCACGGCGAACGCAGCGCCCGCCAGGATCACCACCAGCTTGTACAGGTTGAAGCGGTGGGTATTGTTTGATTCGAAAAGGATGGTGGTGCTGATATGCAGGAAAATCCCGATCACGATTCCCATCAGCCTGTTGAAATACACTTCCGCACCCGAATCAAGGGAATGCCCTAGCAGGGCGCCGGTAAGGGCGCCCAGGGGCGCCATCGCCGCGAAAAGCAGCAGGTAGGCCAATACGGCCCCGCGCCCCAGCCCCGCGGCAGCCAGCATGCCCGTGAGGGCGAATGCCACGGGAATATGGTGCAGGATGATACCGGACAGCAGCGTATCATGATGGTGATGACCGAAGTCGCCCGACAGCGGCATGGCCTCCAGGAACGAATGGAAGCTGAGTCCCAGCATCATGGCAACGGGAAATGCCTTGTCTCCCGCCCGGTGCTTATGCACATGCCCGTGCTCGATCCCTTCCGAAAAAAATTCGATGATGACCTGGATAAAAAATCCTGCCAGCACATACAATCCGATGCCCGGTTCGCTTCCGTATACCTCCGGAATGAGGTGAATAATGCTGATGGCAAAAAGGAAGGCACCGGTGAAGGAGAGGGACAGCTTCATGGCCACGTCGTGGGTCCTGCCTACGATGAAATAAAGCATGCCGCTGGCAGCAATCGAACCAAACAGGAGTATGTATTGCCAGGTCGTCATTTCTATTCAGTTTTATCGCCTGCCTTCTTGAGGGCGACCATTACCAGCCGGTCAGACACCTCTTCTTCAAAGACCTCCAGGCGGTAACCTCCGAATACAGCCTGGGTCACGAGTCCGGCCGACCTGAAATACCTTTCAAAATCGGTTCGGGTCATGGCCTCCACGTTCTCCTCGAAGTCATATTGCCTGTCATTATGCATAAAAGAGATGCTTTTCCTGATAAAGCCCTTCTCCATGCGGCGGTTGATATCGAAGCATATCCCTTCCACCTGCTTTTGTTCGTGCCCCACCATCTCCTTTTCCACCTTGCGTACGTTCATGAAGTCAATGACATACATCCCGCCGGGCTTCAGTGCGGTGGCGGCACTTTTCACCACCCGCTCCTGGTCGGCATCGGTATCAAAATAACCAATGCTCGTGAAGATATTGAAGATGCAGTCGAACTTCCCTTCCGCAACCGGATCACGCATGTCATGAACGAAGAAACGGAGTTTCGGATGGCTGAACCGGCGGCAATGTTCGATGTTCCCTTCCGAAAGATCGGTGCCCGTCACATCATACCCCAGTTCGCTCAGGTATACTGCATGGCGCCCCCGCCCGCAGGCCTGGTCGAGCATTTCCGCCCCGCGGGGCGGTTCCAGCCAGGCGGTAATATTATCGAGAAAGAGGCGTGCCTCGCTATCGTCACGGTCCCGGTACAGGACGTGATAATACGGCGAATCAAACCAGCTCTTATACCAGTCGGTCATAGGTCAGGTGGCAACGAAATTACAAAGTGATTTTCATTCCGCCGGCATACCATTCCAGGACATTATACATGACATGTAGCTGTAAATCACATATTTTTGATGTCTGCTGCCTTTCCGCCCGCCATGTATGCCGATGTCATCCTGCCCCTAGCCCTGCCCGGGTATTATACCTATGCTGTCCCGGCGACATTGCGACAGGATACCGAACCAGGCAAGCGTGTGGTCGTGCAGTTTGGCAGGCACAAGATGTACAGTGCCATCGTGCGGCGGCTGCACGAAGAGCGTCCCTCCGCCTACGAAGCCAAGGAGATCCTTTCCGTCATCGATCCCAAGCCGTTGGTTTCCGAACAGCAGCTCGCATTCTGGGAATGGATGGCGGACTATTACATGTGCACCATGGGTGAGGTGATGGCAGCTGCCATCCCATCGGCGCTTAAGCTGGAAAGCGAAACACGTGTGGTGCTCCATCCCGGCTTCGACGGTGACCTTTCGGCCCTCGGCGAGCAGGAGCGAACCATTGTGGAAGCGCTGCAGGCAGACACCGAGCTGGCCCTCTCCGATGTATCGAAGCTCACAGGGCGCCGGAATGTCATTCCGCTTGTAAAGCAGCTGATGGAACGGAAGGTGCTCGCTGACCGTGAGGAGCTCGGGAAAGATTTCACCCCGGATACCTACTCATTCGTGGGCCTGAACCCGGGCCTGGGTGATCCGCAAATGCAGGAGCTGTTCGGTCAGCTCGAGAAAAGGGCGCCGCGCCAGTTGCACCTGCTGATGACTTTCTTCCGGATGCAGGAAGGCAATCGGGACGAAACCATCCTGAAGCAAAAGCTGCTCCGCACCGCAGGATGTACCGGCGCCATTCTTTCCCAGCTGGTGAAGAAGGATATCCTGGTGGTAACGGAACAGGAAGCCATCGCGGAGGCCGGTGAGGCGGAAGCGCTGGCGCCGCTTTCCAAACTCAATGAAGCCCAGGCAGGAGCCCTGGCCACGATAGACGAACAATCAGGAAAACACGATGTCACCCTGCTGCACGGCGTGACCTCGTCGGGCAAGACGGAGATCTACATGCACCTGATTGAACGGGAACTGAAAAGAGGGCGGCAGGTGCTGTACCTGTTACCGGAAATAGCGCTGACCACCCAGATCATTTCCCGTCTGAAAAAGCACTTCGGCAGCAGGCTGCTGATCTACCATTCCCGGTTCAACGAAAGGCAGCGGGCGGGTGTCTGGCACCGGATGGGTGAGGATTCCGATGAAGGCCTCGTGATCGTGGGTGCGCGCAGTGCCGTCTTCCTGCCTTATGACAAGCTGGGCCTGGTGATCGTGGATGAGGAACATGACCCTTCATACAAACAAGTCGATCCCGCACCTCGTTACAACGGGCGCGATACTGCCATCATGCTTGCCCACGGCCATGGAGCCCGGACCCTGCTGGGGTCTGCCACCCCATCCATGGAGAGTTATTATAATGCCTCGGGCGGAAAGTACGGGCTGGCCACACTCGCCACGCGTTACGCGGACATCCAGATGCCCGAAATCGAGGTGGTAGATATTGCAGATGCCACGCGTCGCAAAAAGATGAAATCTTTTTTTTCGGAGCGCATGCTGGAAGCGATGGGCCATTCACTGGAATCCGGCAGGCAGGTGATCCTGTTCCAGAATCGCCGTGGATTCTCGCCCTATCTTGAATGCGGCAACTGCCACTGGGTGCCCCATTGTGTCAACTGTGATGTTTCACTGACCCTTCATAAGAAAAGGCATCAGCTGGTCTGCCATTACTGCGGGTATTCCATCAGCGTCCCTTCCAGATGTTCGGCTTGCCAGGATAACGACCTCCGTATGCACGGATACGGAACGGAACGCGTAGAGGACGAAATATCCATTTTCTTCCCCGATCGCAAAACGGCACGGCTTGACTATGACAGCACCCGCAACAAGGCTTCCTACAGGCAGATCCTGCACCAGTTCGAGGCAGGAGAGACGGATATCCTTACGGGTACGCAAATGGTCACCAAGGGGCTTGACTTCGGAAATGTAAACCTTGTGGGTATCCTGAACGCTGACAACCAGTTTAACTTTCCGGATTTCAGGGCCTACGAACGGAGCTTCCAGCTCATGCTGCAGGTCAGCGGGCGGGCGGGCCGCAAGGCCCGCCGCGGTCTCGTGATCGTGCAAACCTGGAAACCCGAACACCCCGTGATCGAGTTCGTGAAAGAAAACGATTACAACGGCTTTTATGCGTATGAGCTCAATGAGCGGCAACGCTTCATGTACCCCCCTTTTTGCAGGATCACCGTCATCCGCGTGAAGCATAAAACGGAAAGGCTTGCAGAGGAAAAGGCCATCATCCTGGCACGCGAACTGAGGGAAAGGCTTGGCAAAAGGGTGGCAGGCCCCGTGGTGCCGCATGTACCCCGCATCCGAAACCTGCACCAGCGGAATATCATCGTCAAGACGGAACGTGGTTACCCTTCAGCAAAATTCAGGAAGCAGGTGCATACGGCACTGGATTTCTTCCGCCAGGATGTGACCAACCGAAGGGTCCTGGTGCAGGTGGATGTGGATAGCATGTAGGAGACCAGGCAGGTCCCGAGTTACCTGTCGCTGCTCCCGGCCACGGCCGTCGCCTCAATTTCCACGAGCAGGCCCGGCCTGATGAGGGCACGCACTTCCACCATGGTCGCGGCTGGCCGGATATCGCCGAACTTTTCTGCATGGGCCCGCCCAACGGCCTCCCAGCCGGAGATGTCCGTCACAAAAATCCGTGTCCGCACCACATCCTGCATTCCGCTGCCCGCTTCCACAAGAGCCTGTTCGATCCTGTCCAGGATAATAACGGTCTGTCCATATGCATCGCCGGGCGCCAGGACACCGGACGCATCCGCCGCAACCGTTCCCGATACTTCTATGTGGTTACCGGTGCGTACGGCCCTGGAATAACCCACACGGCTCTCCCATTGTGTGCCGGAGGAAATGTTCTTTCTCATCATAATGGTTTGAGCGTCGGGCCGGATTAAGTTAATAATACGTTAAAGTCAAACCTCCGGCACGCCGGGCACCGTAATTTTGTAAAAATGCGAAAAAGCGCCATCACCATCGCGGTCCTGATCATGAGTGCCGGGCTGATCGGTATCATCCTGCTTCAGATCAACTGGATCCGGCATGACTACCGTTTGCGTGAGCAGCAGTTCGACCAGCAGGTGCATGAGGCCATGAAGGAGGTGGTGGACAAGCTTGAAACGAGGCATGCCTTCAGCCTTATCCGGCACCGCTTTTTCAACCTCCCCGCCGACTCGTCTTTCTGGAAAGTGGTGGACAGTTCCATGGTCAGCTGGCAGGGAGACGGGGATACCATGATGCTGACGGGTGGGAACGGAAAACGGATCAGCCGTGTGCCCGAGGGCAAGCCCGACGACATCCAGCTGGTCATTGCGGACTCCGTGCAGACAGGCAACAAGCGGCGCAGCGAACGGATTCTCATCAACACGGATTCAGCCATGACCTCAACGGAGATCAACAGGGTGCGTGTGGAAGAGGAAGTCCTTCGCCGTGATGTCATGGAGATCAGGAATGAACTGATGGAAGCGGAAGTGGAGAAGGAACGCATCCGCAAGGAACAGGAGCTGGTGCAGATGAAGGTGAAAATAAATTCCCGGATGGGCAAGATGAACGAGGTGCTCAACAAGATCTACCTTTCATACCTGTCGGATGAATATGACCCGATCCTCTCCCTGCAGCCGGCGGTGGTCGATTCACTGCTTAAAAAGGAATTGAAGAACAATGGTGTCAGCACCAGGTACCACTTTTCCATCCTGGATTCGAAAAAAGACTCCGTCATCGCCATGCGTGACACGACGGCAGCGGAAAGTCTCGCCGACACGCCCTATTCGGTGGACCTGTTTCCCAATGAACTTGTTTCCAAGGGGCATTTGCTGAACCTGCATTTCCCGTCGCGCACCACCTTCGTGCTCTCGTCGCTGTCCTGGATGCTGGCTGGTTCGGTTATCTTCACGCTCACCATCATCCTGGTGTTCTTTTACACCATACAGATGCTGTTGCGCCAGAAGGAGCTTTCTGACATCAAATCGGACTTCATCAACAATATGACCCACGAGTTCAAGACCCCTATTGCCACCATTGGGCTTGCCATCGACGCCATCAACAATCCCAGGATCTCCAGCGACAGGGAAAAGGTCACCCACTACTCCGATATAATCCGGGAAGAAAACAAACGCATGAACGAGCAGGTGGAAACCATCCTGCAGACCGCCCTCTTCGACAAGAAGGATTTTAAAATCAGGATGCGGGATTTGGACTTCCATGCACTGGTACGCAAGGCGGTGGGCAAGCTGGAAATGATGATCGGCGCACGGGGCGGGCGGATCGACCTGGCGCTTGAGGCAGACAACCACCGGATCCTGGGCGATGAAGTCCTGCTTACCACCGTACTGGTTAACCTGCTCGACAATGCAAACAAGTATTCACCCGAAACGCCGGAAATCACGGTAGCCACGCGAAACAGGGAAAACGGCATCCTGTTTTCCGTTCAGGACAACGGCATGGGTATGGATCGTGAAACAGTCAACCGGGTATTTGAAAAGTTTTACCGCCTCTCCACCGGCAATGTACATGACGTGAAAGGGTTTGGACTGGGGCTCAGTAATGTGAAATCCATCGTGACGGCCCATGGCGGCGAAGTAAAGGCCATAAGCGAGCCGGGAAAGGGCAGCAGGTTCGAGATCTACCTGCCCCTGACCGAACAGGAACAGAACAAGTAAAGCATAACATATGAAAGCGCAAAAATTCAAGATCCTCCTGGCGGAAGACGATCCCAATTTCGGTGCCGTGCTCAGGGACTACCTGACCATGAACGACTATGAGGTCAAGTTGTGCAAGGATGGCAGCGAAGCCTTCGGGGCCTTCCAGGCCAGTCATTTCGACCTTTGCATCCTGGATGTCATGATGCCCGTCAAGGACGGCTTTACACTGGCCCGGGAGATCAGGGAAAAGGATTCCGTGATTCCCATGATCTTCCTGACTGCCAAGTCAATGAAATCGGATGTATTGGAAGGATTCAAGATCGGTGCCGACGACTATATCACCAAGCCTTTCGATTCGGAAATCCTCCTTTACAAGATCAAGGCCATCCTGAACCGTAACCTGGAAAAGGACAAGGACAAACCCACCGCGTTCAATATCGGCAAGCTGCACTTCGACTACAAGATGCGCACCATCACCAATGGCGCGGAAACATTCAAATTGTCACCCAAGGAAGGAGAGCTGCTGTACATGCTGTGCCTGCACATGAATGACCTGCTCCGGCGTGAGGAAGCATTGAAAAAGATTTGGGGTAACGACAATTATTTTACCGCGCGCAGCATGGATGTCTTTATCGCCAAGATCCGGAAATACCTCAGCGCCGATCCGCATGTGGAACTGGTGAACATCCATGGAAGCGGATTCAAGCTTGAGGTAAAAAAGGGGGCATAGCGGTTGGCGACCTGCAGGATGCAGATTTCCGCCAGCACCCTAAACCCTCCCTGATTAAAAATCGCCAACCACGATTCACTTATCGCTTTCAAGGCCCTCGAAGTACTTCCAAAGTGAATCTCCAGGCACCGGCGCCACCACGCGGATCTCCTCATTCCGGACCGGGTGCAGGAACCTCACTTCCCGGGCATGCAGGTGAA
>JAHEKC010000069.1 GCA_024638565.1 Bacteroidota bacterium
GCCTTAGCTGGTCTTTAGTGATCAGGGGCTTTTCGTCAGTGGGAGCTTCTTCTGCCGCCGGCGCCTCTTCTGCCGTGGGGTCCTCTTCTGCCAGATCTCGCTTGCCGGCCAGGGTTTTCTGACGGTAAAGGGCACTATCGTCAATGTTTACCTTGGAATCCACCGCGATGATGCGTTCGTCCGACGTTTTAAGCAGCGGGTTGATTTCGAAAAGAGAAGCGTCAGATTCTTCGTAGGCCCTGTACATGGATTGCACGAACCGGGTCATCTCCTTAAACGCATTTCCGCCCAGGCCCAGGTTAAATGCAATTTTCCTGCACTGGAAGGGGCGAAGCCCTACCGCAGGATCGACCTCCTCCTTATATATCAGGTGCGGCGTCTTTTCCGCCACCTCTTCGATATTCACCCCGCCTTCGGGACTGTACATAATGATATTCCGTCCCGCAGCGCGGTCCAGCAACACGCTCATGTAATATTCCTCCGGTTCGGAATCACCGGGGTAATAGACGTCCTGGGCTACCAGTACCTGGTTGACCTTCCTGCCGGCTGAGCCGGTTTGAATGGTTACCAGCACATTTCCCAGGATATTCCCGGCAATAGTCTTCACCTCATCGAGGGATTTGGCCAGGGCCACACCTTTCTGCTCCGTGCCTGTGATTTTGCCTTTGCCGCGGCCGCCCGCGTGAATCTGGGATTTCACAACCCACCAGCCGGTCCCCGTTTGTTCCTGCAGCTTCTGCGCCGCATCCACCGCTTCCTCAGGTGTCGCGGCGACGATTCCCTCCTGGATGGCTGCTCCGTGTGATTTCAGGATATCCTTGCCCTGGTATTCATGTAGATTCATTTGCGATGGGATTAGCGAATTTAATTGAGGCGCAAATTTAGTTTTTTCATGCTTGCCACCATCACATTGGACATCTCATGCCCGCGCCCGGCCGCAGCATGCAGGCCAAGGGCAACAATATTGCGGGCAATGATCATGCATCAACCCTGCCTTGCGGATGGCAGTGCCCCGGGAGGCCCCGGGATTTTGTCTTATTTTTGCCGCCCTCCGCCGGCGTTTCCCGGCGACCGTTAAACCAGTTTCATATGGCCCAATTCAAGCCCTTTCGCGGGATCCGCCCGCTGCCTGAGCACGCAGCCCGTGTGGCCTGCCGGCCTTACGACGTCCTGAATGCTGCCGAAGCCAGGGCGGAAGCCGGCGACAACCCCCATTCCTTCTATCATGTCATCAAGCCCGAAATAGATTTTCCCGATGACCAGGACGCGTATGCACCTGCCATTTACCGGAAAGGAAAAGAAAATTTCGACCAAATGAAGGAGCAAGGCATATTCAGGCAGGATCCGCAGCAGTGCTTTTACATCTACGCACAAATCATGGACGGCAGGACCCAATACGGGATCGTGGGATGCGCTTCCGTGGACGATTACTTCAATAACGTTATCCTGAAACATGAGCTGACAAGGCCAGATAAGGAGGAAGACCGGAAGAACCATGTACGGACCTCGAACCTCAACTATGAACCGGTGTTTTTCGCTTACCCGCACCGAGAAGGGATCGACCGGCTGGTTGCCGAAGCCGTGAAAGCGGATCCTGAATACGACTTCGAAGCGGATGATGGAATCCGGCATATGTTCTGGGTGGTTTCCGGCCAGGCCGCGACAGACCGGATCGCCGCTGAATTCAAAAGCATCCCGCACACCTACGTGGCGGACGGCCATCACCGGACAGCGGCTGCCGCGCTGGTGGGAAAGGAAAGGCGCGAGGCTAATGAAAACCACACCGGGCAGGAGGAATACAACTATTTTCTGGCTGTCCTGTTCCCGGATAACCAGTTAAGCATCATGGATTACAACCGCGTGATCCGCGACCTGAACGGGATGAGCCCGGCCGAATTTTTGGAACGCCTGGGAAGCCGCTTCGCCGTTGAGGAGATGGGCGCAAAGGCGTGGCGTCCGTCACACCTGCATGAATTCTCAATGTACCTGGACGGCAAATGGTACAAACTGACCGCCAATGACGGGACCTTTGACGACCACGACCCGATCGGGGTACTGGACGTAACCATTCTGTCAGAACAGGTGCTTGCCCCGCTGCTTGACATCGTAGACCTGCGCAAGGACAAGCGAATTGACTTCGTGGGTGGCCTTCGTGGGCTGGATGAACTGAAGAAACGGGTGGACAGCGGTGAGATGAAAGTGGCTTTTGCTCTATACCCGGTCTCCATGGAACAACTTATTGCCATTGCCGACTCCGGGAAGATCATGCCTCCAAAGACCACCTGGTTCGAGCCCAAGTTGCGCAGCGGACTCGTGCTGCATGCCCTGGATTAAGCGGGGGAAAGAAAAGATCGATCAGCTGTTCATCGACACGAGGAATTCCTCGTTCGACTTCGTGCCTCGCAGGCGATCCTGCAGGAACTCCATCGCTTCGACCGGGTTCATGTCTCCAAGGTGATTCCTGAGAATCCAGATTTTCTGAAGCATATCCTTGTCAAGCAACAGGTCGTCACGCCGCGTGCTGGAGGCCACCAGGTCGATAGAAGGGAAGATGCGTTTGTTGGAAAGCTTGCGATCCAGCTGAAGTTCCATATTACCCGTGCCCTTGAACTCTTCGAAAATCACCTCGTCCATGCGCGATCCTGTATCGATAAGTGCCGTGGCGATAATTGTCAGCGACCCGCCATTCTCAATTTTCCTGGCCGCGCCGAAAAAGCGTTTGGGCTTGTGCAGGGCATTGGCATCCACCCCACCTGACAGGATTTTTCCTGAAGCAGGCGCCACGGTATTATAGGCCCTTGCAAGCCTTGTAATGGAGTCGAGCAGGATCACCACATCATGGCCGCACTCGGTCATCCGCTTGGCTTTTTCGAGTACGATGCTGGTTACCTTGACATGCTTGTCGGCAGGCTCATCAAAGGTTGATGCCACCACCTCTGCCCGTACACTCCGGGCCATATCCGTAACTTCCTCGGGCCGCTCATCCACGAGCAGGATGATCAGGTATACTTCCGGGTGGTTCGCGGCGATGGCATTGGCCACGTCCTTTAGCAATACGGTCTTACCCGTCTTGGGCTGGGCCACGATAAGGCCACGTTGGCCTTTCCCGATTGGTGTAAACATGTCCATCACCCTGGTCGACAGAGTGGCGCTTTTTTCGGTGATGTTGAGCTTTTCATGCGGGAAAAGCGGCGTAAGGAAATCAAAGGGAACACGGTCACGCACCACCTCGGGCTCGAGGCCGTTTATGAGGTCCACCTTGATCAGCGGAAAGTACTTTTCACCTTCCTTGGGCGGTCGCACGACACCGCGAACCGTGTCACCCGTCTTGAGCCCGAACAGCTTGATCTGTGACTGGGAAACATAAATGTCGTCCGGCGATGCCAGGTAGTGGTAATCCGATGAGCGGAGAAACCCGTAGCCTTCGTTCATGATTTCAAGTACTCCTTCACTCTTGACGATGTCGCCGAAATCGAATGCGGGTTCCACCGATTTCCTCTCCCGGCTACCCTGCGCCGGCGGGTGGTTATTCTGTGGTGGCTTAGGGGCCGGGGCTGGTTTTTTCTCCTGGGCCGCGGCAGCGGGTGCGGGTGCAGGTGCAGGTGCAGGTGCAGGTGCAGCTGCAGGTGCGGTTGCAGGCTGGGGCGGGGGTGCAGGCGCGGCTGCTTCGGTTTCATTTTCCTTGGCAGGGCTGATGCGCCTGCGCTTGGGCCTCGACGATTCCGTCTTTTCAGTCTGTTTCGATTCCGATTTTTTCACTTCGGTGGATTTGGCTTTGGATGTGCTTTTGCCGCCGGACCTGGCAGCTGATGATTTATTGGAAGATGGTTTATTGGAAGATGGTTTGTTGGAAGATGATTTATGGGAAGATGACTTTTGGGCATGAGACTTTTGGGCATGAGATTTGCCTGAGGGTGAATCGGACTTGGTAGGGCCGGGGTTGGCAGCCTGATGATCAAGAATTTTATAGATCAGGTCCTGTTTGCGCAGGTTGTCGAATCCCTCCATCTTCAGTTCCCTGGCAATCTCCTTCAGGTCTGCGAGCAACTTGCCGTTCAATACATCAATATCATACATGGAAATACGGTTTTGGCATTATAAAAACGCAAAATGAAACTCAAGCTTCAGAAGCGGAAATAATCAGGAATGGCGCTGATCGGATGTCAGTATAATGTTTCCCGGAAGGAAAGAGGTTGAATAAATAAATGAAGTGGAAAAAGGCTATTAATACCCGACTGGTATCAAATGCAAGTATAGCGTATTTTTCGATTTTTATACCCATTCATGCCTAAAATATTTATTAACAGGCAATTTGAAGGTGGTTTCGCGTTTTGTTTGCCATTTTTGCATCACCTGACATGCTGCAAAGGGTCCAGACCTTGTTCCTTCTCGCCGCGGTGGTCCTTGCCGCCGGCTATTGGTTTTTTCCATTCAGTACCAAGATATTTCCACAGCCTGAATCGGGCGATCTTGTATACAAGCTCACCCTGAAAGGCGTAGAGCGGTTGCAGGACGGAGGCTTTTCCCTTGCTTCCTACTCCTGGCTGCTGAGTATTCTGTGTGCGGCCACGGCAGCCATCCCTTTATTTGCCGTGCTCCAGTACAAGCGCCGCAAATTGCAGGTCAGGCTTTGCTGGTTGGCCGTGGCTTGTTGCCTGGGCGTGGTAGGAACGGTTTATTTTGTTTCCCGCGGAATGGGTGAAGGCGGTGACCGTGAAGCGGTCTTTCTGTTCGGCAGCTTTATTCCATTTCTTCAGTTTTTCTTCCTGAGACTCGGAATTCACCGGATCCGAAAGGACGAGGCACTGGTCAGGTCAGCGGACAGGATCCGCTGATTTCACCTGTTGCCCAGCTCCACCACCCGGACATCTGATACACGTCCCTTCATGACCTGGATCTTCACCACGGTGCGCACCCGGTGAAATCCTTCGCGTCCCGCCGCACCTGGATTGATATGGATCATTTGTCCCAGGGCCGGGTCACGCATAACCTTTACGATATGGGAGTGCCCGGAAATGAAAAGGCCCGGTGGATTCCGCTTCAGCAATGGTCCGATACCCCTGTCGTATTTTCCGGGGTAACCACCAATATGTGTCATGAAAACATCAAGCCCCTCCGCGGTAAAACGTAACTGCCCGGGGAAACGCTGTCGCAACGGCATACCGTCGATATTGCCGTAAACGGCACGCAGCGGACCAGCATCGGCAAGCACATCTGCTACTTGCACATTCCCGATATCACCCGCATGCCACGTTTCGTCTGCCTCCCTGGCATGTCGCAACACTGCCTCATCCAGGAAGCCATGTGTATCACTCAGGATCAGTACCTGCACCGGAATTTCCTTAGATGATTTCGAGTGCGTCGCTTTCCACCCATCCTTCATTTCCGCTGGCGATGCGAATCCGCTTCCAGCCGGTCAGCTCGTCGAGCACCTCAATTTTGGTACCCGCATGAAGCATGAAAAGACTCGTGCTCTCCTCATCCGGTGAACTCCGTACATACACGTTGGTGGAAAAGATGATCGCTTCATTGCGCCGCTCCATTTCACTGACCTGCCTTGCTGAAAGGTAGAACTGGAACAGCCCGGCACAAGCCACCAGCAGGGCGCCGAAAAAGGCGATACGTTTGATGAGGCCAATGTTAACGAACAGGTACACGGCGGCCCCTGCCACGGCCAGCCACAACAGCCAAAGTCCCCGCCGTGCGAAGCCATCTGCCGGGGCACCGTGCATGAAAGCACGCCACCACTTTTTGTAGAACACTTCCGGTACGGCTTCTATCTTGTCAATGGTCTGGGCATTGGTGAGTTCGAGATTAAAGGCAATGTCCGGATCCGCCGGGTCAAGGCGTTTGGCGCGTTCGTAATTCAGGATCGCATGCGGAATCAGTCCTGATTTATAATAGGCATTACCCAGGTTGAAATAAACATCGACGGAAACATGCCCGGATTTTGCCAGCTTTTCGTAAGACGACACCGCCTCCTCGTATTTGCCCTGGCGGTAGGATTCATTGGCCTGGCTGTAAATCATGGCCGGGTCCCAGGCGAATAGCCATGCGGGCACCAGCAAAAGGTAACCGGTAAGCCGCACTGCCATCCATTTATTTGTTAGAAATGCGATCAGGCCACTCATTTTATTGCGTCTTCAAGTGAGGTGATAACGCCAACGGCTTCCCCGTAAGTATTGCGGGGATCGGCGGACCCGCCGGCATACCGGGCCAGCTCACACTGGTCAAGCACCGCGTTTAACCTGGCGAGCAGTTGATCGTTGACCCGGCGTGCCTTCAGTCCATCGATGGCTGCCTCTCGTGACAACCCGGAGTTGGGAATGGAAAGCTTGTCCCCGATATATCCCCACAATGCATTCGCGGTTTCATCGTAGAATGCGCCCTGTTCGTTCGCTTCCATCTTTTTCTTCGCCAGTTGGAGCCGCTTGCGGGCCATCGCCGTGGCTTTTCTTCGCCTTACGGAAGAAAGGTCGGCGGACTCCCGGTCACGGCGCCGCTTGAATAATAGCAGTCCCGCAAAAAGCAACCCGGGTCCCAAGGCCAGTGACCAGAATCCAGCGGAGCCGAAGAAACGCCTGCCGGCCTGGATAAACTGCGTGGGCCCGGTCCGGATAAACCGAATATCTTTTCCAAGCAACGCGACCTCGGTCCTGGACGGTCCGCCGGGTTCAGCAGCCGCGGGACCTGTCGTGCCTGATACCTTGAGCGTGAACGGGTCACTCACGAATTCCCTGTAACGCTTGCTGTTCAGGTCGAAATAGGAAAAGGCCACGCGGGGAAGTTTATAAGTACCGGGCCGACGGGGGATCAGGAGGAATTCGAACACCTTCTTCCCGGAAGTGCCCGTGTTTCCGGTTTTGTAGTTGTCAATGACTTTCGGTTCGTAGGATTCGATGTCGGGTGGAAAGTCGAGGAGGGGCGGATCGACCAGGCTCAGGTTGCCCTTTCCCTTTACCTCGATCCTGAGGGTGACCGGGTCATTCGCGCCAGTCTCCGATTTATCCAGTCCGGCATCAAAACTAAAGCTGCCCACGGAACCATTGAAAGAAGCGGGGGCATTGCCCGGAAGGGGGCGGACTTTAACCTTCACGGACCGGCTACGCAATTTAACCTTTACGTCCCTGACGCTTCCGATCCCAAACGGGTTGCTGAAGAACGGATCGTTGAAGACATCAAACGGGTCCCGTGTATTGCGACGGCGCTGCACTTTAACCCTTGCGATCACTTCTCCTTCCATGCCATCTACAGAAAGCTTGCCGCTTTGCTGGGGGTACAGCACCACTTTCTTCAGGATGCCGGTATGATACTGAACGCCGTTAAGCACAACCGTCTGCAGGTTAAGTTGCGAGGGCTGCGGGATGTCCTGGGTCCAGAATCCGTTAAGGGCCGGCGCCTTGGTGATCGCATAATTGACAAGACTCACGCGTGTGTACAGCTTATAGGTGGCAATCAGTCCTTCGCCCTGGTAAACCGACTGCTTGTCAACGCTCAGGCGGATAAATACATCTTCCTCACCCACCGCGCCAGCGGGTTTCTCCTGTTGCCCGCCCTGTGGGGACTGGCCACCCCTCCCTTTCACGACATCGATACGGAATGACGGGGAACGGAATTCCTTGTCGCCCACCCGGATGGAAGCTTCCCGGATCTGGAACGATCCCGCGTTCCGGGCCCGCAGGTAGTAGGAGAAAGTCTGGGTCTGTGACATCTGCCCGTTGATGATCTGGATGCTGGTGGAGGCATTGGGTCCTCCCAGCACATCGAAATCACCGAACGCAGGTCCCCGGAATGCGGATCCTGAAGCATTGAATGAAAAAGTCACCTGGAACTGCTCTCCCTCTGCCACTGGATTCTTGCTGACTTTCACGGACAGGGACTGAGCGACCAGTACACCGGTAAAGGCAAACAGGAAAGCAGCCGCGATGCCGGCTACCCTGATCCGGTATGTGATGTCCCTTACCATTGCTTTTCTATCCGGACCCGCTGTCCTTCCTTTTTCTGAAGCCGCTGCTGCAGCTCCCTTTCATTCTGGCGGAGGGCCTGCAGGATTCTCTCCGCATCCTTCTTGGATATTTTTTCCTGACGCTGGGCCTGTTCCTGCATCTCCTGTTGCTTCTGCTGTTGTTCCTGTGCCTCTTTCTGTTGTTGCTTCTGTTGTTGTTTCTGCTGTTCGTCTTTCTGCTGATCGTCCTTCTGCTCCGAATTCTTGTCTTGCTGCTGTTGCTGCTGCTTTCTCAGCTTCTGCTGTGCATAGGCCAGGTTGTAACGCGTATCTTCATCAGCGGGATTAAGCCTGAGCGCCTGCTTGTAGGCCTCGATGCTTTCTTCGATCTTGTCCGCCTCCAGCAGGGCATTCCCGAGGTTATGCAGGTTGCCGGCAGCATGGGATGTGTCCGGCAGCATGGGCATGCTGCCATTGAATTGCTGGACCGCTTCATTGTACTTCTCCTGGCGGTACAACGCATTGCCCAGATTAAAGGCGCCCTTGTAGGAATCCCGGTTTTTTTCGAGTGACTTCCTGTAATTGATCTCCGCCTCCGCGTATTTCCCGTTTTTATAATTGCTGTTGCCTTTCCGGACAAAGCCGCGATCCGATTGCGCAAGCGCAAGGCTCATTCCGGAGATCCAAAGCCATGTCATCACCAGGGCAGCCATGACACGCACCTGAACCTGGTGCCGGCGCTGGTCAGTCTTAAGCAGCATAGCGGTCATTTTTATCACGTACCTGGAACAGGTTTAACTTCTGGATCCATTTGCTCTTTCGTTCGGATACAACGAACTCGATGACGAGCAGGAGGAGGGCGAGCCCGATAAAATACTGGAACTGGTCATCAAAATCAGTGACCACCCTGCTGCTTAGCTCCTTTTTCTCCATGGCATTCACTTCCTTCATGATCAGGTCTAGCCCGTCGTCGTTATTGGACGCGCGGACAAATGTGCCTTTGCCTGCGCCGGCAACCAGCCCGAGCGCATCCGCGTCGAGGCGGGTGACGATCGTTTGACCGCTTCCATTTTGCATGAATCCCACACGACGGCCATTGCTGTATATTGGAATGGGAGCGCCTGCAGGTGTACCCATGCCGATGGTATGAACCACGATGCCGTTTTCGGCGGCTTCCCGTGCCGCTTCTACCGCATCATCTTCGTGGTTTTCACCGTCGGTGATGATAATGATGGAAGTGTTCTTACGGGTGGAATCGCCTATGGCTTCCATGGCCAGTTCCAGGGCTGAACCCATGGCTGTGCCCTGGGTGGGGACCATGTCAGAACTGATCGATGAGAGAAAAAGCCGCGCGGCATGGTAGTCCGTGGTAATGGGGAGCTGCACGTAAGCTTGCCCCGCGAAAACAATCAGCCCGATGCGGTCACCCTTGAGCCTGTCCAGCAGCCGGTATATAGCCTGTTTGGACCGTTCCAGCCTGGTGGGCTTGATATCCTCAGCGTTCATCGAATTGGAGACGTCGAGACACAGTACCACATCGCTGCCCTTGCGCTTGACCTCTTCTGTCCGCGTACCGATCTGCGGCCCGGCCATCCCAAGGATGAGAAAGGCTGCCGCACCGGAGAGCAGGGTAAACTTGATCAGCGGCTTGGTCCTGGACTTATCCGCGAAAAGACGCATGATCACCGGCGATTCACCGAACCGCTGCAAAGCCTTCCTGCGCCATACCCGCATCCAGATGAACAGGATCACGAATACCGGTAAAAGCAGGTAGAGGTAAAGGATTTCCGGTTGTGCGAACCTGAACATGGTCAATGTGCGGCTTTATTTGGATTTATTATCAAATTGAATAATTTCAAAATCTTCAAGGCAATGTTCTCAGGTATGCATACCGGAGCAGGATCTCCAGCAGCAGGCACAGGCCCGCCGCGACGACCCAGGGAAAATACTCTTCGCTGTGCCGCTGAAATTCCGTGATCTCCACCTTGGTTTTTTCCATTTTATTGATCTCATCGTAAATCTCCCTGAGCTTACTGTTGTCCGTGGCGCGGAAATAGCTGGCATCCGTTGCCCCGGAAATCTGTTTTAATACTTCCTCGTCTATTTGCACCTCCATGTTTGTGTACTGCGTGCCAAACGGTGTTTTCATGGGGTAGGGAGCCATGCCATTGCGGCCGACACCGATCGTATAAACACGTATACCGAATGTCCGGGCTATCTCGCCGGCAGTAAGTGGTGCAATGCTGCCCGCGTTGTTCACCCCGTCTGTCAGGAGGATGATGACCTTGCTCTTGGCAGGGGAGTCTTTAAGCCTTGCAATAGCGGTCGCCAGCCCTTCGCCAATTGCCGTTCCGTCTTCCAGCAAGCCGCTGCGGATCTCGGACATCATATTCTTCAGGACGCCGTGATCGCTGGTAATGGGACATTGGGTGAAGCTCTCCCCGGAAAAGATCACGAGGCCGACCAGGTCCGTGGGACGGCCGTCGATGAAATCCAGCGCTACCTTCTTGGCTGCTTCGATGCGGTTGGGCCTGAGGTCCTCGGCCAGCATGCTGCTGGAAATGTCCATGGCCAGCACGATGGATATCCCTTCCGATGTCACATTCTCTCCGCGCGAGGTGGACTGCGGGCGTGCCAGCGCTACCGCAAGCAGCGCCACAGCTGATATACGAAGCAGGAAGGGCACTGACCGCATGTATTCGCGCAATGTCCGGTGTTTGTCCCGGAACGGTGCCAGGCCTGGGAAACGAATCTGGGAAAGGGTCTTCCCGCGCAGCTTCCATTCATACAAGAGCATGAGTGGTATGAGCACCAGGAGCCAGAAGTAGCCGGGCTGGCTGAAGGTAATGTCGTTCATGATACGACCTCCTCTTCTTTCTGCGCGGCCGCTGGTGCGGCCGAGACGCGGGTATCCAGCACAAAGTCATATGCATGCTTCATGCTCTGTTCGTTCTCATGCGCCACGGGTACCAGCTTGGCGAATTTCACATAATCAGCCAGCTCCAGCAGGTACCTGAGCTGTGTCATGTTATCCGATGACAGTTTGTAGATCACGGGGTAACGCATGATCTCGTCCGTGGTCATCTCCATGGCATTGACATGCCACCTGTGTTCGATATAGATCCGGATAATGTCCGTAAGTGCCGTATGATATCCCTTGTAGTCGCCCTGCTGCCATCGCTTCTGGTCCTCGAGTGCCCTCAGGGATTCGATGGCGATTTCATGGGCCGGCCGGTCTGGTACCTTTCTGGCAGGAACCTGATTTTTTCTTTCCTGACGTTTGCGATACCAAACCAGCGCCATCCATGCCGCACCCGCGGCGGCAAGCCCGCCCAATGCCCATGGCCAGACGTCCTGCCAGGTATAAGGCTCCTCAAGCGGCGCCTTGATGTCGCGAATCGCTTTCGAGGTGTCTACTGCCACCGTGTGAACGGCCAGCAACATGGGAAGGGTTTCCAGCGAGGCACCTGTATCAAGTTCGTTCCTGAATACAAACGGCGGGATGGCAAAATAGCCTGAGTCGAAACAGGTAACAGTCAGGGACTGCCTGCGGGTCACCAACAGGGAATCCGGAGTCCATTGCTCATGTACAACGCCATGGCCAAGCACTTCAACAGGGCCGATCGTATCCGCAACCGGTGGCCAGGAATACCTTTCCGCCGCAGGCTGTTCAATCTCAAGGTGCAGGGTGGCCTGTTCGCCGATGCGGATGGATGCCGTGTCAAGCCAGGCGCGAACCTGCTGGGCACTGGCAGGAGTCATCGCCGTGAAGGCGAACATCCAAATAAATATGACAGCGGTTTTTTGCATGGGCCGGCTCACCGTCTTTTCTCTCTTTTCTTGAACAGGTTAATAAGTGGCTGGACGTAATTGCGGTCCGTCTCCAGCGTCACAGCGTCCACACCGCTGCGGCTGAACATCTCGTTTAGCTCACCGGTCTTGCGACGGTTCCAGGCCGTATATCTTTCACGCACCCGCCTGCTGCCGGTGTCGACCCAAAGCCACCGTCCGGTTTCGGAGTCCTGGAGGCGCACGAGCCCGGCGTCCGGCAGTTCTTCCTCGCGCGGATCGAGGATACGGATCGCAACGGTGTCGTGCTTCCTGGCTGCAATCCTGAGCGCGCTGTCAAAGCCTTCATCACGGAAATCCGAGATGATAAAGGCAATGCTTCGTTTTTTGATGGTATTGTTGAAATACCGCAGGGCATTGCCAATGTCCGTACCCTGTGAACGCGGTTTCAGCTCGATGAGCTCCCTGATGATACGAAGGATATGCGTTTTGCCCTTCTTGGGCGGAATGAAGAGTTCTATTTCGTCCGAAAAGAAGATAACGCCAATTTTGTCGTTGTTCTGTATGGCTGAAAATGCCAGCACCGCGCAAAGCTCGGTTATGAGTTCCCGCTTGAACTGCTTTCGAGTACCGAACTCCCCGGAACCGCTGATATCCACCAGCAACATTACCGTGAGTTCACGTTCCTCTTCGAAGATTTTTACATAGGGGTGGTTGAAACGCGCCGTTACATTCCAGTCGATGCTGCGGATGTCGTCACCCGGGATGTATTCACGCACCTCGCTGAACGCCATGCCACGTCCCTTGAAGGCAGAGTGGTATTCACCCGAAAAGATGTGACTTGACAATCCCCTCGTTTTGATCTCGATCTTCCTGACTTTTTTCAGCAGCTCGGTAGTCTCCATGACACTGGATTCAAGGCACCTCCACGGTGTTCAGCACCTCGTTGATGATCTGCTCCGGCGTGACATTTTCGGCCTCTGCCTCGTAGGTCAGCCCGATGCGGTGCCGCAAAACGTCATGTGCAATGGCGCGCACGTCTTCAGGAATCACGTATCCCCTCCGTTTGATGAAGGCGAAAGCCTTGCTTGCCAGCGCCAGGTTGATGCTGGCACGCGGGGACCCGCCGTACGAAATGAAATGCTCGACCTTGCCCAGCTTGTGTTCCTTCGGGAACCGTGTGGCGAAAACAATGTCAAGAATGTACTTCTCGATTTTTTCATCCATGTACACATCCCGGACCGCCTGGCGTGAACTCAGGATATCCTCCGTCTTCAGCACGGGACTAACCGCTGCCGGCTCCGGGGCGAGATTTTGCCTGATGATCTCGCGTTCCTCCTCCTTGTTGGGGTAGCCGATAATGACCTTGAGCATGAAACGGTCCAGCTGGGCCTCCGGAAGGGGGTATGTTCCTTCCTGCTCGATGGGATTCTGTGTGGCCAGCACGAGGAAGGGTTCCGCCAGCGGGAAGCTCTCTTCGCTGATGGTCACCTGCTTTTCCTGCATGGCCTCCAGCAAAGCACTCTGGACCTTGGCGGGGGCCCGGTTGATCTCATCGGCCAGTACGAAATTTGCGAAGATGGGCCCCTTGCGGACGGTGAACTCCTCCTTCCGCTGGCTATACACCATGGTACCGATCAAATCCGCCGGGAGCAGGTCCGGGGTGAACTGAATACGGCTGAAACGGGCATGAATGGCTGAAGCCAGCGACTTAATGGCCAACGTCTTGGCCAGGCCCGGTACGCCTTCAAGCAACAGGTGGCCGTTGGAAAGGAGGCCGACCAGCAACCGGTCCAGCATGTATTTCTGTCCCACGATGGCTTTACCCACTTCCATGTTCAGCATGTCAACGAATGCACTCTCTCGTTGAATCCGTTCATTGATTTCCTTGATATCCATAGGTTTTTGCAGTTACGGCATCCGGCAGCTACCGGTTACTCAATGTTAATTCAATTAAATGAAATTCAACTAAAACTGTTCGTTAAAGGGCTGTTAAAAATCAGCGGCGCAAAGATAACGGGGCTCTTGTGCGGCATACCGTTAAGGATATGTTAAAACATTGCAGGTCACCTCTCTTTAGGGAATATCACGGGGCAGACCGCATCCCGTGCATTGGCCTATTTTTGTTCGCATGCCATCACTGCGCCGGTACTTTATAGAGCTTTCCTTCCGCGGAACAGCGTACCACGGATGGCAACGCCAGCACAATGCCCTCACGGTACAGGAGGTGCTGGAACAGGCGCTGCAAACCGCAACCGGCAGGGAGGTGCTCACCGCCAGTTGCTGCCGGACCGATACCGGGGTGCATGCCCTGCAAATGTTCGTTCACGCCGACCTGGACGAAAATCTCGATGCCTACCGGTTCACGCACCAGCTGAACGGGATCCTGCCGGACGACATTTCCGTGGCCGGCATCGTTGCCGTTGATGCCGGGGCCCACGCGCGGTATGACGCCGTTCAGCGTACTTACGGGTACTACGGGTACAGGCAAAAGAACGCATTGCTGTCCGGATGGGCTGCTCCCTTCCATTATGACCTCGACCCGGACCCCATCAACGAGGCATGTGAACACCTTTTAAAGCAGTCTGATTTCGCCTGCTTTGCCAAGGTGGGTTCAGATGTGAAGTCAACAGAATGCAGGGTAACGCTGGCGGAATGGAAGCATGCGGACGGCCTTCACCAGTTCAACATCTCCGCGAACCGGTTCCTGCGCGGCATGGTACGGGCTGTCGTGGGGACGCTTGCAGCGGTGGGAAGGGGAGGGCTTTCGCCCGATGACTTCGGAAAGATCATCGCTTCGGGTGACCGCAAGGCCACGGGCCCACAGGCCCCTGCCTGCGGGCTATACCTCGAACATGTGGAGTATCCGCATTTCAGTTCAGCACCCCTGCCGGGATTCCCGTTCCGGATATAAGCGCCGCCCCGCTGGCTTTTCTATTATTGCAGCCGGATGGGTACGATCGGGAAAGCACTTGACCTCCATATTCTGAAACGTGTGTTCGTGTACGCACGCCCTTACCGGAAGATATTCTGGTTTACCGTGCTGCTTACGCTTGTGCTGGCCTCGCTTGCACCCCTGCGTCCCTGGCTTACGCAGCTGACCCTCGACAACCATGTGGTGCACAATGACCACCAGGGACTCATACGCATGTCCCTGTTCCTGTTCGCTGTGCTGGTACTGCAAAGCATCATCCAGTTCTATCATCACCTGCTGACCAACAGGCTGGGGCAGGATGTCGTGCGGGATCTTCGCGTAGCGCTGTACGGACATATGCTCAGCTTTCCGCTTCGGTATTTCGACCGGACGCCCATCGGCACACTCGTCACACGCGAAGTTTCGGACATGGAAACAGTGGCAGATATTTTTGCGGAAGGGCTGATTATTATAATAGGTGACATCATCCAGCTGGGGGTCATCATAGGGGTCATGTTCTATACCGACTGGCGACTGGCCCTGGTAAGCCTGAGCACCATCCCCCTGCTGGTGGGCGCCACCAATATTTTCAAGAACAGGATCAAGGTAACCTTTAACGAGGTTCGCAACCAGGTGGCCAGGCTGAACTCGTTCGTCCAGGAGCACCTGACCGGAATGCGCATCGTGCAGCTGTTCAACCGCGAGGAAACGGAAATGAAGAATTTCGAAAAGATCAACCGGCTGCATCGCAAGGCAAACGTGCGTTCGGTTTGGTACTACTCGATTTTTTTCCCCGTGGTGGAGATCCTGATGGCGGTATCCATCGGGTTGCTGGTCTGGTGGGGCGCCCGGGGTGTTATAAGCGATACGGTCACATTCGGACATGTGGTGGCGTTTATCATGTATATCAACCTGCTATTCCGGCCCATCAGGGAACTGGCGGACAAGTTTAACACGCTGCAGATGGGCATGGTGGGCGGCGAGCGCATCTTCAAAGTCCTGGATGAGCCGGCTGCACCTGCATCGCCGGGCGGAAAGGATGCATCGAATATCCTCGGCGATATAGAATTCCGCAATGTGTGGTTCGCCTACAACGATGAGGACTGGGTACTGCGCGATGTAAGTTTTCGCATCAGCTCCGGTTCCACCGTGGCGCTGGTGGGCAGTACAGGTGCGGGCAAAACGACCATTATCAATCTCATCAGCAGGTTCTATGAGATCCAGCGCGGGGCCATCCTGATAGACGGCGTGGATATAAGGGCATACGACCTGTCTTCGCTGCGGCGACGCACAGGCCTCGTGCTGCAGGATGTTTTTCTGTTTTCAGATACCGTAGCCGCCAATGTGACGCTGAACGACCCTGGTATCCCGATGGAAAAGGTACAGGATGCGGCCAGGCGGATCGGCGCCGACCGATTCATCAATGCCCTGCCGGGCGGTTTCGGTTTCGATGTCCGGGAAAGAGGTGCGCTGCTAAGTACGGGACAGCGGCAACTCATCTCCTTTATGCGTGTGTATGTGTTCGATCCCCGCATCCTGATCCTAGATGAGGCCACCTCATCCATAGACAGTGAATCGGAAGAGCTGATCATCAATGCGACCCGGGTGGTAACCCGTGACCGGACCTCCATCGTCATCGCCCACCGGCTGGCCACGGTTCAGGGTGCAGACCGGATCAT
>JAHEKC010000145.1 GCA_024638565.1 Bacteroidota bacterium
TGACCTTTATATTGTCAGTACGCCCACACCTACAAATCACATGTTTATCAAGACGATCTGGTACAGCCGCAGCCAGGGTATGCTGAAGATGCTGGACCGTTTCGGGTACACGTACCGCGTAATCAAATAACACATAGCCTATGTAGTATTCGCTCATCCCCAAAAACCAGTCATAACCACATTAACCAAAAACCATTATGTCAAGAATCATTGCCATAGCCAACCAGAAGGGCGGCGTAGGCAAGACCACCACAGCCATCAACCTGGCCGCCAGTCTGGCCGTGTTGGAACACAAGACCCTGCTGATCGATGCAGATCCGCAGGCCAACGCCACCTCCGGCGTGGGCTTCGATCCCCGGACACTTAAAGCGGGCATTTACGACTGCCTCATTCGTGAAAAACCGGCCAAGAAGACCATCCTGGAAACAAAAACTCCCAACCTTTACCTGCTGCCGTCAAATATTGACCTCGTGGGCGCAGAAATCGAACTGATCAGCATGCCGGACCGGGAAATGATGCTGCGTAAACTTGTCGAGCCGATCCGCGACGAGTACGAGTACATTATCATCGACTGCTCACCTTCGCTGGGACTGATTACCATCAATGCCATGGCAGCATGCAATTCGGTGATCGTCCCTGTTCAGTGTGAATATTTTGCACTCGAGGGTCTTGGCAAGCTGCTGAACACGATTAAGATCGTTCAAACCCGGCTTAACACGGATCTCGAAATCGAGGGTATCCTCCTGACCATGTACGATGTGCGCCTCCGGCTGTGCAACCAGGTAGTGGAGGAGGTAAAGACGCATTTCCAGCAAATGGTATTCGATACCATCATCCAGCGCAATACCAAGCTTGGTGAGGCGCCGAGTTTCGGTGCCACGATCATCATGCACGATGCCTCCAGCAAGGGCGCGGTAAATTATCTTAACCTCGCCAGGGAAATGCTGAAGAAAAACAAGAAACGGGAAGCGCAACGGCAAAAGCAACAAAAGGCCGCTACGCTTACCGCATAACCAAAAACCATGAACCCCAAGAAAAGTGCTCTGGGCAAGGGCCTGAGTGCCCTGCTCGACAATTCGTTTGAAGAAACAGACATGCCGGAAGCAGGATCCGTAGCCGGTAACGTATCCAGCCTGCCAGTCGGGAAGATCCAACCCAACCCGTTTCAGCCAAGAACAGATTTTGATGAAAATGCCATCCGCGAGCTGGCAGAGTCGATCAGGCAACACGGCATCATACAGCCCATCACGGTGCGGGCCATGGGCGACGGGCAGTTCCAGATCATAGCCGGCGAACGGCGCTGGCGCGCCAGCAAACTGGCGGGACTTGACTTTGTACCGGCATATACCCGTGTGGCCAATGATGAAGGCATGCTTGAGATGGCGCTGGTGGAAAACATCCAGCGGCAGGACCTGAACCCGATCGAAATCGCGCTTAGCTTCCAACGGCTGATTGACGAGGCCGGGCTGACCACGGAACAGGTGGCCGGTAAAGCCGGCAAGGACCGGACCACCGTGGTCAATTACCTGCGGTTGCTTAAACTCCCGCCGCTGATCCAGGCTGCCATCCGGGAGGAAAAAATCTCCATGGGACATGCCCGCGCCATCATTAACGTGGAGGCGGTGGATCTGCAGCTAAAAATCTTCAAGGATATCATGGCCGGTAACCTTTCAGTTCGCATGGCGGAGAACATGGTCCGCCAGGGCAAGGGCAGGAAACGACGCAAGGCTGAAAACAAGCCGGTGCAATCCCTTTCACCGGAATACCGGAACATCCAGGATAGGCTTTCGGGAACATACGAGACAAAGGTGCACCTGGTCAACAGGCCGGATGGCAGCGGCCATATCCAAATTTCCTATTATTCAACGGACGACCTGAACCGGCTGCTCGATATGCTCGATGCATGAGCCCCGCATGCCGGGCCGCCATGGCCTTAACGATGCTTTTGGCTTGCCCCGGTCTGCTGCAGGCGCAATCCGCCGACTCGCTTGCCATGTCCCATTCCCCGGTAAAGGCATCCCTGCTGTCCACCGCGCTCCCGGGTGCGGGCCAGTTCTACAATAAGAAATACTGGAAGATCCCGGTTATTTACGGCGCCTTTGCAGGGTTGGGATATCTGGTCAGGTTCAACCATGACCGTTTCAGTACTTACAGGGAAGCCTATATCCTGCGTACCGATGGCGATGCTAACACCGTGGACGGGTTCACGGACCGCTATTCCGACTCAGACCTCCAGGCCCTGCGCGACTTTTACCGGCGCAACCGCGACCTTTCCCTGATTTTCGCCGGCCTCGTTTACGTACTGAATATCGTGGATGCAAGCGTGGATGCACACCTGTATTATTTTGACGTTAGTGACGATCTCAGCATGCGTGTCGATCCCGCCATCATCCCGTCTTCCACAGGCGCCCTTTCGGCATCCCTGCTGGTCACGCTTAATTTCTAGTGTTCATGAATAATCACCTTCATTGCAGAATGGCAAACGGCGAAAAACAGTGCCAGGACACACCGGAACTTACTGTGTTGAGAGGCGACCTATATGGATAAAGACATGAAGATATTACTGATCGGTTACGGAAAAATGGGGAAGGAGGTGGAAGCCATCGCGCTTCAGCGCGGACACGAAGTTTCCGGCAGGATTACCGCCGCCGGATCACCGCTATCCGGAAATGATCTGCAGGCCTGCGATGTGGCCATTGAATTCACGCGACCGGAAGCAGCAGTGGACAACCTGCTTATGTGTTTTAAAGCCGGTTTGCCTGTGGTCACCGGAACCACCGGCTGGCATGAAAGGGCAGGGGAGGTAAAAACCGCCTGCCAGTCCATGGAAGGGTCCCTGTTATACGCGTCCAATTTCAGCATTGGTGTCAATATCCTGTTTGATATCAACAGGAGACTGGCAGCGCTGATGAGCGGTCAGTCCGGGTATGCGGCCACGATCGAGGAAACCCACCACGAGCAGAAACTGGACCGGCCAAGCGGAACAGCCGTTTCACTGGCCAACGATATTCTTGATGTCCATCACCGGTACGAAAACTGGGCCCTGGCCGGGACGGACCTGGCCGGGGACACCCTGCCGGTCACTTCGCATCGCGAGGGAAACGTGACAGGAAAACATAACGTCGCCTATACATCGGATATAGACCGGATCGAAATCAGGCATGAGGCTTTCAACCGCCGCGGCTTTGCCACCGGTGCTGTCCTGGCAGCGGAATGGCTGCAGGGGAAAAAGGGCATTTTCACCATGCGCGATTATATGGCATCGTTAACACATGTTTAACTCATTCAGCACGTTGCACCGCGTTTAAGTGGCATGCAAATTGGCTACTTTAGCGGCTGTCGCATCGCATCTGACTGATTATGAACTGGAAATTCTGGCGTCGCAACAGGCGCAAAAGCAAGGCACGAGAGTGGTTTGACGCGCTCATTTTCGCCGTCATCGCCGCCACCATTATCCGGACCTTCCTTATCGAGGCCTTCACCATTCCGACGCCCTCCATGGAAAAATCACTGCTGGTGGGCGATTTTTTGTTCGTCAGCAAGGTTAACTACGGTGCCCGTACACCCATGACGCCCCTGGCTTTTCCCTTCGCCCACCAGGAGATGCCCCTGTTTGGCGGCAAGGCCTATTCGGAAGCGGTGAACTGGGGCTACTACCGGCTGCCTGGTTTTTCGAAGATCAGGAATGACGATATTGTCGTATTCAATTACCCGGGCAATCCGTTTGTCAATGATGACGACATGCAAAGACCCATCGACAAGAAAACCCATTATATAAAACGATGCGTGGGCATACCCGGGGACAGCTTGCACATCATTGACGGAAACCTGTATTTGAACGGCAAACCGGCGCCGCTCGATGAGGAAGGGCAATACCGTTACGAGGTGACCACGGACGGTACGGCTTTTAACCCGCGCATCATCGAAAAGCTGGAACTGGATGTGCTTGGCCGAGTCAACGACAGCGTGTACCAGTTCCTGACCACTCCCGA
>JAHEKC010000146.1 GCA_024638565.1 Bacteroidota bacterium
ACGGATTTTTTTGCAGGGATTCCCCGAGCAGGTCATAGGCTTCTTTAAGCCTGCCGTTCAGGTAAAGGTTGTTGATCAGCCGGTATCCCAGGTCTTCGCAACCGGGATGCAGCTCGGCGCCTTCCCTGCTCATGGTAAGTGCATCATCGCCGCGGCTGATGGAAGCGAGGAAATCGACATAGGCCGTCCAGGCGTCCGTATTGTCGGGGTCCGTTTCAAGCGCGCGGCGGTAATAAACCTCCGCCTGCCCGTGATTGTCCAGGTGATACTGGGCATCCGCCACCATGACCAGGTAGTGGCTGTTGTCTTTTTCAAGTGCGAGGGCCTTTTTCGCGAAGTGCAGCATTTCGTACCACCGTTCCTCGAATTCAAGGGTTACGGCCACCCCGAACCAGGCTTCCGCGAGGCGCGGCATGAGCTTGCCGGCTTTCTTGTAGTATACCCGTGCCAGTTCCATCTGCTCGAGCTTTTCATAGCATTCTGCAATACTGAAATAGGTGTATGCATCGGGTGCAGCGAATTCAAAGGTACGCTTGAACCGTTCTATCGATTCATTGTAACGTCCAAGCAGGGCGGTTACATGCGCGTAATCCAGGTAGGCGGGAAGGAAGTCTTCCCTGATAAGCGTGCTGTAGTCATATGCCAGCAGGGCCTTTTCGTACAGATCGAGCCTGGTATAAAGGTCTCCCAGGCTGTACCAGGACAGGTACGAGTACGGATCACCGTCAATACGTGAGTTGAAATACCTGATCCCTTCCTCGATCTGGTCCGTATGGGTATAGCAAAGGGTAAGCTGTTCGTAAACGGGTTCGCAATTCGGGTTTTCGCGAAGCGCCCGCTTGAAATATTCGCATGCCCGGTTATATTCGTGCATGTTCTGGTAGGTGATGCCCATGCACAGAAACACCTCATCCCGTTCCTCCGCGTTGGCCAGCGCCCGGTTAAAGCAGGAAATGGCCTCGTCATACCGTTCAAGCGAACTGTATACATTTCCCTTAATCAGGAAAATATCCGCATCGTTGGGACTTAATTTTTCCGCATCCTCCAGGAACGTAAGGGCTTTCTCATACTTGCCGCTCAATGCACTCAGCTGGGCGCGCTTTAGCACGAGGTTGGCGGAGGCCGGATGCAGCTGCGACGCAAATTCAATCACCTCGCCGGCCTTGCCGTAGTGGCCGCCGTCGATGTAATGGTCGATCATCCGCACGAGCGCATCCACGTCGAAGAAATAACGCTTCCTGGTGCGTATCATTTCCTCGTAGCGGCTGAGGCTCGACTTCAGTTGTTTCTCCTGCTCTTCGTGGCTCTCAAAGTCGTCTTCAGGATCGTACATGTCTTGAAAAAAGGATCAGGTTCGGTTCAATGAATTTCGGAAAAAGTGTACCGGGAGGCCGGAAAACATCACTGACAAATGTAGCAAAAAACCCCCGGGGCCACAATGGGGGGTTAAAAGTTATTCACACGAGGGGCACCCCTGGAGGCCTGTGAATCAACGGGTAACATGCCCTTGAAGACAGGTCCCGGAGGGCCGGTGAGCCGATAATTCGTTACTTTGCCAAAGCATGAAACTGGCGCAGCTCGAGCTGATCAATTTTAAGAATTACGAGGAACTGAACCTGTCTTTCGGCACCGGTGTCAATTGCCTTACGGGTCCGAACGGCAGCGGCAAGACCAACCTCCTGGATGCCCTTCACTACCTGAGCATGTGCAGGAGTTATTTTGCTGCCACGGATGTGCAGAATGTCAGGCATGGGGAGAAATACTTTATGATCCGCGGTGAATTCACCGGTCCGGAGGGAGCGGCGCACACCGTGGCGTGCACGGTAAGGGAAGGACAGAAAAAGCAATTCCTCCACGACGGGAAACCTTACGACCGCATGTATGAGCACATGGGACGATACCCGGTGGTCATGATTGCGCCGGTGGACCAGGAGCTCGTGACGGGAGGCAGCGGGCTCCGGCGCAAATTCATGGACAGGATCATCGCGCAAGTCGACAGGTCCTACCTGGAGGAGCTGGTGGCGTACCAGCGCGTGCTCGAACACCGCAATGCGCTGCTTCGTCAGTCGTCAGCCGTTCCCGCTTACACGGATCCTTCAATCCAGGTGTGGAACGAGCAGCTGGTGACACACGGTGAAGCCATTCATGCGAAGAGAAGGCAGTTCATCAGTTACTTCAATCCTTTATTCGACCGGTTTTACAAGTATGTCACCGCGGAACGTGAAACGGCGGCGCTGGAATACACCTCACAGCTGGCCGGCGGCCCGATGGAGCAGCTGCTGCGCGAGGGGTACGAGAAAGACCGTGCACTTCGCTTCACCACCGTTGGCACGCACAAGGACGACCTGCACTGCACCATAAACGGCCATGCCGCGCGTAAGTTCGGGTCACAGGGACAGCAGAAGTCGTTCGTCACCGCCATGAAGCTGGCGCACTTCGCCTATATCCATGAACTGAAAACGGAAAAACCCATTGTCATGCTGGACGACCTGTTCGACAAGCTTGACGATGACAGGGTGTCCCGTATCATCCGGATGGTGGGCGAGCATTCCCTGGGCCAGTTGTTCATCAGCGACACGCACCCGGAGCGTGTGGCGCGCTTCCTGCAGGAAGCAGGCGTGCCGTTCCAGGCATACCATGTCAGGGATGGAGCCGTGAAAGGGGAGGAGGCTTATGCGGAAGGGTAACGAACAAAAGCTGGAACAGGTGATCAACGAGCTGATCGACTCTTACCAGCTTCGGGACAAAATAAACGAGGTCAAACTGCTGCGCGGGTGGGAGGCCCTGATGGGCGAAGCCATCGCCCGGCGGACCACCACCCTGCGCCTGCGCAAGGGCAAATTGTTTATAAGGGTTTCTTCAGCGCCGCTCCGCCAGGAGCTTTTCAATAGCCGGGACAGGATAAAGGAACTGTTCAACAAGGAACTCGAAGGTTCCTTTATCGAAGAGGTGCAGGTAGCCTGAAATTAGTATTGTTCCAGCGAGGAAAAGAAAAACGCGCCTTCTATGGCGGCATTTTCGTCGCTGTCACTGCCATGGATGGCATTGGCGTCAATGGAGGTAGCAAAGAGGTTGCGGATGGTGCCGGGTTCCGCTTTCTGCGGATCCGTGGCGCCGATCAGCTTCCGGAAATCATCGATGGCATTATCTTTTTCAAGGATGGCGGCGACGATTGGGCCTGACGACATGTATTCGATCAGGGCCTGGTAAAAGGGCCGTTCACGGTGAATGGCGTAGAACTTGCCGGCCGTGCCCGGGTCCAGGCGGGTGAATTTCATGGAAACGATCCGGAATCCGGCTTTAATGATCTTATCCAGGATTGCCCCGGTATGACCCGCGCTGACGGCATCCGGCTTGATCATGGTGAAGGTCCTGTTGGTAACGGCCATATGCTGGTATTTTTTATTAGCGGTGCAAAAGTATAACCTTGATCGCTGACATCAAAACAGGGTTGGAAAGCCTAGAAATAACTGGCCAGGCCGGCCTGGAAGACGGCGCTTCGTGCAGCGGGGTTGTCCAGCAGGTCTTTTTGCCAAACGTACCGGTAATTAAAGCGAAGCACGGTTTGCGGTACCGGTCGCCAGCTTACCGCGGGAACCAGCGCAAGCACCTCGTCGCCGATCCGGCCGCCGGTCTCTGAAAAGGTGCCTGTATTCCAGTCGGCGTAATCCAGGCGCACGGCCACACGCAACTCGGCATCTTCGAAGCCGAACATGGGTTTTCGTGACACGGTCTGCACCACGTCGACAAAGAATCCGAACTGCCGTTCCCCGAACTGCTGCGTATAACCGGACGGAATGTCCACCATTATCCATGCCGCCTCGGCGGTAAGTTCCGTGCCAGGTCGCGGGAAGGTGATTCGCAGGTCTGCGGCCAGCACATCGACACGCCGCTTCCGGTCCACGGAAAGGCCGTCAAGCTCGAACCTGTTGTATATACCACCCATGTACGACAGGCCTATCTCGCCGCGTCCCCGTTTGCTGAATG
>JAHEKC010000070.1 GCA_024638565.1 Bacteroidota bacterium
CCAGATCGCGCCCCAGAATGAAAGGGAAAGGATTGCCACGAGTGGACTTATGTTAAGCGTGTTTCCCATCAGCCGCGGCTCTACCAAATTTCCAATAATCACCTGGATGGCACCCACGCCAAACAGGATAAGTAAGAACGGCCCGGCCTCTCCGAATTGTACGATGGAAAACAGGGCCGGGAACATGGTGGCGACAATGGAACCGATGGATGGGATGAAATTCAGGAAGAAGATCAGGAATGCCCAGAACAAGGGCGTTTCGATACCGGAGAAGCGCAGGACCAGGAAGCTTAAAACGCCCGTGAGCAGGCTGACAAGCGTCTTCATGCCGGTGTAGCGCGTCACTGAATTTTCCACCTTTCGAAGCATCTGCACCGCCCCGTCATATTTTTCTCCCGTGGTAAAGATGCCGCGCAGCTTTTGCTGAAAGTACGCCTCCTCGATAAAGATGAACAGCGCGTAAAAGATGATAAGCAGGGTGTTGCCCAGCAGGTCCGTAAGCGTATTGAACATGGATCCCAGGATAAAAGCGAAGTCCAGGTCACCCACATGCTCGTTGACTACCTGCAGCAGGTTTATCCCGAATTCGGATTCGATGCCCTGCACGAACTTATCCACGTTGGGTTCAAATTTTTGATACGAGTTCACCAGCCGGTTAATGCTGTTGGTCAGGGTCCGGGCAATCATATATGCGGTACCCAGGATCAGCAGTGAGGCAAAGGTGGTCTTGATCCAGGACGGCAATTTGCGCCTGATCCAGTCCACACGGTCCAGGACATTCTTGATCTGCCGGACGAAAAACCAGAATAACACTGCAAAAAGGAAGGGAATCATCAATGCGCGGCCGTACACGAGGAGCAATACCAGCGCAAAGAGGATAAACAATAAGGACGCGATCCTTGTGATATTCATACAGGCTTGTGTTTAACCGCAAGCGGATGGCTTACTGCAACCGCAGCACGATGCCCAGCGTGCCATCGACCCCTTTTACGTCCAGGGTCGCTTCGAAGAATTCAAGATTCTGTAACTGACCGTTGACTTCCAGTTCCCGGAGGGTGAATGAATGGCTGTCGTATCCCAGGTTGAAATTCAGTCCAACGAGTGAGGACAGGAAAATGAGCACCCCCGTATTCATCCTGAATCCAGGCCCGCTGTATCGTGCCACCTGCAGTTTGGACATACCCTGGTTTTCGTACCGTTCCTCCAGTTCCAGCCAGGACCCGTTGAAGCCGAGTCCGCCATACCATCGGAAATCTTCCTTGTCGATGAAATTGTATTCTACGGCTGCCCCGGCTACGATGAAATTGTTGCTCTTGCCTTCCGCGCTGTCAGGATCGTACAGGTAGGAGCCCACCTTGAAATCAAGGCCCAGGTTGACACGGGACGAGACCTCGTACCTGATTTCGATCGGGGCATGCAGGGTTGCCGCGCCGTCATCGTCCTTGAGTACCAGGTTGGGTTCGAAGTCTGTAAACTTCCACTCCGCCGTGCTGCCATACCCGGCGAAGCCGAAGCCCCCCCGGATTTGCCAGCCCGTTTCGCGCTGTGCCAGCGCCAGTAATGGCAGGCAGCAAAGAATCCATATGCAGGTAAGGCGGCGCATGAAAGGGTACGTGCAAATAAAGTGAATTTGCCATGGCTGGCGCCACCACGGGTTCCCGGCTATTCACCGCAGACGTGAAGCATTTGTGGATTACATGTGGGGGCGCTCCCGGTGGGGCAACACGTTAATATTTACATTTGTCTGTCATGAGGTTCGACCGCCCCCATTCCGCCGAGGAGCTGGCAGGCCTGATCGGAGCTGACCTTACAGGGAAGGCCCGGACAGAAGTCAGGGGCCTCAACGAGATCCATCGGGTGGAAGCAGGCGATCTCACGTTTGCAGATCATCCCAGGTATATCGAAAAAGCGCTCCGTTCTCCGGCTTCAGCGGTAATCCTGAACCAGGAGGCTGATTGCCCGCCCGGCAAGGTGCTGTTGCGCTCAGAAGAGCCATTCCGGGATTTCAACAGGCTTATCAACCACTTTAGAAACGGTGCCACGGGAGAAACGGTAAAAGGGGAGGGGACGGTGGTCATGCCGGGTGCCCATGTGGGGCGAGGCGTGAAGTTCGGAAAGGATTGTATCGTCTACCCGGGGGCCTTTATCGGGGACCACTGTATCATCGGCGACAGGGTGATCATCCAGGCCAACGCCACGATAGGAGGAGACGCGTTTTACTACAAGCGAACAGCCAACGGCCATGAGCGCCTGATGTCCTGCGGTCGCGTCATCCTGCAGGACGCGGTGGAGATCGGTTCAGGTTGCACGGTCGACCGCGGGGTGACCGGCGACACGGTCATCGGCCAGGGAACGAAACTCGACAGCCAGGTGCACGTGGGTCATGACACCGTGATCGGCAGCCACTGCCTGTTCGCGGCCCAGGTAGGCATTGCCGGAGTGGTAAACATCGGGAATGATGTCATCCTCTGGGGCCAGGTAGGGGTGCAAAAGGACCTCACCATCGGTGATGGAGCCGTCGTGCTGGGCCAGTCAGGTATCGCCAAGTCACTGGAAGGACACCGAACCTACTTCGGAAGCCCTGTTCGGGATGCACGCGAGAAAATGAAGGAGCTGGCGCAGATCAAAAGGCTGCCTGAACTGGTCGTGATGCTCGACCATAAAGACTGAACGGAATTGGAAAAAACAAGCATACGAACGCCCCCCGACCTGGAGAAGAACCTGCTTCACTGGCTCCTCCAGATCACCAAGGCCATCAATTACAACCTGCCGGCGCGTGAGCTGTTCGAAATATACAAGAATGTGCTGCGCGATCATTTGCGCATGGGTAAGTTGCTCGTGTTTATATACGAGAACTCCTGGCAGCAGCTCCTTTCATTCGGTGTCGATTTCCGGGAGGTGCGCATTGACATAGAGAATGATCTTGATAAGCTGATAGAATTCGAGCCGGGTAATGCCCATGCACCGGGCTGGGTGAAATCGTTCGATACCATCGTACCGGTTATTCACAACGACAGGCCCCTGGGTTATGCATTTCTCGGGGACTGTGCGCTCCCGCCACCGGTGCAGAAAAGCATCCTGCCTTATATCCATACGATCACCAACATCATCGTGGTGGCCATCGAGAATAAAAGGCTTACGAAGGAATCCCTGGCACGTGTGGCCATGCAGAAAGAGCTGCAGCTGGCAGCAGAGATGCAGAACATGCTTTTCCCGGACAAGCTTGACGGGTATGGCATCTTCGATGTGGCGGCGACCTACCTGCCCCACCAGGAGGTTGGGGGCGACTACTATGACTTTTTCCCGGTGGGTGGTGAGGAGTCAATCATATGCATGGCCGATGTGAGTGGAAAAGGCATGGCCGCCGCCCTGCTCATGTCAAATTTCCAGGCCAACCTCAGGGCGCGTGCCACCTCCAATGGTCCGCTGCAGCAGCTGGTTACCCAGCTCAACCATTCCGTTTTTGACAATGCCAAGGGAGAAAAGTTCATCACCGTATTCCTGGCGCGGATCAACCACCGAACCGGGGAGCTGGCTTATGTCAATGCGGGGCATAACCCGCCGTTCATCCTGAATGGGAATAAATTGGTGTCGCTGGAAAAGGGAACCACCGGCCTGGGTATGTTCGCGGATCTGCCTTTCATCACGGCAGGCAGTGAACAGCTTCCGGAAAACGGCGTGCTGGTCTGCTACACGGATGGCATAACCGACCTGGAGAATAATAAAGGCGACTTTTTCGGACTTGAGCGCCTGCACGGAATGGTGCGGGACCAGACGGGCAGCAGGGCCATGTCGGAACTGAACCTGTTGCTGCGTGAACGGTTGAACGAATACCGCCAGGACCGGGAATTCAACGACGACGTCACATTGCTGACGATGAGGAGAATTAATCGGTAGCTGATTTGCCAGGCGTCGGAACCGCCCGGCTCTTGCTTGCTTGTATGGAACGCTTCGTATTTAGTGATCTGCCTGCCCGAACGCTGTGGACGGGCAGGTGAACCGTAAACGGGGACCATGTCATCTGGGTAAATCAACCTGAAAACTTGGCACCCTTGATCATCGAGAGTTGAGTGTTGAATGTTGGACATTCAAGGGCGAACGTGCACGTACGGCCAATTGCCGATCCTTAAACATTATGCAATTCGCGTTGTGCATTAAGTGTTTGCTTTTATTCGTGATCCGCCTTCGCCAGGGCTCCGTTGGGCAAGCAGGAAATCGTCATTACACATGAAACTTGCCCACTTTGCGGCTATGCGTGAGCCCTTTATGCTGCCGGAATAATCTAATTTCACGCCTAGACCAGGTAAGAATACATGCTTATGATGGGTGGTCTGCGGCTGCGCCACTGGCAACCGGTCTTGCCCAGCCTTGGCTGCTATGCGAAGGCCATGCAGGCAGGAATTAGGGCTGCGGTGCGGGAGATAGTAGCAGTTATTTCGTAATCGGTGATTCCTGCCTGCCGGCTTGCCTCCCGAGGCGGAGCGTAGGGATGGCAGGCAGGTGTGATCGGCCTGCCGGTTCTTATCGGGGAAGCATTGCTTCGCCCATCCGCGTTTTTAAACAAAAGCATCGTTTTTGTTTATGGTTACCCGCTTGAATTGAGGATTGTCAATTCCAGTTCGATCCCTCTGCAATTCAACAATTCAACAGGTTCAGCGGGCATGACGAGAATATAATCAACTGGGCTCAATCCCCGCAATTCCTACGCCAGTCTTCAAACTGCATCCTTCTTTCCTTCGGTGTCAGGTTTGTTGTGGTATACCTGCAGCGCCGTCAGGATGGCAATGAAACCCCAGAACGGAACGGAAGCCTTATCGGTATCGAGAAAGTAATTCAGAAAGCCATGTACGAAATAGGTGACCAGGCCCAGCAGGATACCCTTGGCCAGCAGCCTGCCGCGCCTGTGCCTGGTGTGGATTATGTATTTGGAAGCATAAAGGGAGGCGCCGATGCAAATAGCCATGAAAAGCAGCATGCCGGGCAGCCCCTGTTCCGACAGGGGACCAAGGTATTCACTGTGGGAACTGCCCACATCACCGAAGTTTGTGCTGATGTATGTCTTCTCATCGTTGTGCTGGAATATCCCGTATTTGAACTGGTAAGTGCCGGGACCGAATCCGAGGAGTTTCTTTTCGTTGAACATGCGCAATGCGCACAGCCAGCGGTTCACGCGCTCCACGTTGGAGGCGTCCGTGGAAATGTTTGAAATGGACTCAAGGTGCTCCCGGTAGTCGGTCGAGGATCTTTCCGTGTTGGATTCGAGCTTTATGATGATGTCCGTCCATGAAAAAACAACGAAGGCCACCACCACAAATGCCAGTGAGGTGACGATGGCTGTGCGCACGCGGAATACGAATACGAGGTAGCAGAGCAACATGGCCGCCAGGCTGACCCATGCCGCCCGGGTATAGGAGAACACCACCGCGGTCAGCAACAAGGTCAGGGCCATAAAAGCGGCCACCCGCAACCACCTCACTGAAGAACGGTCGAAGAATAACGCGGCAACCGGGGGGATGAAAAGGGCCAGCGCGGCTCCGTACGCCGTATGGTCGTTATAGAATGGCACCATGCACACATGAGCGATTTCCTCCGTCATGCCATGCTGTACGAAAACAGTCAGGGCATACACGACCACGGCAAGCAACGGGATGGTATAAAGCCATATGAAACGTTTGATGTTCCTGTATTCTGAAAACATGTGCGCGGCCAGGAAATAAAAAACCGTGATAAACCAGACGCGTGCCAGCGTGGCTTTCAGCGATACAAGAAACATGGTGCTGGTCAGCGTAGTGACGAGCATCCAGCCCACATGCAGATATAGCAGAATGCTTACAGGGTGCCGCAGGATCCGTTTATCCAACTTGCCATCCATCAGCAATTTCAGGAAAAAAAGAAGCATGATGCCGAACATCATGGGCTCGGCCGGAAGGCTTATGCCTATGCCGATACCGGTTTCCTGGAGGTTTATGGAAAGCGGGGTCATGAAGACGGAAAGTAAAACCAGCAGGTCCAGTCTAACGAACCCGAGCAGGAGGGTGGCCACCGCAACCGGCAGAAGGTAGATCCAGTGAAACTGGTACATCATACCCGTTACCGCGATGGCGACGAAACAAAGCGAGGCCAGGTAAAACCCGGATCGTTGCATGGTATGTGAAACCACGGCGGCTGAGGTTTGCTCAGGAAGTCTTCCTGAACCTTTCGTATACCAGTGCCAGCAGGAATGTAAAAAAGAAAGTGGAAGCGGTGACGCCCAGCACGATGAGCATCCTGAGCGGGTAGGTTTTCCGTTCGGCAGGTTCAGGCGGTGTTACCACGTTGACAAAGGTCAGGTGCTTTTTAAAATCCATGTCCGCCTGGTCGTATTCCTCCTTGACCTCGTTGAAATAACCCCGTACCCTCCAGAGATGTTCCTTGAGCGCCACGTATTCGCCGCCCTTCTCCGCGAAGTTCCTTTCAATCTTGTCAAGGCGTGAATGGCCATTACCTGCGCGGCCAGCACTAAGCGCCTGGTAATAGACTTCGGCAAACGGCTCCACCTGTTCCTCGAATTCCAGGATGCCATAGTCCACACGTAATACCCTGAGGGCATTTTCCATGCTGTCCATGTGATGCCTGACCGTCTCCAGCCTGTCCCGCTGGATCTTCACTACCTCCTCGTATTTGGAACGGTGCATCGAGATGATCTTCTGGTTCAGATAGGAAATAAGCGAATCACAAAGCGTGGAGGCGGTCACCGGGTCCTTGTCGAACACTGTGATCTCGGCAGATTCGTATTGCGTCTTCGAGACGTTGACGCTTTCCCCGTAAATGCCGTACAACTCCGTTTTCGGAAACTTGCCTTTCGGATCCACGCCATAATGCTTCACCAGATCGAAATCAGCTATGGCCCTGTCACGGATATCCTCCGACTCCATGATCTGGATCATCTGTTCCGTGGCATTCTCCGTGGCGTACGGAAAAATGTTTGACGGGTATATGATCGCACGTGACTTGAATATCGGGGGCATGAACGAAGGGGATGAAAAGATCACGGCCGCCACGAAACCAAGGAAGGTGACAACCAGGATATGCTTCCACCAGTTCCGGATCACTGACAACAGGCTTTTGCCCTCGATGGTATAAAGGTTTTGTTGCTCCATGGAAAAAGGAAGGTTCAGGGCAATGAGCGGGCAAAAATATCATTTTTCCACCCGCTGCCATAACGCATTGCAAATCAATTCATTATCATCGACTGTCTTCTTCACCCGGTTGCCGGAGCAGTTGCCGGATGGCCCTGGGCTGTACCAGGCGCAGGGCCAGTGCCAGCGTGACGCAGCCGGCGGCGGCAAGCATAAATGACGTCCATGAGCCGGATTGCCGGTAAACCAGTACCACCAGCGCGGTACAGGCGACGATGTATACGGCAACGGCACCCACGAACCGCAGGTCAGGTTTCATCCGAAACATGCGGTAGCAGAGCAGGGACTGAGCAAGAGCCGCGGAGCACTGGGTGACAAGGCTCGAAACGGCCGCTCCGGTGGCTTTGTATTGCGGGATCAGGACCAGGTTCAGAACGACATTAAGCAGCATGGCACCTGCAGCGATGTAGTTCAGGTATTTCAGGCTTCCGTTGGCCGTGAGCAGGGTTCCGTATATATAGGTGGTACAGATGGCGACGAAACTTATCATGAGCAAACCGAAAACTAGCGAAGAGGAATCAACATGTGCCACATAAAGCAGATCCATCACTTCGACACGGTAAACCCACGACAGGATGCCCGCCATCACAGCCGGAATCACCAGGAGCGAATAGGACAGCCTGACAAGCGGACCCACTTCATCACCGAATCGGATCATCCTGGAGAAAATCGGGAGCAGCAGCCCCGCGAACAGGAACGGAACCATGCTAAAGGCTTCGAGAAGCCTGAATGCCTGCGCATATATCCCGGCCTGCCTGCTGCCGTCCGGCAGCAACCGCTCTACCATCACCGAATCGATACGATTGTAAAATGTCATCAGCAGGATGAGCACGGCGAAAGGATAGCTTTTCCGGAGGATCGTGAGAGAAAACAGGGGGTTCCACGTGAGCCTGCGCATGCCGGACCGGCGAATCAGGATAGCCAAAGCGGCCACCAGGGTGATGATGTAGGCGGAGGTCTGTGCCCAGATGAACCATTCGATGCGGAATTCACCGTTCGTGCCGCGTCCCCAAAGCAGGATGCCGCAGATTACGATCATGATGAAGCGATCCAGTACCGATATGACGCTGTCTGTCCGGAACAGGTGCAACCCCGCCAGGTTGGAACGGAGGTAAAGGATGAATGAAATCATGACCTGGTTTACCAAAAGAATGGTCAGCATGCCAATTTGTTGCCGCTCATACCCTATGACAAGACCGTTGGCAAGGCTGAAAATCAGGTAGACGCCAGCAAGAAGTATGCGGAGGGTAATGATTCCTGACAAGTGTTTCTGCAGGAGCTGCCGGTGCTGGGCAATGTTCTTGTTGTTAAAATTTGTGATGCCCAGGTCGAGCAGGATATTCAGGAGGAATGAAAAATTGAACAACGCGTAGTATTGGCCGTAAATTTCAGCGCCCAGTGTGTTTTGAACGGTACGGTCAATTCCGAAAATCCATACCGGCTTTATAAGCAGATTCAGAAAAAGGAGGAAGGCCAGGTTGGTGACGAACTTCTTTTGCATGCGCGGGCACCCAAGATAACCAATCAACATGTGCCTGAAAGAGGTAAACGCCGGCAAACCGCTGTTAGTACTTTCCGGTTGGTTGTTTCACATCTGCCTCGCGTATTTTTAACTTAGTCCCGTGCTCAGGAACCGTTTCAGGGGTTACAAGACGGCCGCCGGTGTGGACGAAGCCGGACGCGGCAGCCTTGCCGGCCCGGTGGTGGCCGCGGCGGTCATCCTGCCACCGGGGTATCGCCACCCGTTGCTCGACGATTCCAAACGGATGAAAGCCGAAGCCCGTGAATTGGTCCGGGCGGATATCGAGGCAAAAGCAGTGGCATGGTCGGTGGGAATTTGCGACCATCTTGAAATTGACCGGTTGAACATCCTGAATGCAACCCTCGAGGCCATGCATCGCGCCCTGGACGGCCTGGAGACCATTCCGGACCTGGTCCTTGTCGATGGCAACAGGTTCAGGCCTTACCGGGAAATCCCGTACCGGTGCGTAACCGGCGGGGATGGCCGGATGGCACCAATTGCCGCTGCTTCCGTGGTTGCCAAAACCGAGCGGGACCGGCTAATGACATTCCTACACAAGCGATTTCCGCAATACGGGTGGGACCGAAACATGGCCTATGGCACCGCCAGGCACCGGAAAGCTGTCAGGGAGCACGGCAGGTGTCCCCTGCACCGGAAGTCTTTTGCCATCCGGTAAAACCGGACTGCGGCTGCGACTCGCTGGCAATTAACAAGATCGTGGTGAAAATTGCGTGCGCCGGCAAGCGCACACATCGTTTCCGAACCTAGCTTTGAAAGCAGCGAATCAAACTGCAATTACATTTCCGTTGCAGCCTTACGGATTAGAATTTAGCGCGCGTGCGAGTGAATGTACCCGAGGCATGCCGCGTTATTTTTTCAACCGGGGGCGGATGGTTCGCTGAATTCAATTCATGAAACGTGTAGTCACCTCTTCACTGGTTATCGTGGTCATTTTTGTTGCCGTGGCAGCCACGCTTTTTCTGTATTACAATCTCACGGACCACAGGGCCGGTGATCCGCTTGAAGCGATGCCGGCCGATGCGGCCTTTTTTCACAGGTTCATGCTGGCCGAGAAGGACGGACTTGACAGCCTGCCCTGGTGGACCGCCATGAATCAGCATCCGCGGGCAGCGGCATACGCCGAATTCATGAGCCGGATCGATACGGTCTGCCGGGATCACCCGAAACTTGAACACCTTTTTACCGGTCAGCCTTTGTATGTGGCGGCGTGCGCCACCAAGGCGGATGACTTTGACCTGCTGTACCTGGTGGGCCTGCCATTTGATGTGGAAAGTGACGAGGTAAGTCAGATAATCGCCACCTTGACCGGTGACGAGACCCCGGGGACCACCCGTCGCTCCTATGAAGGGGAAGAGATTTATGAGTACGATTTGGAAGGGCCGGGGACCTTCACCTACGCGATTTCGAAAGACGTGTTCCTGGGCAGCTTTACAGCTTTCCTGGTGGAGGATGCCATCCGGCAGCAGAAGTTATCGGAAGGGCCCCTTGGCCGCATCGGGTGGCTGAAGATGCCCTTTGACGGGCCGGGTACCGACTCGTCGCACATCAGCGTGGTGCGGTTTCGCCAGCTGGCTTCCTGGCTGGGGGTATTCGGCAAACCGGGAGGCAGGGCGGCAGCCCGGCGAATGGCTCGGTTTGCAGACCAGGCGGCATTCAACGTCAGCCTAGACCCCGAGGGGATTCTCCTGGACGGTACCGTGTCGCCCGGTGACTCCTCAACGGACAGTCATTTCCTGTCCGGCCAGCCCCCTGTACGCATGACCCTGCCATCCATGCTGCCGCGTGAAACTGCCGTGGCAGCCTTGTATGCCTGCGATCCGGCGGAATGGGGGCAACACACGGAACGCGTTGACGGCTTTGACCGGGCAGAATTGCTGGCCGTCTGGTATGACAGGTACGAAGTAGACGTGCTGGCAAGAATGGCGAGCCTGTCCGGAGGAGAATTCGGACTGGTGATTACCGAACCCGCAGGCACAGATTACGAAAAGAACGCATTCTTCTTTCTAAAAACGATGGCAGGGGAGGAGGCGGAGGGTGTCATGCGCGGGATCTGTGCGGCTGTGGACGAAAAGGAAGGTCAAACGACGCTCAGTGAAAGGTACGGGGGCCACAGGATCGGGTTGCTGCGCCTGGATGGCTTCGTGCCCCTGGTGTTTGGACAGCGTTTTGCCATCCTTCAAAAGGCATATTATGCCATTATTGGTGATGTGCTGATTTTCGCCAACCAGCCATCCGCGCTGCGGACTTTGATCGACGAAATAAATGCGCAGCAAATCTTACTCAACAGCCCTGAATTCAGGAAGACGCTGGTCAGGCTGGGAGAAACCGGAAACCTGTTTTGCTATGTACAGACACATCAATGTGCATACCTGCTCCGTGATTACCTCTCTTCCTCCTGGAACACATGGTACCACTCGAACCGCAAGCAGGTCTCAGGCTGGAACAGCGTTACGGTACTGCTCTCCGGCGGACAAAAAAATCCCTCGCTGAAAGTGGAGTTCCGGCATCGCACCGGGCAGCGCGGTCAACGGGCCACGTTGCGCTGGACCGCCGCCCTGGATACACTTGCTGCCATTCCCCCTGTCGTGGTCCGGGATTTCACTTCGGGTAGGGAACGCATCATGATCCAGGATCGTGCCCATACCCTGTATATGATTGACGGCAATGGCGATATTGCCTGGAAGCGAATGTTGAAAAGCAAAATACTCGGAAAAATTGTCACGGTAGACCTTTACGGAAACGGCTATTCACAATACCTGTTCAATACCCGTACACACTTGTGGCTGGTCGACCGACAGGGCCGCCCTGTCAGCAACTACCCCATCCGGCTTCCTGCACCGGCCACTACCGGCATGCTGCATGTAGGCAGGAATCGAACCGGACAGGTGTACATCCCTTGTGAAAACGGGCGGCTTTATGCTTATGAAGCCAGTGGCAAGCCCCTGCGGGAATGGCGTTTCACGCAATTTACCGGACCCGTATCTCAGCCTTTCGTTCACCTGAATCTGGACGGTAAGGAATGGATCGTTGGATCGGATGACCTGGGTGAGGTGTATATCCTGGACCTGGCCGGCCGCCCAGGGATTACCGCCACCTCTTCCGTCTTTCGCCTGGAACAGACCCCGTTTTATGCACTGGGCAAATCGGGTTTGACAACCGCCAACTACACGGGGGCGCTGACCTATATCCTTTCCAATGGTGAGGTGGATGTAAGGCCCCGGGAATCCACGGAGCGGGCAGCCGCATACCGCCTCGTAAGCAGCCTGCCTGAAGGGCCGCAGCACGTCTTCCTGGTGGAAGGCAGGCTGAAATGTTTCGATGTGCGGATGAATACCGTTTTCGATATCCGGGTGGCAAAGAACGACGAGCCGTCAAGGCTGACCGTCGATGTCCCGGGCAAGGAACAGCCGGTCCTGATTTGCCATTCATCCGCATCCGACCTCACCTATGCTTTTGACATGTCAGGTATTTCCCTGAATGGTTTCCCGGTCAGGGGCGGCCTGGGCGGTGTATTTGCCGACTTCAACGATGACGGAAAGGTGTTCCTCGTCAGCGCTTCCCGGAAAGGGATGGTGTACGCCTATTCGTTATCGCGGTGAACTATTTAATGTACAATGTGAAATAAGGAGGGGAAATGGAATACTTAATCCTTAATTCCTTAGGAGGTAGCCTTTATATAGTGTTCAGCTACCATACTTATACATTATATATTAAGAGTTAAGTTTTAAATATTCGTTTTTCCATTCTCAGTTAGAAGTATCAGTTGCTAATATGCCAGCAGTGCCTCCATCCGCTCCCGTACCTTTTCAGCATTCGGAATCATGGTCTTTTCGAGCGTTTCATTTAACGGGATGGCGGGCATGTTTTCGGATCCGATCAATCCCACCGGTGCATCCAGGTGCCGGAAGCAGCGTTCCTGGATACGTCCCGTAAGTGCTTCCGCGAACGAATTTTTCCAACACTCCTCGGTGACGACCAGGCAGCGGTTCGTTTTCTGTACGGAGCTATAGATCGTTTCCTCGTCGAGCGGATTCAGGGTCCTGAGATCGATGATATCCACCCGGCCCGGAAAAGCCGATGCAGCGGTCAGCGACCAGTAAACGCCCATGCCGTAGGTGACTATCGTTAGCCGGGAGTCATCGCCCGGAAGGGCATCAGCGACAATCCTGGCCTTGCCGAAGGGAATTATGTAATCGGGGCCGGGTTCTACGGTCATGGCCCCCTCTGTCCCTTTTATCTTGGACCAGTAAAGACCTTTGTGTTCGAAGATCACAACCGGATTGGGATCGTAGTATGCCGACTTGATCAGGCCTTTCAAATCGGCGCCCGTACTCGGGTAGGCCACCTTGACACCGCGAATGTTGAGTACCACACTTTCGACGCTTGAGCTGTGATAGGGTCCGCCGCTTCCATAAGCGCCCGTGGGTACACGGATAATGCAACTCACCGGCCATTTGCCGTTGCTCAGGTAGCAGGACCGGCTTACCTCTGTGAACAACTGGTTGAGACCGGGCCATATGTAGTCAGCGAACTGCACCTCGACGATCGGTTTGCAGCCCGTGGCGCTCATGCCAACCGTGCTGCCGATAATAAAGGCTTCCTGGATGGGGGTATTGAAAACCCGGTCAGCACCGAAACGCTGCGCCAGCGTGGCTGCTTCCCGGAACACGCCCCCCAGGCGGGCACCCACATCCTGTCCGTACAACAGGCATTCGGGATGCGTATCCATCAGCTCCCTGACCGCGAAGAGGGCGCAGTCGACCATCACCTTTTTTTCGTTCCCTGCCGGCGACCGCTCCCCGTTCTCTTCCGTAACAGGGGTGGGTGCGAATTCGTGCGTAAACAGGTCTTCCGGCCCGGGGTCCGGGGAAGCAAGCGCCCGGTCGTAGTCCTCCCGAACTTTCGTACCGGCATCGTTCTCCATTTGCCCGAGGGTTTCATCATCGGGCCCGGCATCGGCCAGCTGGCTTCGCAGCAGGGGGAAGGGGTCACGGCGGGCATGGGCCTCGAGGTCGTGTCGGTACCATTCTTTGCGTACACCTGAGGTATGATGGTTGAGCAACGGTACACGCGCATGGATCATGAACGGGCGGCGTTCCTTCCGGGCCGAATCCATGACCCTGGAAACGGCCTTGTAACATTTGATGAAGTCATGCCCGTCATCAATGGTACATACCTCGAGTCCCTTGAAACCCTCAGCATACCCGGAGGCATCCATGGCACGAAACTCAGCCGCGTTTGCACTGATGTCCCATTCATTATCCTGCACCAGGTAAACGATAGGCAGCTTTTTCAGCACGGCCATCTGGAATGCCTCCGCCACTTCGCCTTCGGTAATAGAGGCATCTCCCAGCGAACAAACCGCCACGGGGCGGTCCTTGCCTTCGTACGGATGCAAGCCCTGTTTTTCCAGGTACTGGATACCCATGGCCACGCCGGTGGAGGGGATGGCCTGCATCCCCGTGGCGGAAGATTGCATGGGGATCCGTGGCATATCATCCCGGTTCAGGCTGGGGTGGGAGTAGTACAGGCGCCCGCCTGAAAAAGGATCGTCACGCTTCGCCATCAGCTGCAGCATGAGTTCATAGGGTTGCATGCCGATTGAAAGCAGCAGGGCATCGTCCCTGTAATAGGCGGAAAGGAAGTCCTGTGGCTTAAGGTGCAGGCCCATGGCGATCTGGATGGCCTCATGTCCCCGGGAAGTGGCGTGTACGTACTTGGAAACAACCTGGAAATTCTCCTCGTACTGCAGGGTCAGGGCCCGAGCGGTACACATCAGCCCGAACGCCTTTTCCAGGATTTCCCCTGAAACCTGTTTGTCTTTTGGTTTCATCTTCTCGGTAGGCATGGGTCCTGGGCTCAATGCTGCGGGGTCACTTTTTCCTGTTCTTGAATGCACCAATCGCATTCCTGGCGAAATCGGACAGCACCAGCTCGCCGCTGATACGGGCTCTTTCAGCAAGAAGGGTGTCCCAGTGGTCTGTGCCCGCCCAGAATATTTCCTTCAGCGTGCGCATCGAAGCAGGGTTGCTTGCCGCGAGGGTGGCTGCCAGCTTTCCGGCGGCAGCATGCATCGCCTCCTGCGTATCGAAAATGTCCGCATACAATCCTTTTTCGCGAGCCCATGCCGCGCTCTTCCATCCGGTCGCATTTATGGTCATCTCCGTGTAGGCCGCCTTACCAATTTTTCTTTCCACCGCGGGCCCGACGACAAAAGGCCCGATACCGACAGCAAGTTCGCTGAGCTTTACCGATGCACTTTCATGGGCCAAACAGTAATCTGCCGCCGATGCCACACCCACACCACCGCCAACCGTCTTGCCCTGGATGGCGCAAACGATAAAGCAGGGCGCTTTCCGCATTTCATTTATTACGGAAGCGAATCCTGAAAAAAACTCGCGCCCCTGCTCCATGTCCGATACTGCCAGCAGTTCGTCAAACGAGGCACCGGCGCAAAAAGCGCGCGTGCCCTCGCTTTGCAGCAGGATGACGCGGCTGGCCTCATTCCTCCCAGCGTCCCGGACAGCGCCGGCCATGTTAACCAGCAACTCACCGGGAAGGGAATTGCTTTGCGGATGATGGAAGGTAATCCGCGTGATTCCTTCCGAGGTTTCTGATTTTACGTACCCATTAGGCGACATAAACGAATTTTATTCAGGTGACGGTGGAACCCTTTCGACCCCCGCAGCTTCCGGTTAAAAACACCAAACTACTTGGAATTGCCCAGCACCTGTTGCTTGTGCTGCTGGAACTCCTCGTTGGTAAGGGCGCCATGCTCCTTCAGTTTACTCAGCCGTTCCAGCTGCACGAGTTTCTGGTCCAGCTTTTCAAAGCCGACTTCCGAACTGGCACCGGTTCCATTGGGTTTGGGTGTCGTACCTGTCAACGGTTTCTTTCCTTTTTTTCTTCCAATGTTCCGCAGGAACCAAATAAGCGTGATGAGCAAAAGAACACCAACGATGGAATTGAATATGATGAGAATGCGGTTACTCTGGTCCAGCTTGAGGTTCTGGCCACGGAATTGTTCAACACGTGACTCGAGACCTGCGATTTGTTCCTTCTG
>JAHEKC010000071.1 GCA_024638565.1 Bacteroidota bacterium
CAACCCATGCATACCGGGCGCCGTCATATTATTGTGCTACCTTCATACACTAATATAACATCGACTGTGATTAAGAAAGTTTTTACACTGGCTGTCTGCCTGGGCCTTTGCAAGTGTGCTTTAGCGCAGCCCTTCGAATGGGCTGCGGGCGGAGGCGGTTCATCCGGTGACTATGGAAATGCCCTTGCAACAGACAACGCCGGCTACTCCTATGTCACGGGCTGGTTCCAGAATACCGCAACCTTTGGACCGTTCAGCCTGACCAGTGCGGGAGGGTATGACATCTTTATTGTAAAGTACGACCCCGCCGGCCAGGTGGTGTGGGCCCTGCGCGAGGGCGGTACCGAAACGGATATCGGATACGGAATTGCAGTCGATAACAATGGCAACCTGTACCTGGCCGGCACGTTCAAAGGGTCGGTCGGTTTCGGTACCGTGCAGCTGAACAGCGTCAACGGCTCCCCGGACATTTTGGTAGCCAGGTACGATACATCGGGATTCCTGCATTGGGCCATCCCTGCCGGCTCTGCCTCCGATGACCAGGCCCAGGGAATCTGTCTTCATCCTTTTGGCGGCGTTTATCTAACTGGTTACTACAAGCAAACAGCCACATTCGGTTCCATGAGTCTTTCCAGCGCTGGCCAGAGTGACATGTTCGTGGCCCGGTACGATTCCGCTTACACATCCAACACGCCTTCCTGGTTGCGCAGCGGCGGTGGTTCTGCGACGGACAATGCCTACGGAATCACCGCCGACGATGCAGGGAACGCATATGCAACAGGTTATTTCGACGGCCAGGCATCTTTCGGCAGCCAGGTCGTGCAGGGACCCGGTGATGATGATGTGTACGTCGTAAAATATAACGCATCCGGCATCGAAGAATGGGTCTATTCCGGCGGCGGATCCGGAACGGATCGCGGCCTCCAGCTGGCTGCTAATGGCGACAGGGTGTATTTCACCGGCTGGTTCACCGGCACGGCATTCTTCAATGCACAGCCGCTGGTGAGTTCAGGGCTCGATGAAATATTCGTGGCAGCCATCGATACCGCAGTACCCAATGTGGTTTGGGCAACGCAGGCCGGCGGTGCGGGATATGACCAGGGCTACGGAATTTGTACCAACCAGTCAGGCGATATCCTGGTTACCGGCGCATTTGACAGCCTTGCGCAATTTGGAACCACTACCGTCACCAGCCAGGGAAGCTGGGATATCTATGTGGCCAAATACACCACCACCGGAAGCCTGGATTGGGTGGTAACCGCGGGAAGTCCCGCCACCAACACCTTTCAGCGGGACATCGGCTACGCCGTCAGCACGGATGGCATGGATAACATTTATTTCGCTGGCATTATCAGAAACACGGCCGCATTCGGTCCGTATACCGTGGCCTCGTCGGGGGCACAGGATGTATTCGTTGCAAAGCTTTCACACCTGACACATGCAGCGGCAGGCAGGGACGCGCCCCGGTTAAATGCCTGGCCCAACCCCACGTCGGGTTGGCTATCGTTGTCGCGCATTCCTGCCGGCACAAGAAACCTGGTGGTGAGGGATGTCACCGGTCGCGTGGCCCGTACCATCCCAATGCCTGGCTCCACAGGGCAGGCGAAACTTTCCCTGCGCGGGCTCGCGGCGGGCGTGTACTGGCTTTACGCCGATGGCGCCTCCGCGGTTAAGGTCCTGAAGCTTTCAGAGTGACCCGTTTCGGCAATGGAGCGGGATCAGGGTGTCTTCCTGATCCTGGCCACCGGGTATCGGTTCAGCGACTTTTCAAAATCGGGAGAACTCCGGTACAGGAAGTACAACTGACGAAAGGAATCCCTGGCAAAGAGGCTGTCTGTTTCCATTTGTTTTTCGAATGATGCCCGGAGTTCCGGATCCTTCAATAGCTCTTCCGCTTTTTCCTCGAAAACATATGGCGAGAACCATTCCTTTTGCTGCAGGATAGAATCGAAAAACCCCCAGGCAAACCAGGAATCCACGCCTTCGGGTTCCAGGGTCTCCACGACGAACCGGCAGTTATCCTGGTTAACGGGTATCACCAGGTCGCCCCTGTAAAAACTCATTTCCTGGACAACGGCCCGCGCGGATACGTTGCTGTGCAGGTACCGGCCCTCGTAGGGCCTGGAGCCTGTATGGTAGTCAACAATGTAATAAACCTCCGCTTCAAGTACCGTGTCGCTGGTCAGCGGGTACATTTGGACCCCGCTCAGCTTTAACCGCTCCACCACCTCGCGCCATGCCTGCGGGAGGATGTAATATTCAGGTGCCATGACCTCGGTGGTGGGATGGTAGGTATCGTAAAACCTGATTTCAGTCTCGAACGGGGATGATTGATCATAATACCCCCGGTCATGGCCGGTGATATTGCTTGGCTTCTGCCTGTAGGCATACCCCCTGAACGGCACAAGTTCGTATTGTGTCGTATCAGCCTCCCAGTTCAGCGGAAACCTGGCCATGCCGGGCGCGGCTTCCCTTGCCCGGATCCTTGCCTGGCGAATAGCAGAGGCAGCTTCATGGGTTTCCTCCAGCAGGGTAAGCAGCAGCCGGTAGGTGGCATTGACCCTTTGCGGGAAGGGCTTGAGCATGTGCGTTTCAGCCACGAATCCAAGGGTGTGAAAAAGGGCTGTATAGCCTGTAGAATACCGGGGCGTTTCCAGGAAGCCGTAAATGCCGGATTCGGGCGGCAGCCCGTAGGGGCGGGTATGCATGTAGGGCGCTATCTCATCGCCTTTGTCCTTCATGCCAATGAAAACGGCCGGCGTAAACTTTTCCTTCAGAAAATTACCGACCAGGGGATGAAGCTTGTTATGCTGGGTGGAGATCAGGGTCATGGTATAAGGATAATCCGCGCCGTTGCTCACATGCGTGTCAACAAATACATCCGGATCCCATTCATGATACATCCCGATGAATGACCTTGTATTGGCGGCGTCAGTTTTGACGAAATCCCTGTTCAGGTCCAGGTTCCGGATGTTTCCGCGGAACCCGTACGCCCTGGGTCCGTCCTGGTTGGCCCTGCTGCAACACCCGCGGTTCAGCATTCCGCCTATATTATACGTGGGGATAATACAAATGGTGGTATTCGACAGCAGGCCAGGGTCTATGTCACCGGAAAGCAGGTCCCTGGCGAAGATCATACTTGCGTCAATGCCATCAGGTTCACCGGGGTGAATGCCGTTCATGATCATATAAACACAATGATCATCACCCCTTGCACGGGCATCCTGGCTTGACATCCCGCCGATTACAAAAAGGTGCAGGGGCTTTCCGGTATCCGTGGGCCCGTATTCCAGAAGCCGGGCCTGGGGGTGCGCGTGGGCCAGTGCACGGTAAAAAGCCATGGTGGTGGCATAATCTGATGAACTGTCAGCGGTGAAGGGAAATGAGTGCTGGCCGTTGGTTTTGAAGACCGAAACAAGGGAGATATACAGGCCAAGAAGAAATATCCGGGATAACCCGGCGTTATAGGCTGGAGGCATCTGGATGGATCAGGAAGTCACAAATAAGCAAAAAATTCAGGCTTCATGGAAAGGTTTATTATTTACAACATGATCGTGTATAAGCTCCCTGGACTCCTGCCGGTATCATATGCATTTTTTTGATTCTTTTGTATGATCCAAACCGACTTTCATGTGCCGTAGCCGGTTCGTGCGCTTATTCATTTTTACCCCCTTGCTTGCCTGCTTCTCCCTGGATTCCCATGGCCAGGCAGTAAGGCAGTTTACCGCGAGCAGTGACCGCTACCTGGAGGAATTGTACAGCCTTTTTGCCGAAACCCGGCACAAGGAGGCAAAGAAGATCATGGAGGCCTTCACGCCTGTATGGAATTCCGGCAGCCTTTCTGAAAGGCAAAAGCAAATGGTCTATGTAAACAGCAATGCCATGCTGAAGCGGCGGCTCAAGGCTTTTCCGCATTTCGAGTTCTATGTGGGGGCTATCACCGGCTTCGTGGAAGGCGGTCAGCCGGAAGCAAATTTTATCCAGTGGCATGAAAGCATGGGAAAAATGCTCAAGGGCAGCGTGCGCCGGTTCAACGCATACCTTCGTATTTGCAGCGGGCTTTTCCAGGAGAACATTCTTTACCGTTCCGCCAATGTGAAGTGGGTTTCCTCGAGCAGCAATTACACTTTTGGTTTCGACTCCCTTCCACGAATAACCATTCCATCAACCACGCTTACCTGTCATGCGAAAGGTGACAGCGCTGTCATTTATAATACTTCCGGCGTTTATTATCCCAGCACCAGGACGTTTTACGGAAAAGGAGGCCGCGTGACCTGGTTACGTGCCGGCCTGCCAGAAAACGATGTGTATGCAGAGCTGTCCGGCTATGCACTGGACGTATCCGGAAACGACTATGTGGCGGACTCGGTGCTCTTTTATTACCGGATGGTGTTTCCACAGGCGCTCATGGGCACGCTGAAGGACAAGATCCTTGCCAACGTGACTATAGAGTCGGCCACCTACCCGCGGTTTACTTCCTATTCGGTGGACCAGCAGATCCAGGGGCTGATCAGGGATGCGGATTACCATGGTGGTTTTTCCCTTCAGGGCGCACGAATGATCGGGTCGGGAACGAAGGAAGGCGACGCCCGGCTTACCTTCAAGCTGAACGGGAAGCCGTTCCTGGTGCTGAAATCGCAGAGCTTTGTTGTAAGGCCGGAGCGGGTGGTGTCGGACAAGGCGTCCGTGACCATATACTGGAAGCACGACAACGGGCTGGATTCCATATATCATACCGATGTCGAATGCAAGTACCTGACCAGGCAACAAACGCTGACACTGCTCCGGAACACCCAGTCCAACACCAACAGCCCGTTTTATGATTCCTACCACAAGGTAGATATGTATGTGGATGCCATGATTTGGAAAGTTGGTGATCCGCTGTTTAACATGCGTATGAATTCCGGCGGGGCGGAGAGCAAGATGAGTTTTGAATCGGATAATTATTTCCGTGAGCAGCGCTTTCGTCGTATCCAGGGGATCAGCTCCGAACACCCGCTGTACCGGCTCAAGAAGTACGCGGACGAATCCGGTTCGCGTGTACTCTGGGTTTCAGACCTTGCAAAGGCCTGGCGTATCAGCCCCAGCCAGGTCCGCGGCCTGTTGATAGACCTCGCGAATGAAGGATTCCTTTCCTATGACTCCCGGGACGACAAGGCAGTGCTCAAGGAAAAAACCTATTTCTACCTTGAAGCATATACCGGCAAGGCGGATTATGACATCATCAACTTCGTATCCCTTATAGATGCCCAGCCGAACGCCACGATCAACCTGCTGAATTTCGATATTACGCTGCGTGGCGTGTCCTACGTGCTGCTGAGTGATACCCAGGATGTCTATATCGTTCCGGGAAACCAGGAGCTGGTGATGCACAAGAACAGGGACTTCACCTTTGATGGCCGGGTACATGCCGGATACCTTGATTTTTTCGGCAGCGAATTCACTTTCGATTACGAGAAGTTCAAGATAGACCTGAAGGGGGTCGACTCCCTGCGGCTCAAGGTATTCGCGGATTCGATAGGCCTGGATGGCAGGCCGGTCCGCGTGCCGTTGAGGAGCGTGATCGAGGACCTGACCGGTGAGCTGCTGATAGAACACCCTTCCAACAAGTCCAGCTACCGGTACAGCCCGTCATTCCCGGTCTTCAACAGCACGGGCGATGCCTATGTCTTTTATGAATACGGACATATATTCGACTCCATATATAAAAAGGATAATTTCTATTTCAAGCTGGACCCGTTCAGCATTGACAGCCTGGATAACTACGACAAGGGCGGACTCGCCTTCAAGGGGCTTTTCAACTCCGCGGGCATCTTCGACCCCATGCGGGAAACGCTGCTCATACAGCCTGATTACTCCCTCGGATTCACCAGAACCACACCCACGGCGGGGCTTTCCGCCTACGGGGCCAAGGGCACTTACCACGAGCACCTGGCGCTTAGTCACGACGGCTTGCGCGGACGCGGACGGATCGATTACCTGAGTTCCACCTCGCGGTCGGAGGACATCAGGTTCTTTCCCGACTCGGCTAATTACGATGCAGACAACTTTGACATGCGCAGGGAGATCATTGCAGGCACAGGCTTCCCGCACGTCAATGCACTCGATGTATACATTAACTGGAGGCCTCCGGAGAACAGGATGTATGTATTCAAGAAGTCGCGCGATATGGAACTATACGAGGGGAAAGCCTTGCTGGACGGCGACCTCGTGCTGGCGTCCAACGGGGTTACCGCCAACCGGAGAATCACATTTGCCAACTCCGAGTTGTTGTCAAACGAGTTTTACCTGAAGATGGATATTTTCGGTGCGGACACGGCCGACTTCAACCTGGGCTCGGATATTGCTGGTACGCTGGCCCTTTCCACCAAAAACATGAATACAAAAATAGACCTGGAAGCACGCGTCGGGGAATTCAGGTCCAATGGCCAGGGATCCTACGTCAACTTCCCGGTAAACCAGTATATCTGCTATATAGACCGGTTCAAATGGTTCTTCGACAAGAAGGACATACAGTTCGCGGCTAGTACGGGTACCTCCATGGAAGGCGCGGAGTTTGTATCCGTGCACCCGGCGCAGGATTCCCTCAGGTTTTTTGCAGGCGAGGCGGACTACAGCCTGGTGGATTACAATATAAGCGCGAGAAAGGTGGATGAGATTCTCGTGGCCGATGCATCGATCGTACCCGACAGCGGATTTGTCACCATTGAGAAGAATGCGTACATGCGGACGCTGCAAAATGCGACGGTAACGGCCAATACCACCACCAGATACCATGCCATGGTGAATGCAAGCATAAACGTTCAGGGGCGGTACAACTATACCGGTTCGGGAGACTACAGCTACATTGACATGGCTGACATCACCCATCTCATTCACTTGTCGCACATCGGGGTGGATACGTCCAGGCAAACCATTGCCAGCGGTGAGATTCCCGATGACCTGAATTTCTCGCTGAGCCCCAATGTCCAGTACAAGGGCAGGGTTTCGCTGCACGCCCCCAGCAGGTTCCTGCTTTTCGAAGGGCTGGCCAGGCTTAACCATGCATGTACGTATATAGAGAAGAACTGGTTTTCGTTCTCCAGCGAAATCGATCCGTCCGGGGTCAGCATCCCGGTGGATGATCCCGTGAGCGATACCAGGGACAAGCTGTCAGTTTCCATATCCATGTCGGCGGATTCGCTTAACACCTACGCCACCTTCTTCTCTGAAAAGCGAAGGAAGAATGACGATGACCTCATGACGGCGGGCGGGTACCTCAAGTATGTCCCGGCAACGAAAGCCTATGCCGTGGAAGGGCTCCCGGACGAGAAGACCGGGTATACCTCCGGAAACTCGCTTACGCTCGACGACAAGGCATGCCGCGTGACGGGTTTGGGGCATGTGGACTTCGGTGGCAAGTTCGGGCAGTTCAAGGTGAACGCCATCGGCGCGGTCGACTATGATATGCTACGGGACTCCACGCTTTTCGATCTCGTCCTCGACCTGGACTTCCTGTTCTCGGACGACGCCCTGGAAGCCATGACGGACCAGGTGCTGTTCAACCCATCCCTGTCCGGAACGGACCAGTCGAGGCCGGCCTTCAAGAAGGCCATTTACGAGATCCTGGGGAAGGACAAGGGAGACAAGCACCTCAGTGACATCGCCCTGTTCGGTTCACCGAAGAAGCTTCCTGGCGATCTCAAGCACTCGATCGTGCTGAACCAGGTGAACCTTTACTGGGACAGGGAAGAGCAGGCGTTCAAGTCGTACGGAAAGATCGGGATAGGTAACTTCGGGAAATCGGTAATAGACCGTACAGTGAATGGATATGTTCAATTCCAGAACAAGCGCTCAGGTGATGCCTTCGACCTGTACTTCGAAACAGACCCGAGCACCTGGTTTTATTTCAATTACCAGCGTGGCATGTTACAGGCAGTCAGCTCTGAGGCCAAGTTCAATGATGCCATTTCCAATACCAAGGAGGAAAAGCGAGTTGCCGATGAGAAAGACGGCAAGTCGCCATTCAGGTACCAGCTTTCAACTGAAAGGAAGAAAAACGAATTTATAAGGAAATTTACCGCGAGCGAGGAATAATGCGTTTGCCGGAGACCGGTGATAAACCTTAGCAATATAATTGTACTGCTTGCCGCCTACCTGGTAGGCTCGATCCCTTCCGCCGTGTGGGTGGGCAGGACTTTTTACAATACGGATGTGCGCGAATACGGAAGCGGCAACGCCGGTGCCACCAACACGTTCAGGGTGCTGGGTGTACGCGCCGGCATTCCCGTTTTACTGATGGATGTGGCCAAGGGCTTCATCGCCGTGCAGCTGGCGGTGTGGATGGGCAGTTACCTGCCGGGTACCCAGCAGGAGGTGAACTTCAAACTTGCGCTCGGGATCAGTGCGCTGCTGGGCCACCTGTTCCCGGTTTATGTGGGCTTCCGTGGCGGGAAGGGCGTGGCGACCTTGCTGGGTGTGCTCATTGCCGTGCAGCCACAGGCAGCGATGATCTGTGCCGGCGTCTTCCTGCTGCTGTTTCTTTCCACCCAGTATGTATCGCTCAGCAGCATGGCGGCGGCCATTGCCTACCCATTCTCCATCATGATCGTATACAAGGAAACCATTGCCACGGTGAATATTTTCGCGATGGCCGTGGCGATCCTGGTGCTGGTCACCCACCAGCGCAATATCGAACGGCTGCTGAAGGGGACGGAGTCCAGGGTCCGTTTCTCAGGCCGCAACAAGGAAGCTAAATCGTCTTCCTAGCGTAACCCCACGCCCTGCCATCGTATAACCATGCAAAGCCTTGCCGCATGGTTCGCATACGACTGATAATCAATAGTATAGTATTTTGTAGCCTGGTCTTCCATGCCCCCGTGGCATCTTCCCAGGGCACCGGTGAGCCTGAAATGGCGTCAAGGGCCTACAGCCATTACCTGGCAGGTGAGTTTCAGGCGGCTGTCCGCGATTACGGCGCGCTGCTCAGCCTGGCACCGGACAATCCCGGATACCATTATTACTATGGCGTGGCAGTACTGGAATCAGCCAATGACCGGAAGAAGGCCATTGGCCACCTCGAGCAGGCGGTGAAGGGTGGCGTGCCATCCATGGTACATTTTCACCTCGCCAACGCTTACCGCCAGGAATACCGGTTCGAAAAGGCCATCAGCCATTATGAACTGGTATTGCAAAAACAGAACAAGGTATTTATCAGGGAAAAAAAGGTTCACCAGCTGGTGGATATGTGCCGCCGGGCCGCGAATGCGGAATTCAAAAACGATTACGTATCCATTCTCAGTCATTCCGAAAAGAGCCTGAATGCGTTTAACTCAGATAGCTATTTTAACGAAGGCAGGTTCCTGGCCATGCCCGACCGCATTGCAGGAAAGCATAACCGCGACCAATTCGGAACGCACCTTTACATCGATTCCACGGAACAATGGATGGTGTATTCCGGCCCGGGCAGGAAAGGGGCATCAGAGATATTTGTGAAAGCCAGGAAGTCATACAGCACATGGGACAAGCCGAAGCAAATCCGTTTTTCAAGTGAGCTTGCCATGGATAAATATTTTCCCACGATAACCCCTGACGGGCGGACAGTCTTTTTCAGCAGCGACGGGTACAATTCACTGGGCGGGCTTGACGTGTTCAAATGCGTGTACAATCCGGAAACCGGCAACTGGTCCATCCCTGAAAGGCTGCCTTACCCGGTCAATTCACCTTCAGACGACTATTACTATCTCCCGCTGGAAGGCGGCAACGGAATGGTATTCTGTTCCAACCGGCAAAGCGCCTCGGGTGAAATCGGGGTTTATGCCGCCACGCGGCTCAGCACGGACGGCCTTCCGCTCATGGAAGGCGCCACCCAGGGGTCCCCGGCCAGGGGTTTCAGCCTTCCCGTGGAAGCGGCTCCCCGCCCGTCCGGAACGGACACCCTTCCCGGGCAAGGCAGCAAGGACGTGCCTGGCGAAGTGGTCCCTGCGGTTCCGGTTTCAGCCGCTGTTGAAAAGGATAACACGGAACCTGCCATCCAGCCGCAGGAAACCGAAAACAACGTACCGGATGCGGGCCGCATGCCGGACCCGGCTGATATACCGGTTAAGTCAGCCAATGATGATCCAGGTTCACCTTCTATTGAAAACGAATTGCCGGATGATCAAAATGGGGAAAATCATCACGGACCTGTTGCCCTGCATGGCTTCTTCTACAGCGCTGATGAGCCATCGGCTTCAGCCGCCCAGATCCTGGCCATCCCCCTTGACGGCGGGGATATTGTCAGTGCAATTACCGATCCTTCCACCGGCAGCTACCGGCTGGCAGTTCCCGCGGCGGGCGATTACCGCGTAACGGTAATTAAACCCGGCCGTGCGGGCATGCACGGGGAGATAAGCCTGGGTGATACCGGTGCGGAGGTATGTGTGCAGGTCCTGACCTACAGGGATGCATCAGATGTCCGCCGGCTTTCACTGGTTTCATGTGCTTCCGCCATATCAGAAGGCACCCGGTATGCAGTGCAGCTGGGGGCGTTCAGGCAGCGTACCGCCGCGGAACTGGAAGCTGCTTTTGGTAATATGGGTATCGAGGGTACATGCTTCCGGAAGGAAAACGGTTACCTGGTTTTCCTGGCAGGCACGCCCGCGGATTTTTACACGGCATTGAAGCACAGGGCCGGGCTCATAGGCCAGGGACATGGGGATGCATTTATTGTGGCCATTCAGGATGGCGATGTCCTGCCCCTCACGCCCTTCCTCGCCGCGGGAGACTGACCCTTTTTTGCGTTTACTATATTTGCCCCGCCATTAATTATGCCGGGGAAAGGGAAAATACAAGAGAAAGAGGATGTGCTGTTTGCAGAGGACCTGCAGAACGATCACAACATCATCCTGTACAATGACGAGGTCAATTCATTCGACTTCGTGATAGACTCGCTCATAGAGGTTTGCCGGCATGACCGTCTGCAGGCCGAGCAGTGTACTTATCTCGTGCACTACAAGGGAAAATGTGCTGTTAAGGGCGGTGCTTTCAGCAAATTGCGCCCTTTATGCGATGCCTTGCTGGACCGCGGGCTAACCGCTAATATTGAATAACGGCGCCCCTCAATACCCTCCTTTTATTTAATTTTGGCCAAATTCCGATACCGGTGCTGGCAGCCATCATCTTATTGATTCTCATTGGAATCGTGCTTCTGGTGCTGGAGATCCTGGTGATCCCGGGGTTTGTGGCCGGGATTGCAGGAGTGGCCATGATGGCCGGGGGCATTGCCTGGACGTACACCGAATACGGGAATACCGCCGGGCACCTGACGGCCGCCGCCACCGTGATTGTGGCGCTTGCCGCGGTTGTGTACTCGCTAAAGTCACGGGCGTGGAAACGGTTCGGACTGCAGGGGAAGCTGGAAGGGAAGACCGTGGCGGTGGATAAAATGGAGATCCTCGTGGGAGATGTGGGGGTGGCCATGTCGGCGCTCCGGCCCAGCGGGACGGTGTACATCGGCAACAAGCGGGTGGAGGCACAGACCAATGGTGAGATGGTTGACCGGAATGTAAAAGTGGTCGTGCAAAAGGTATTGACAAATAAGGTAATCGTAAAGGCTGCGGAATAAACCGCGAACCGGTAAACTAAAATGGACATGGGCATTCCCTTCGTATTACTGCTGGCAGCAGGAATCATAATATTCATATTTCTGTTCCTGTACTTCGTGCCGGTCAACCTGTGGGTGACGGCTATATTCTCAGGGGTCCGGATCAGCATCCTGACGTTGATCCTGATGCGTTTCCGTAAGGTGCCGCCCTCGATCGTGGTGAATGCGCTCATCAACTCCACGAAAGCGGGGCTTACCGTCACCAGCAACGAGATCGAAACCCACTACCTGGCGGGCGGGCACGTCAACAACGTCATCAAGGCGTTGATTTCTGCCGACAAGGCCAACATCCCGCTTGACTTCAAGATGGCCACGGCCATCGACCTGGCGGGTCGTGACGTATCGGATGCCGTGCAGCTATCCGTTAACCCGAGGGTCATCGATACCCCACCGGTATCTGCCGTGGGCAAGAACGGCATCCAGCTCATCGTACGGGCACGGGTGACGGTCAGGGCCAACATCAACCAGCTGGTAGGCGGTGCAGGGGAAGAGACCATCCTGGCACGAGTGGGTGAGGGAATTGTCACCACCATCGGGTCGGCGGCGGATCACAAGGCGGTGCTGGAGAATCCGGATACCATTTCAAAGACCGTATTGGAAAAGGGTCTGGATGCCGGCACGGCATTCGAGATCCTGTCCATTGATATCGCCGACATCGACGTCGGGGAGAACATTGGCGCCAAGCTCCAAACTGAGCAGGCCAGCGCCGACCTGAAGGTAGCGCAGGCGAAGGCCGAGGAGCGCCGTGCGATGGCCGTGGCGGCAGAGCAGGAGATGAAGGCCAAGGCACAGGAGGCCAGGGCCAAGGTCATCGAGGCAGAGGCGCAGATCCCGCTGGCCATGGCGGAAGCCTTCCGTTCCGGGAACCTGGGCGTGATGGATTACTACAAAATACAGAACATCCAGTCGGACACGGGCATGCGGGACAGCATCTCCAAGGGCGGTTCCGGTGGATCAGGTGGCCGCGGTGGCACCGGCAGCACGGGCGGAAAGAAGAATGATGCGTAATAGTGAACCGCCTGCCCGAATGCCAAAGGCGGGCGGGTGATCGGCAAGAAGTAAATTAAAATAGAACTGAATAGATAATCACTAAAGTTTGACTGCCACTGCGGCCTGCTACTTGTTACCAGTCGCGGTCCGCTGATGGTGCCAGGAAGAGGAATCAAAGAAATAAGCCTGACTGCCGCTGCCACTTGTGGCCGGGAGTAGCCTGGCAACTGCAGTTTTAGGATGATCGAGGAAAATTGTTCCTTATAAAATGGTCCCGTAGCTTAACTGAATAAAGCATCTGACTACGGATCAGAAGACTCGGGGTTTGAATCCCTGCGGGATCACGGATAAGTATTAAAGCCCTTTGCAAGTAAATAGCTTACGGAGGGTTTCTTTTTCTGGTAAAGCATAGGTAAAACATATGGTGGAAATGAACCACCTAGAACCAAGGCCTTTTACCTCCTGCATGTAGCAGGATTCAGGGCCTTGTATTTTACCATGAAGTTTGACATCGATTCTTTCGGTAGTCAACTGCTTTTAGTTGCGTCCAGCGTAACAAAAATACTCAGTATTGTATTCTGTTGATGCAACAACTCTGTTAAAATCGAATGGTTTGCCCTTTTTGTTAGTCGTGAATAAATAGCGACTTTGGTTTTTCAAAACCTGCCGATAAAAATGTGGGGATCAGTTTAACCGGAAATTCCAGTATTGGAACTGTATCCGAATACGGCAGGAGAAAGTGTAACGCTGTTATCGGAAGAACCGGTTTCCGGCATTGCGGTGTCCGTCCTAGCAGGAATAGCGCTGATCGGCATGGTTTTTTTCAATCACGCAAAACGTCAGATTGAAAATGATATTTCACTTTTGTCAAAAGGCATATATATAGTCCAGGTGCAGGCTCAGTCGTACAGGTCATACAGGAAGATGATAAAAGTTGAGTGGACGGGATGACAGTGCAAATCACTTTCCGCGTCAGTCAGTGATAAGTAAGGATCAATAAATTAAACGGAAAGGATGCCGGCAAGTTTGGCATTATCATATATGCCATTGGCGAAACTGGCCTGAGCGATACCTTTATTTATACGGTGTGTGCTTATTGCGATGACCTGCAGTCACAAGAAGAAATGGGTACTAAACAAAAGCGGAGCAAGGGAAACGGGACATTAAATAGCCCTGGTATCAGGTAAAAACGTGGCTTGATTAAGCAGAAAGTGCGGTAAGCCTTGGCATTTGTTATGTTTTAACGAGTTTCACCACATCTCCGTCATTGGTTCCGCCTGCAATTTTAACAAAGTAAACACCCCTGGGCAACAAGTCGAGGTCTTTGATCTGGATATGGTTCCCGTAATTGGCAGAATATTGCTGCATATGCACTTTTCGTCCGTTTACATCCATGATAGACACCATGTGACTGGGTCCATCGGGAGCACTCGTTAATGATAAATTAATCATGTCGGTAAATGGATTGGGCCATGCCCGGTCAATCGAATACCGGTTTCGATCCGCCGAAAATGAAACAGAAACAGGTCCATACGTCTCAAAGTTGCCGTTAAAGTCCACCTGGCGCAAACGATAATAGGAAGTACCATCAACAGGTGCATCATCTGTGAATGAATAATTATTTGCCTGGGTGGTAGTTCCATTGCCGGGAATCCTAGCTATAGACTCAAACTGGATGCCATCCGCGGATCGTTCCACGGTGAAGTGGTCGTTATTTACCTCTGATGCAGTCTGCCATATGGTGGTGACTGTTTTTCGTTTCTGATCTGCTTTCGCTTTGAAGCGTGTAAGTGAAACAGGCAATGGATCTCCACCTACCCAGTTCTGGAAAGCAAGGTAGGAATACGTTCTGTTATTTCTGTTTACGCTGGTATGGTCCATTACACGGAAAGACCCATTTCCCATGGAGTAAATTGATTCCTCGGAGGCCGAATAGGATGAGGACATACGCAAGCTTTGATTTCCCGGTACCGAGGCAGTCTTCCATCGGGTGTCATAGCTGTAATGCGCCTTGATCATGATAAACCCGTAGAGGAAGTCAGCTGCTGCGATATCACGATCATCGGTGCCATCTCCGTCGTAGGTGCCTACATAAGCGGTATTCACTCCACTTTTAAAGGTAACATAGTAGTATTCAGTCCCGACTTCATTGACATCTGCATGGCTGCCCACCGTAAAGCCGTCATCTATAAGGGCCGTGATCCTGTTTGAATTTCCGCTTCCCGTGAATGTATATCCCTCAGGCATATAACCGGAACGCATGAATGAGTTCGTTGCTTCCGCACCGAAAACCCATACCCAATCGGGCCAGAAACCGATACCCGTTAAATCTCTGCCCGCGCTACCGTCTCCCGTGTATTTGCCTGTGCTCATCTCAAGGGAACCTGTTTGCATGGCCACCCAATGATAAACGGTGCCTGATGTGTTTACTTCATTAGCAGTACCTACTGTAAAACCATCAGCCGTAAGGGATTTTATACGGTTGGTAAGCAAGGCACTTGGGCCACCGGAGTTTTTGGAATAACCAACCGGCATATCCTGTGTGGCCATATTGCAGTAATATGATGCTGCTGCTTTGATCATCACCATATCGGGTTGAAAAGGCAGCCCCGTAATAGCTTTGTCGTCAACCCCGTCTCCGGTATAAGATCCTGAGGTAAAACCCATGTATCCGTCATTGGCCAGTGCTTTTTCAGATTTAAGTATAGGAACAACGAATACGAAACAAGCTGCAATCATCGCTGCAATCCCGGAAGCAATGCCAATCCGTGCCATGGGGCTTAGCCTGACACGTTGTCTTTGATAGGTTCTTAGTGAATATCTCATAAAAAACGGAATTTATCAAGGGTAAGTACAACTATTGCTCCATTGGAGCCTTGGGTATTCATGATTAATTGAATAATCTGACAGCTACCCTACGCCCTCTCGTAAGGTATGGTGTGCTAAAGCCACGTTATTTATGACTAAAAAGGAAGTTTATGGAGTTTTTTATCTGCAGGGGTTGTGTTTTGTGCATAATAATACACCAAACCTTACATAATCAT
>JAHEKC010000072.1 GCA_024638565.1 Bacteroidota bacterium
ATTCTGGATGGCCACGTAAACGGTGCTGGCCCCATTGGGCGCAAAGATCTCGTATACCTTGTCCTTGCCGGTGATGTCGCATGGCGCGGTGCCGTTGTCGCCCGAATTGGCATTGGTTTCTCCCGTGAACTGGATGCCGGGGCAGATGTGAACGTTCACCGGGTTCCCGCAATTGGAAGGAGGCTGTACTTTTGCTATTGACTGTATAGCGGGAACAGAAAGGAGGATGCACGCGTGCCGGAAAAACCTGAGGCAGGCTGTCCATCCGTTTGAAACGGACGGCCATCTTGGATCAACAGATCCTAAACCGTCCATACGCGTGTTTTATTAGTGTTAGTTCAAAGCTAACCAACACGAATTCCCATGCAATAGGACATAAGTATGCTTTTGCGTAGATGCAAAAGCAAATCAATAGTCACTTCCCCGGAAACATGGTGTGGATGAATGTTTCCGGGAGTTGAGATGTTACGTCTTTCGTACCTGGGCGGGAATATTAGTTTTCATTCAGCCTGTCGGAGCGAAAAAACTAATACTTATGTATCAATGTCATTGTCCCGGAACGCCTTTAAGAAAAGAGGAATCGGAGGCCAATAAAGGCTATTTAATCACTGTTACCCGCCGCGCGTGCTGCCATTTGTTGCCGGACAGAAAAACCATGTAATACCCTGGCCCTAGTTCGCGGGTATCAAATTGCCCGGTGCCTGACAAGGTAGCAGGATCAGTTACCTTCCGACCCTGTGCATCCAGCAGCATGATGGTTACCGGCTCTTGCGTGCTAACCTCCACATTAATGAAATCGCAGGCGGGATTCGGGAATACGGATATTTCCGGTACCGGGTGCGGAGACGATAAGCCGGTCCCCGTTCCGGAAGCCGCGGCGAACAGGAAGGCATGTGCCGCTGGCCCCACGTAGCCGGGCATGATGAAATGGTTGTCCATGGACAGGCTGTCGGTATATGATCCCGCCACGGCATAGTGGCCCGCCGTGTTGGCACTGGATGTGCGCAAACGGTCGTGCCGCGAGTAACCATAGGCGGTGACCTGCTGAAGGCTAAGCAACGTGTCATAGGTGGCGACGAACATGTCGAAAAGCGGGGGCGAGAGGGGCGACAACTGGACGCCGCCGAAATCCGTCACGTCAAAGAAATTACCCGATACCATGAGGCCGGAAGGGGTCCATTCGACCCCGGTGACATCGGCCACTTTTGAATTGCCCGGGATGGCATGCGCCTTTATTACATTGCCCTGGCTGTCGAACCGGCAGATAAACCCGCCCGCGGTGGCGGTTACGGCCGGGTCGAGGATGAAATCCTTTAAATAGTAGCCGCCCACATAAATGTCACCGTTCGGCGAGGTAGCAACGGAAGTGGCCCAGCCGTTCCACGTATCGAGCATAATGTCGCCGAATTCCTTTTCCCAGATCATATTGCCGTTTATGTCGACCTTGCCGAGCAGCAGGTTGGGGTAATAGACATTCGAGGATGGGGATGGCTGGTACAGCCTCGGCCTGCTGGCAGTGTATATGACGTTTCCCGCGCCATCGGCCGTAAGGTCCACATTGTTATAGCCGGAACCGAGGGTAACGGTGATGCCGGTCTTTGTAAAGTAATTCCAATTGACGTTGCCGGCCGTGTCAAGTTGTGTGATATACAATGCGATCTCGGGTGGCGCATAGAAAGTGTCGATCAGCCATTTCAGGTTCAGCGTATAGGCGGCCAGGTATACATTGTCAAAGTCATCGGCGAAAACCGAAAAGTTCGGATCGAATTCGCTGATATCTGATGCCTCCCCGTCGCGTACCCACTGGAAATCGCCCGCGGGTGAAACTTTAGCGATATAAAATGATCCGTCCGGGTCCGGTTCTGCGTTGACCGATATGTTGCCAAACTGCGCGGCGTTGTATGTGACCCCCGCGATATAGGCGCTACCGTCCGTTCCAACGGATATAGCCTTACCGAATTCCTGGTTCGAGGTGGTGATGGAAGCGTTGCCGCCGGCGGATCTTGCCCATATGAGGTTGCCGGCAGGGTCGTAGCGTGCCACGAAAATGTCATTGTGTCCATACAAAGGCAGGCTGGTACCGCCAATGGTGGCAGGGGGTGCGATGGTTCCGGTGATGTAGAGATGACCGTTATCGTCGAGGTCGGCCGACATGACCTCGTTGTAAACTTCGAACTGTCCGGGAATGGAAACAGAGTCGCCGCCGCCGCCGGCAAGCCACGACCAGTTCACCTGGCCGAAGGCGGGACCCATGGACAGGGCAAGTGTCAGGGCCGCCAACCATGTCATGCACGACGTTCTCATGTGTATACGAAAATAACAATAAAGGCGGGAGCCGGTTTACAGGCCGTTGGCGTGTCAGCGGATGAGGACTATCCGCCTGAAAGGCCAGCGCCCTTCAATTTGCAGCAGGTAAGCGCCGGGTCCGAGGTGTGTGAGGTCGATTCCGCCCGGGATGGCAATCCTGCTGTACAGCAGCCTTCCCGCCTGGTCATACACGGACAGAAATCCGTTCATGTAAGGGGGTCCTGATAGCATGAGCATGCCGTCCGTGGGGTTGGGGTAAACGGAGACGGCAGCCTCCCGGTCGGGCCTCGTGCCGGTCTGGGGGCTGAACGTAACCATGATCGTGTCCGTGCCCGTGCAGCCGAACACATCCGTAACCACGACCCAGATGGCCTGTGTGCCGGCACCGTTGCCGGTGGTATCGATCACCACCTGCATGGCTGTATCGCCCGTGCTCCAGAGGTAGGAGGCATAGCCGGGCCCCGCATTCAGTGCAAGCAGCTGCGACAGGAGCAACATGGTATCAGCGCCGAGGTCGACCGCCGGTTCGGACAGGAGGGCATGCACGGGTTTGCGTGGCGATACACAATCACCCCCGGCATTGAAGCCGTAGTGGTAATAGACCGTACCGCTGAAATTCCTGGGTGTGTATACCTGTCCGAATGTATGTGCGATGCCGCTGCCGCTGTGTACACGTATCCGCGCATCCGCAGTCACGATGGGATTCGGAAGGGCCTGGTAGGAAAGCGTGGAGCCGGCATCCTGCAGGTGCAGGTATACGCCCAGCGTGTCGCCTGCCGCCAGCGCTGCATCCGGGAGGTCCAGGGACACGAATTCCCCTGCAGTGGTTGCCTGCACGAAAAGGGTATCCCACAGGTTCCAGGCCAGGGAGTCATTCTCGAATCCCGCGTGGCTGCCGGAGCGTTGCCAGGCGGTGATGGCCTGCAGGCCCGTGGAGTTCAGTTTCATGTCCAGGCTGTCGATAACCAGCGAGTCGATGGCCGAGATGTCGAACATGATGCCGTTCCAGTTCGTGGTGGTGGCGGTGGTTGTCAAAAGGCTTTTGCGGAAATGCAGCGGGCCGCGCACGGCCTCGGCATACCGGGTCAGGCCGGCGGTAAGGCTGCCCGTGGCGAAGGAGGGACCGAACCCCAGCAGGTTGCCCCCCGCTGCGGCGTCATACCATGCGACCGTGTCCCCGGGCTGTGTGGTCATGGCAGCCAGCAGCGCGCTGTCACCGGTACAGACGGTGTCGTTGGTGACGGTGATCGATGGATGGCCGGTGGTGTAGATGCCGATCACCTGCGACGTATCGTTCGCCTTGATGGAATCCGCCGCATCCAGGTACGCATGCACCTGCAGGCTGGCGCCGTCATAAGTGTTGACAAGAAGTGTTACGGTGTCCGCGGTGCATGCGGACAGCGCGCCGGTACCGGTGAGCGTGGTATCCCACATGTTACTTTGGTCATCGATCGCAAATACGACATCGGCGGGTGCGGTGGCGGCCAGGCCGGCATTAACCACCACGGCGTGGATAGCTGTGTTGCTGTCTCCACACAACGGGATGCCATCGGCGTAAAGCCGCACCATGGCATGATCCGTAAAAGGCAGGGTGTCCGACAGGACTTCTGGAATATTTTCGGCGATGACCCTGCTCACCAGCAAGGCATGCCCGGCATCATTAAGGTGGACACCGTCGCCAGAATCAAAGAATGGCAGGATGCCATCTGTACTGTCAGCGATGCCATTCCAGAAATCGATGGCGAACATGCCGAATGTGGCGAATATGGAATCCCGCACCGCCACCTGGATGGCCTTTTGTGACGCACTGAAGTTACGCGGTTGCGTGGTGCATATCCAGACCGCGATACCGGCACTGTCTGCATGCTGGCTTATGGTCGTAAAGTTTGCCATTTGCTCACCCACACCGAAGGAATTACCCGCATCGTTCGAAGGCATGTTCACGATAATGCCATCAGCACCCAGCGTGACGGCCTGCGTGACGTTGTTATTGGGATTGGTAGCCGGGCGGTTGGGCGGTGCGATATACCAGTCAGGCATGATATGGTAGGTGGTGGTACCCCCGATGGCCAGGTTGGTGACCTGGCTTGCCGGGTGTATGGCCTGCAGGTAATTGCGGTACTTGTTGACCCATGTACTGTCGGGGTGGGAGGGGCCGGCGCCTGCCGCGGTCGACGAACCCAGCACGACCACATGCAAGGGTTTGCCATAGGCACAGGGGCTGAGAGACTGTGCATATAGTTCCGGGCCGCGCAACAGCACAGCCATGACCAGGATGCGAACAATGGAAAGCGAATTGGAATGCGGGATCATAGGAATACAATAACCGGGGCGACAGGCAAAAGTACTCAGGATTCCCGCGCACGGGCCTGTGGACCAGCAATAAAAGGTATATACCTTCACATGAATAACATCAAAAAAATATTGAGTAACGATAAATATATATCTAAAAACAGTATATTTGTATCTTAACCTGTACAACAATGAACAAGAAACCTCCTTTCAGCATCCGTCTCATCTACTGGTTCACCAATTTCATTTTGGGCATGCTCGTCCTCGTCAGTGTTGGGGTCATCGTCTTCAACATTATGGTGGCGACAGATTCTTTACGGGGCAATATGCAGTTGCATACCGAGTTTCCGGCCAAGGTCGACATACTCGACAAGGGGGTGTTAATCCTCAACGGCGTGGAAATGCAGGTGGAGCTGGTTGAAGCTTCTGCCCGCATTCACATCTTCGATACACCGGCATTCATTACCGGCAGGATAGGGTTGGTCCTGCTGGTGGTGGTAGCGCTAATGGGCTATATGGTCTGGAAGTTCAGAAAATTCATCGTGAACGTGAAGAACGGCGATGTATTCAGTGAAACGAATATCAGGCTGCTCAAGCACCTGGCCTACGGCCTGGTGGCGTTCTGGGTTTTTATCGTGGCCTATATGCATGCGGCTTATTATTACCTGGCGAGGAACGTGGAATTCGCTCATGTACGTGTGCGGAGCGATGTTCCCGAATATGGGTACCTGCTTGGCGCAGCGTTATTCCTGTGGGTGCTGGCCCACATTTTCACCACCGGGCTCGAGCTGCAGCGCGACAAGGACCTGACAGTTTAGGTCATGCCGGTGATCGTGAACCTGGACGTCATGCTTGCGAAACGCAAGATGAGCCTTACCGAGCTTTCAGCACGGGTAGGGGTGACCATGTCCAACCTGTCCATACTGAAAACGGGGAAAGCAAAAGCCATCCGGTTTTCCACGCTGGATGCGATCTGCAAGGTGCTGGATTGCCAGCCCGGGGATCTCCTGGAGTTCCGGGACGGGCATGACGAAACGCAAAAGGGATAGGGGGGATCGTTACATAACGAGTACCCGGGCATGATACCTGGTTAGGTCGTCCGCGGTAATCACAACCAGGTAAACACCGGATTCTAGAAAACCCAGGTCAACGGCCAGGGGCCCAGGGTCTGAATGGTACGTGGCAACGATTTTCCCGGTAATGGTATACAAACTGATTTCGTACTTACCCTGCGGAAATCGTGTCAGGTCCATCGTTAAAAACCCGGTGGTCGGATTGGGGAATAATTCAGGGCTTGCCGCATGGATTTCACCGGTTCCCAGCCCGCCGTTTGTCGTCCTGTAAATCGTACCGGCGTCGCCCACGGCAAAGCCGGTGAGTGAATCCGCAAAGTACAATTCGTGAAGCCAGTTGTTTTGCCCGGTCAGCTGGGTGACCCAGCTTGTTCCGCCGTTGGCCGTATAATTAATTTTATAGGTACCGCCGCTGTTGTCGACATAATATCCATGAGCCTCATCGTGGAAGTATACATCCCAGCATTGCGGCCAGTTTACTGAATCGAGCTGGCTCCAGGACATGCCGCCGTCCGTGGTTTTCACAAGCGTTGGATTGTACCAGCCGCATAGAAAACCCACGGAATCATTGAGGAAGTGATTGGCCTCCTTGATACTCAGGAAACCGTTCGTTATGGCCTGGAAGCCCGATCCTCCGTCCATGGTCCGGTAGAGGGGATCGCCGGGTGACGGGCCTCCCGTGAAGTATCCTGTGGTCGGACTAACGAAGTGAATGCAGGAATAGCTTCCCGTGGTGACGGGCTTGTTCCAGCTCTGACCGCCGTTGGTGGTCCGGTAGAGCCCTGTCTCCGTACCGGCAAAACCCAGCGTATCATTCACGAAATACACGTCGATGACCACATCCAGCGAGTCGTCCAGGTTCTTGACCCAGGAAATGCCGCCGTCAGTTGTCTTGTAGACATCGCCGCTGGCTGCAAACCCTGTCGCTTCATCAATAAACGAAACACTCACAAAATGCAATGCTGGGCTTTGGTGAATAACCTGCCAGCTGTTTCCCCTGTCATTCGTCCTCAGCACGACACCCTGCTCGCCTGCAATGAATCCAACGGAATCGGTTGGAAAATCAATATCCACCAGTTCCAGGTTCGTGCCCGACGGTATCGGGAGCCATTGCGCCCTGGCCGGGGCAGCCAGGCAAGTCAGGAGGATGAGGAATCGAATCATTTGCAAGCCGGGACATTCAACCATTCACAAGTATAGCCCATTTCAAAACATCCCCAGGGATGCCCGTGCGCCGCGGATGTATAAGGGGCATGCTTTCCGGATATCAGGGACACGGGGACGGATCAAGCCACCTGTCCATATGCCATGATACGGCTACCGGCGGCGGGCCATTCAGCGTTAGCCGTTTTTTACCGACATGGCCCCGGTAAGCGATGCCCCCAGCTTGGTGAGGAATGAAACACCAACAATCCACAGGTTCGCAGAGGGCCCTGTACCCGCCACAGCCAGGATGAGCAGATCAATGACGATATAGATCACCGCCAGCCAGAGCCCCACTTTCAGTTTGATGCCGGGTCGTTTCCTGGCGAGCTTCCGCGCGAAGACCAGGAAGAATAAAATGCCGAAGACGATCGAAATGATTGGCGCCGACTGTTGTGCATGCTGTTCGTAGAACGCGGGTTCATGCCCCGGTTCGAACAGGGAGGCATACAGGAATACCTCTGCAAAACTCAGCGCGATCAGGATAACATGGATGAGAAATGCCCACCCGGTAAGCACCAGCCACGGTATTTTCCTTTCGCCTGCCCTGGGTTCCATGCGTCCTTTATTTCGATTCCAGGGACATGACGTGTTTGTGACCTTCCTTCAATGCCGATACGATGAGGCGCTGGTTCTTCAGCAGCTTATCCGGAATCCTGACATAATCCCGCATGGTGGCGCCGTGGGATTTGAATATCGTGGCCTTGTGCTTGTCCATGAACTTCTTTCCTGATTCCTTTGACATCCGGATGCCCATCTCGCCATCCTTGTTGACCATGGAGAACATGTACCCGTTGGCGGAAGTGTAGGGCACCGTTTTTCCCTTGCGCTCCAGTCCCGCTTTCGCGACCAGTTTGCCATAGGCTTCTACCTTCTTGTCCCATACATCCTTTCTCATGATTAGATTATTTTATTTGACCCGGCTTGCTGATGGAATAGTAAAGGATCTTCTCACCATCCACCTTGGTATCCTTTTCATACCGGAGTCCCAGTCTTTCCAAAAGCTTTATAGAACGATTGTTGCCGGGTACCACGCCTGCCACGATGCGTTCCAGGCCCAGCGGGCCAAATCCATATTCCATGGTCGGCACCGTGGCCTCGTACGCCAGGCCCTTACCCCAGTAAGCGCTGAGGAACCTGAATCCCACATCCACTTCGCCAAACTGCGAATCGAATTTCAGGCCGGTGAACCCGATGAACCGGTTGTCCGCCTTATGCACCACGGCATGCCGGCCGAAGCCGTGCTTTTCGTAGTCGGCGAGGGTATGGTCCCTGATCAGGGTCTTGATGCTTTCAAGCGTGGGCTTCGTTTCCCACGGGATGAACGCCATCACTTTCGGGTCGCTGTTCATCTCCAGCGCCGCCTCGGCGTCGTCGAGCGTGAACTTGCGGAGAAGCAGGCGGGGGGTCTCGATGGTTTCCAAAATCAGTGACAGTTAGATAGCAATCAGTGATCGGTATTCAGTGATCAGCCAGGTAATTATATGACCTGACCGGGTTGCCTGGCATATGCATAGTCGGGAAAAATTACAATGGGGATAATTGAAAGCAGATGGTTGCGGATTTCAGACTGGCTCAACATTCAACTTCCATCCCTCGACAACTATTGAACTGCGACTTGCGTACAGTACTCGAAACTACAAACTTTAAATTATTAACTATACCGTCTCCTTCGAGCTGCGTTTCCGTTCATGCTCCTTGAGCAGGATCTTGCGCAGGCGCACGGCTTTTGGCGTCACTTCCACATATTCATCGGGTCCGATATATTCCATGGCTTCCTCGAGACTAAATGCGACGGCAGGGGCAATGGCCGCTTTTTCGTCCGCACCGGATGCGCGCACGTTCGACAGCTTCTTGGTCTTTGTCAGGTTGACCACGAGGTCATCATACCGCGTGCTTTCACCCACGACCTGGCCTTCGTAAACCGCTACGTTGGGGTCGACGAAGAAACGGCCGCGGTCCTGCAGCTTGTCGATGGCATAGGCCATGCTGGTTCCCGCTTCCATGGCCACCAGCGCGCCTCGACGCCGTGTCTGGATTTCTCCTTTCCAGGGTTCAAAGCCTGAGAAACGGTGGGAGATCACGGCTTCACCTTCCGTGGCGGTCAGCAGGGGGTTGTTGAGGCCGATGAGTCCCCGCGAGGTGATCCGGAACTCGAGGTTTACCCGGTCGCCCTTCTTGTCGATATGGACGATGTCGCCCTTGCGTTGCGTTACGATTTCGATGACCTTCCCGGAGAACTCCTCGGGGACGCTCACATGCAGGGACTCCACGGGTTCATGCTTGTAGCCGTCCACTTCCTTTATCACCACGCGTGGCTGGCCGAGCTGCATTTCATAGCCTTCGCGACGCATGGTTTCCACCAGGATGGCCAGGTGCAGGATGCCCCTGCCGAACACCAGCAGCTTCTCGGGGCTGTCCGTATCTTCCACACGCAGGGCCAGGTTTTTTTCCGTTTCCTTCAGCAGCCTGTCCCGCAGGTGCCGGGACGTCACGAACTTTCCTTCCTTGCCGAAGAATGGGGAGTTGTTGATGGTGAACAGCATGCTCATGGTGGGCTCATCCATGGCTATGGGTTTCATGGCCTCGGGTTGTTCGGCATCCGCCACCGTATCACCGATATCAAACGCTTCCAGCCCGAAAACGGCCACGATCTCACCGGCCGCTACCGGATCCTTCGTTTTCTCCTTGCCGAGCCCCTCGAACAGGTACAGCTCCTTTACATTCGAACGCAGCACCGTTCCGTCCCGTCGCACCACGCATACATTGTCGCCGGCGCGCAGGCTGCCGCGAGACACACGCCCCACCGCAATGCGTCCCATGTACGATGAATAGTCCAGTGAACTGATCTGCAATTGCAGGGTGCCCGGGTTTGGCTTCGGCGGGGGGATATGCTCCAGGATGATATCCAGCAGGTACGATACATCAGGTGCCGGCGTTTTCCAGTCGGAACCCATCCAGCCCTCCTTGGATGATCCGAATACCACTGGGTAGTCGAGCTGCTCTTCCGTGGCATCGAGGGAAAACATCAGGTCGAATACCTTGTCATTCGCCTCGTCCGGGTTGCAGTTGGGCTTGTCGACCTTGTTGATCACGACGACCGGCCGCAGGCCCAGCTCGATGGCTTTCTGCAGGACGAACCGTGTCTGCGGCATGGGGCCTTCGAAGGCATCGACGAGCAGGAGTACGCCATCGGCCATGTTCAGGACGCGTTCCACCTCGCCGCCGAAGTCGGAGTGCCCCGGCGTATCGATGATGTTGATCTTAACATTGTTATACCTTACCGAAACGTTTTTGGAGAGGATGGTGATGCCCCGCTCCCGTTCCAGCTCGTTGGAATCGAGAATAAGCTCGCCCATTTCCTGGTGCTCCCTGAACAGCCTTACTTGCTGCAGAATCTTGTCCACCAGCGTGGTTTTGCCGTGGTCGACATGGGCTATGATGGCTATGTTGCGTACGTTCATATGTTGCTGAAGGGTCGCAAAGGTAGGCGTTTACAGGTTACGTGGTACGCTGGCCCGCCCTAGTGGCCGTGTCAATCGGTCGGACGGGCATGGTTCGTTGCTTAAATCGTTTATGGGTATACGGAGCCCGGTACAATCAACGTAGATTTTCCTGGTGAACCGCGGTTCCAGCCAATTGCCGTATACCGGGTACCGAAACAAGGGACGCAACCATATAGCGTCCGACGAACTAGTCGATACTGTCCGTATTTGCCTTAAACTCCCGGTACATCTCACGGCACATGCCGTCCGCCAGCCCTGCCTTCGGAACGAAAATTTCCGTGCAGCCGCTCCACCGCAGGAGGGCCAGGTATATCTCCGCCGCGGGTACGATGACATCGGCCCGATCCGGATTCAGGCTGAAGTGTACCATGCGTTCCGCAACGGAAAGCCGTGCGAGCGACTGGTGAGCCTCCACCAGCTCTTCTTCCTGCAGGCGCTTGTGGCCGGGTTGCTGTTGCCGCACCAGCTTGAACAGCTTGTTGATATTTCCGCCTGAGCCGGTCACGAAGGAAGGCGGTTCGCTCGAGGCGGCATCGCGCACCCATTGTTTCATCCGCTGCCACTCGGAGTCATCACGTCCGGCGGCCAGCATGCGCACCGTGCCAATGCGGAAGCTTTCGCTCATCTTCAGCTCATGGCGGCTGAACAATGTGAGTTCACAGCTTCCCCCGCCTACATCGGCATAGATGGTGGTCAGGGAAGGCTCGATTTGCCGGGTCACCCCGTTCGCAAGGATGATGCCGGCTTCCTGCCTGCCCGTGATGATACGAAGGTCGATACCTGTTTCGCGCTGTACCCGGTCGCGCACGGCTTCGCCGTTCTCCGCCTCGCGCATCGCGGATGTGGCACATGCCCTGTGGCCGGTCACCCCGTGGGCGGCCATCAGGTGCCGGAAGCCGTGCATGGATTCGATAAGCAGTTGCTGACATTGCTTCGAGATCCGGCCGGTCGTAAAGGCATCGGCGCCCAGCCTGACGGGCACGCGCACCAGCGAGGCTTTTTCGAACACCGGCGGGTCACTGTCATGCACATTCATGAACAGCAGCCGCAGGGCGTTGGAGCCCGCATCAATGGCAGCAAATTTCCGGGTCAGCAATTTTATCTTTTGTTTTATGCCGGCCTTGCACCTGTTTATTCAATTGTTTCTCGATGCGGGAGCGGTGAACCATGGAAGCGGCCCTGTTGCCGGTCTCCGCCATCTATTCGGTTTAATTTCAAATATCATGATCCGGCGGACGATGCCGATCCGGCCAATCCACGTAAAGGAGTTGGGAATCTTTCGTCGACATGTCAGCCCAGGTCCCGCCAGAGGTGAATGCTGCGACACAGGAGGTGGGCACCCCCGCAGGTGTACGGCCTGACAAGTGAAAGATCAGGGATTCAACGCCCGGATTGTGTCCCACGAGCATGGCTTCATGAAGTGACGCGGGCAAGCCATGGATTACCTCCATCCAGTCACCGACGGTTCCGGGATACAGCCTGGCGTCATGCCGGACATGCTGTACATCCAGTTCCGGTGCCAGGACCATGGCGGTGGAAACAGCACGCCTGGCCGTACTACTCACGATCATTCCCGGCTTTGCGCCTGCTTCCGCGAGCACCCTGCCCATGAGCTGTGCATCTGATATGCCGCGGCTGTTGAGGGGCCGGTCATGATCGCTCGTCCGCGGTTCCTGTTGGGCCGCCATGCTGTGCCGGACGATGTACAGGGTCTTCATGATCCTGCAATGTAAAAGATAAATGGCGTATGGGGCGAAGGCCAGGCCTTCCGCTTACCGGTCCGTGCCGGGCCACATCATCTGGAGTGAAATGATATGGGCTGCCAGGCCATCTGATCGTTGGTACCATGCATACCTGATGGTGGCCGCAGGGCCGGCAGCGGGGTCAAGGCGAAGGGCGACACCGGCCTTGACACTTTCAAAATCCGAAAAGTCGTAATCGGATGTGTAGTATACCGATGCGGGGTCATGCATGCCTGATGTCCGGAAATACCGTGACGCCTCCTGTCGATAGAGCCTCACGAATGGCATCCACAGCATTCCGGGTGAAGTCCGGAAAGGCAAGCCTGCTTCGATCCCATGCGCCCGAATGCCGAAATCGTCAGTATAGTACAAGTACTCCGCGCTCAGCATCGAACGGGATCCCATCTGCCATGCGCCCCGGATGCGCAGGGGAAAACGGTGCCTCGTGCCGGGGAACCGTTCCACGCGCACGGAGTCGTCCTGGAAGTATACCCGGTGGAAGGGCGTGGCCAGTAGGCCTTCCTGGTAAATAATCCCGGGGTAAAGGCCGGCGGTGAACCGGCTGCCTAACCGGCGCGACCAGCCGGCGCTGAGCTGGTAAGTCCGGCGCAGGTAAGTGTCGTACCAGTCGCGGTACCTGAGTTCAGAAGGGTAGACGAGCTTTTGCGGGTTGAAGAAGCCATGTGTGTACCTGCCCCAGCGCAGGTCGTCGAAAGAGGCCCTTCCTGTCACCCTTATTTTTTGTTCGTAATCGTGCAGCTTCTTTTCGAATGAAAGGTAAAAAGGCAGGGACATGTAGTCGGATTCGGTGGACAAACCGGTACCCGCTTCCAGCTTGCTGTTTACTGCCGGCAGGTTTCGTACATACGCGGCCCGGGCATGGGCCCTCAGGTCGAGACGCGAGGCTGAGGATACCACCATATCGATCCTGTCGGTGGAGGCGGAACTGACAAGGTCACCGCCCAGCCCGAATTTAAGCTGGTGCCGCGACGGTGTGGTATGTGTTAGCTGTACATCGGTACCATAGACGGTCAGCCGTTCCGTACCCTTTCCACCGGTGACAGCCGAATGATCGCCGTCCTGGAGGTAAAGGGAAAATAAGGCCGTTACCCTGGTGCGGTCCAGTGTCCTGCGCTCGAATACGGAATCCGGCTGCTGTGCCTTCGCCGCCAGCGAAGCGGCCAGCATGCCGGCGAGTATGGTGCGTTTGTTCAGGGTTGGGTGATTAGGTGATCGGGTTATTGGTATTGCTGCTTACAGCCGCGTGTACAGGTATTGAAACTTCATTGCATTAATTGAATGTGGCATGAGATGCTTGTTTCATATCAATTACAACCGCAGCCCCCGCTGCCGCGGATCAGTCCCGGCATGGGTGCCGCTTCGCGGACCGACTGGAAATAGGCTTCCTGGCTGCCGTCAGGCAGGCTTTCATCCGAGAATGTATTATGTTCTTGTAGCCGCGCGGATTCACCGGTAGTGCGGCATCCCGTACCTGACAATAACGGCACAGCCATCAGCAGGGCAAGGGACGTTTTATGCAGCCTGCAGGTCAATGTCATCAGAGCAACATATTTGATGCTTATCGTCGATCACTATTCCGTGTACGCCCGGCAGCTGGTTCAGCAGGTGGATGCCCGCGTTGGCGCCCATCGTATACACCGCGGTAGCGAGTGCATCGCACAACTCGGCACGCGGCCCGGTAACGGTCACGCTGCTGATCCCCGTCAGCGGCTGTCCCGTGCGCGGATTGATGTTATGCGAGTATCGCTTTCCCCGGTATATATAATGCTGCTCGTAATCACCGGAAGTAGCCACCGAACCGTTCGCAAGTGGCAGGTAATACAGCGGCTGTTCCGGGTCGCGCGGGTTGGCGATGGCGATGCGCCGGGCACGGCCCCACGTGGTCAGGTCGCCGCTGGCATCCACTGCCCCTGATGGCACCCCTGCCGATTGCAGGATACGGCGTGCGCTGTCGGCTGCCAGGCCCTTACCGCAGGAGGCGAAGCTCAGGCGCATGCCGGGTCTTTCCAGCATTACCTTTCCGTTCCCGAGCAGCCGGATGTGTCTGTACCCGGTACGGGACAGGACATTGCGAAGCGTCTTCACCGGCGGGGGGCGAAAGGATCCCCTGTCGAACCGGTAAAGGTCCTTCAGGGGGCCGATGGTAATATCGAATGCGCCCTGTGTCAGCGCGGACAGTTCAACGCATCGTTCCAGGAGGCTGTAAACCTCGGCTGGCACCGCAACGGGTTTTATGCCAGCCAGCCTGTTGAGCTGCGCCGTTACGGATGAATCAGAAAATTCAGTCAGCAGCGCCTCCAGCCGCCGGATTTCGAGGACAGCCCTGTCCAGCAGGCTGCCGGCTGCTTCCGCGTCTGCATGATCGATCATGAGGCGGAAGCGCGTACCCATTAGGCGCCCGGTGCGTTCGAATGACTCTACAACGGGGGGTGGAGGGGGAATATCCAAAGTTCAAAGTTCAATGTTCCCCGCCCGAACGACAGGGTCATTCAGTCGGGCGGGGAAGTTCAAAGTTAGTTTGATTTGGCCCAAACCCTGAACCCTGAACCAATTCAGCGATGATAGTTCGGCGCTTCCTTGGTGATGGTCACATCGTGCGGATGGCTTTCGCGCATGCCGCTCATGGTGATCCTGATGAACCGGGCGCCCTGCAGGGCCTTGATGTTCTTTGCACCGCAATAGCCCATGCTGGCCCGCAGCCCGCCGATGATCTGGTACATCTCCTCGGCCACCGTGCCTTTATAGGGCACGCGGCCCACGATGCCTTCCGGCACCAGCTTGCGGATATCGTCCTCTGCATCCTGGAAATACCTGTCCTTGGATCCTTCCTTCATGGCTTCGATGCTTCCCATCCCGCGGATGGTCTTGAATTTACGCCCTTCATAAATGATCGTTTCGCCGGGCGACTCTTCCACGCCCGCGAACATGGAGCCGGCCATGACGCAATGGGCGCCGGCGGCAATGGCTTTCGGGATGTCGCCCGTGAACCGGATGCCGCCGTCAGCGATCACGGGGATGCGGGCGCTCTTCAGTGCGCGTGCCACCTCATAGACGGCCGACAGCTGCGGTACCCCCACGCCCGCCACGATGCGGGTGGTGCATATGGACCCCGGCCCGATCCCCACCTTCACGGCATCGGCACCGGCGCGTGCCAGGGCGCGTGCGCCTTCGGCGGTACCCACGTTGCCCACCACGGTCTCGATCTTCGGGAATTTCTTCTTGACGGCCTTCAGGGCGCTGATCACGCCCTTTGAATGTCCATGCGCGGTGTCGATCACGATGGCGTCAACGCCCACATCCACCAATGCGGATACGCGGTCAAGGATATCGGGCGTTACCCCCACGGCGGCCGCGACACGCAGGCGGCCAAGCTTATCCTTG
>JAHEKC010000073.1 GCA_024638565.1 Bacteroidota bacterium
CACACCCGTATCACCGGCGATGATGGCCGTATTGGGCGTCATCTCGTATGCAAAGCTCTTCAGGGTGATGGAAGTGCCGTTCGTATCCACGTACAGTTCCACCCAGCCATAATGCTGGTTGCCACCCACGTTGAAACGGACGCCTACATACCCGTCTTCCGCATTCCAGTTGCCGTACACACCACCGCCCGCATAGGCAAACACGAGTGAAGGCTCGTAACCGGGCGCGTTGGCGATGGTCAGCCAGTTGCCCGCGGAGTCGATGGGAGCACCAGCTGACAACTTGCTGGGATAGTAATAGCTTATTGAACCCACTGATCCCATCACTTCATTGGAGATGGCAGCCGACGGGGCAGCGAACTTCGCACCGATATTGCCGCCGGTTTGCACGAACTGGGACAGGGTATAATCAGGCGACAGGTCGTTATTCATGTCAATGTCGTAGGTGCTGCCCATGATCACGGTATCGGGATCGACATCCGTATAAACGACCTGGCCTTCCGCCGGGGCAGCCACGGCAGCAAGGAATGCGCCTGACATTCCCGCATAGGAAAGGAGTTTACCTGAAAGCCGGTCATTTTGCTGGTCATAGTACTTTTTTACCTTCATATGATTGAGTTTTAATGAGTGGATCTTAAAGACAAACCTATAAAATATTTAACACGAAAAACACCCTTTTTTGGCAATTTTTTAACATTCAGGCCGGCGAGCTTTGCCGGGGAGCCGATTTGTTACGGTGTAACGTGGGGTCAACTGCCCGCTGCATGTTTTCGGTATCCAGTGGAAGACCTGTAAATTCCCGGATCCTTGTTGCAGCGGCGTGCGGATTTGCCACCACCTCCTCGTAAGGCAGCCTGAGCACTTCCACCAGCTGCGCATACCTGCTGAACCAGTCTTCAGCCTGCTGCTGTACCTTCCGGTATGAATCCATGACACGCATGGAATAGGAAATCGATTTTGACTTTCCGCGGTTACGCAGCATGACCTGCTGGGACTGCATCACCTGGTCGAGGGGCCGCTCCACCAGGATTACCTTGTACCGGTAGCGCGGCGGCAGGTAAGGCAGCAGGGGACTGACTACCTTGAGGGCTTTGCCGGCCGCCTCGCCGATCCAGCGGCTGTCCTTAGCCAGCCGCGTGACGGAAAGGTGTTCGTAGTACCCGTGCGGGTTGTCCGTATCGGCCGAGCGTTCCCTGTCCGCATAGAGTCCGAGCCCGCCCTGTTCGAGCATGCGCATTACCATGGAAGTCCCGGAGCGGGGCAGGCCGGTGACCACGTAGACGGTCTCCATGCCCGGATCTGAAATCATTTCCCGGTAGGGGGCCGCTTCGTCGGGACGCTCCAGCTTTTCTTCCAGGATGCGGATAATGCGCATGCGTGATTTGTTCATGCCGGGCTGCATGGCCAGCGCCACCCGGTAGGCGCGAAGCGCGTTTTCCCAGTCTTCCAGTTTATACAACGCCTCGCCCAGGTGGTAATGTGCCACAGGGTATTGAAAACGCAGCCCGGTGGCATCCAGGAAATGTTCCACAGCTTCTGAAGGTTTGCCTTCCCGCAACCTGACGTATCCCAGCCCGTGATGCGCCTCTGGTTCGTCGAAATTATATTTTAATTCCTCCCGGAATGCGACCGCGGCCTGTTTCCAATCCTGTTTCATCGTCATGCAATTGCCGATGCGCAGGTGCAGCTTGCCGTGGGCCAGCCCTGATTGGGCATGTGGCTGCAGCAGCGGCAGGGCGTCATCGGCCCTTTGCTGCGACATGAACAGCGAGGCGCGCATCAGGTCCGCTGACGGGCCCGGATCTACACGCGTGTATTCCTTCTCCTTCTTTTCCGCCTCCGCGGCCAGTTCGTCCTGGCGCTTCAGGGCTGCCTGCCGGTAAGTTTCAATTGCCTTTTCTGCACGGTTGAAATGCTGTTGTTTCATCAGGCATGAAATCAAACCCTGGACGAATCGCCGCTCCCAGGGTTTTTCAGCGAACAATCCCGCGAATGCGGACCGGGCTTCCTCATATTTCCTGCCATCGAGGTAGGACCTGGCCAGGAAATACTGGTTTTCCATGGTGGTTTTTTTAGCTGCCGCCTCCTCATCCTTGCCCGGATCCTCGATATATCCCAGGTCAACCAGCTGCTGCAGGGCGTCCCGGTCCATTTCGTCCATGGTGTCTGCCTGGCCATGGATGCGCGCATCCCCTTCATCCCATGTGGGTATGGATTTGACCGGCAGCGGTGTTTCATGCAATGCCAGCGGGGAGCCGTCCATATCCCTGCCTACCGGTAAGCCGTAAATATTCAGGAGGGTGGGAGTGATGTCGAGTATACCTGCGCCGTAAAGCAGGTCGTCGCGGCGAATGCCGGGTCCCTGCGCACAGATGACGCCGTAACGGCTGTGTTCGTCGGCGGGACCTGCCAAATCTTTCAGCAGCTTATGTTTCCGCATGTGGTCCTGGTGAAAACCGTGATCGGAAATGAGCATGACGGTGGTATCCGGGCCGGCCAGGTTGAGCAGGCGGCCCAGCATCATGTCATGATACCGGTAGCCTGCCGTGACCACATCCTTGTAGATCTCGTACATGCGCTTGTCGATATGTTCCCGGCGCGGCGGATGAAACCGCATAAAGGCATGGTTGAAGTGATCGATCCCGTCATAGTACACTGCCATGAAGTCCCAATCCTCGTATTCCAGGATATAGGTAGCCGCCGCATGAATGCTGCTGTTATCCGCAAGGATTCGTGCAAGGGTTTGCAGTCCGCGTTCTTTTTCCTGGTCCACCTTTCCATACTTGGGCACGAAGGCGGCCATATGATTTTCCGTCAGCTCGCCGGGATGGATCCGCATGGCGGCGAACTGCTCCGCCCTGTCTTCCGGGTACACGGTTCCCTTTTTCATTTCCCAGGGTTCCGTGATCGGTCTCCCCGCACGCTGGTAAAAATTGCTGATCATGATGCCATTCACCGCCTCGGCGGGGTGGCTGGGCCACCAGCCCACAACATGGGTCTTGTATCCATGATCGGAGAGCATGTTCCATATCGCTTTTTTTCTTCGGTTCTTCAGTGTGACCGGCCGCAGGCCCTTGCCGTCCGCGGTCACCTCGGTGAAACCTGTGATGCCATGCTTATACGGGCGGACACCCGTGGCGATGGAGGTCCAGAGCATGGGGGATAGGGGAGGGTCCAGGGTTTCCAGGTTTCCGGATATGCCTTTTTCCGTCATGCCGGCAAGGTGCGGCATCAGGCCCTGGTCCATCAGCGGGTGGATAATCTTCCAGTCGGCCGCATCCCAGCCGATGAGCAGTACCTTTTTCTTACTTCCCGCCATCTTTTTTCTTCGGTTCATAACCTTCCTCGATCCTGCGTGCCCGCCAGGCCATCAGGCCGCGGTACCCCAGTGCAAGCAATCCGACAGAGCCTTTCACCGGAACATCGAACGGCTTGCCATCGGCCGTAAGAATCCCGTGTCCGCCCCGCTTCAGGTTTTGATTTTTAGAACGCATGTCCCTGTTTCCCCGCAAGGTAACAAATTCAGGAGGGAGGAGGCCATCGCGCCGCAGCGAAAAACCGGCGTTCGACCAGGTATTGAAATGAATGAAAATCAGTCTGACACCGTCAGAATACGTTCAGCCTCCTGGTACGCGCAACCGCGATCAGGATGAAGAGCTTTCCTGTTGCTCCAGCTTGCCTGCCTTGAGCTTGTCCTCTTCGCCCACGCCATCGAGCACTTCGATATTGATCCCGTCCGAAAGGCCGGTTTTGATCTCCCGCTTCTCGAATTCCTGCGGGCTTATTTCCACCTCAACATACGGCGTGTCCCCGCTGAAGGAGATCAGCCCTTCCTTGATGGCCATGACGCTGTCGCGCTTTTGCAGGATGATATCCGCATTGGCACTGTAACCAGCGCGGATAAAGTGACTCGTGTCTAGGGTGACGGCCGCCCGGATCTGGAACTGGATGGCGCCGTTTTCCGTCACCCCTTTCGGGGCGATGTACTCCAGCTTCGCTGGAAAATCGTTCTGTTCAATGGCGCCTATGGTGAGGATCAGGTCCATGCCTTCGTGCAGCTTGCCTACTTCCGACTCGTCAATCTTGCCCTCGAATATCATTTCTCCCATATCGGCCACGGAGGCGATGGTGGTGCCTTCATTGAACGTGTTGCTTTCAATTACCGAGTTACCCTCCTTGACGGGAACGTCCAGCACCATGCCAGATATGGTGGAGCGTACCAGCGTGTTGGAGGCCTGGCCGGTCCGTTTGCTGGCGCCTTCCTTGATCAGCTGCAGGTTATTTTCCGCTGTTTCCAGTTCTTCCTTCGCATTCCGGAACGCCAGCTCGTATTGCTGGAACTCGGCTTTTGAAATTACCCCGTCGGCCGACAGGTTGCTGTTCCGGTCAAAATCCGTTTTGGCATTGTCGAAACCAATTTGCGCCCTGTTGAGCCTGCTTTCAGCATTGTTGAGGATGACCATGTCCGGGATGATCTTGACCTTTGCAATGACATCGCCGCGCTTAATATGGTTACCGGCTTCCAAGTAGATTTTTTCTATGATTCCAGATACCTTGGATTTGATGGCAATCTCCTTTCTCGGCACCACGGCGCCCGTGGCCACGGTTTTCCGCACGATGTCGGTATAGAACGGCGTTTCCGTTTCGTACACGACAGGTTTCTTCTGGCTCTTGGCGTACAGGTAGTAAATGGTGAACACGAAAATGCCCAGCACAGCCAGGCCCAGTGTGATTCTAAGGATTTTTTTAAAATTCATATTTCAGTTATCGAGTGTTTAGGTAATCATGTTGGTGATGGACTGAATGCAGCCCGGCAATATTCCTGAACTGACGCCTGCCTGCATTAATCACTCATCTCTATTGCCCGATCGTTCAGTCCCCCCGCAGTGCTTCAGCAGTGTTCACCTGCAATGCACGGTGTGCCGGCATCAGGCCTGCCAGGACGCCGGAACAGATCAGGATAAGCAATGCCTTCATGGCCACGTTGATGTCGACCTCCGGGTTCCGGAACATGCCCGCACCGGTGCCGATGGCATTGGACACGGCTTCAAGCAATCCCACTCCCAGCACCAGCCCGAAATAGCCCGCCACCGAAGTGAGGATGACGGATTCCAGGATGATCTGGGTGACAATACTCGCCGGAGGCGCGCCGATAGCCCGGCGGATGCCGATTTCCTTGGTACGCTCCTTGACCACGATGAGCATAATGTTGCTTACGCCGATGACACCCGCCAGGAGTGTGCCTGTTCCCACAATCCAGACAAGCATACTGATACCCAGGAACAGCCCCTGGATCTTGCGGAACTCCTTTTCCATGTTCCAGTGGCCGATGGCCTGGTGGTCGTCCGGCGAGATCTTATGGCGCTGCTTGAGCAGCGCGATTACTTTCTCTTCCGCTTCCGAGGCGGGAATGTGATCTTGCGAGGTGATGGCGTAAAAGCCCACCACGTTGCCGTAGTTGAATGCATGCTGGAACGTGGTAAACGGCACGTGGATCGTATTCGAGTGCTCTTCGCTTTCCTCGCCGGAGCCGGCCGGCCTGAAGACCCCGATCACCTTGAAGTATATCCCGTTAATGACAATATACTCGTTGATGGGATCTTCATCGGCTTCAAACAGCACCTTGCGAACCCGTTCGCCGATGACTACCACCTTTCGCTTTTCACTTATATCAAACGTGTTGATAAACCTTCCCGCGGTCATGTTCCGCGGTTCGATCCTGGCATATTGCGGGTAATCGCCCATGATATCGAACGCGCCGTTCTTGTCGCCCCGCACCACCGTATTGACATTGCGGTACCCGCCCAGCTGGTTGCGGGGGGAGACCACCGCCAGTTCCGGGATGGTCTGAAGCGCCTTTGAGTCGTCGTTGTTGTAGTTGAACCGGCGCCCGGGCTGCATGCCCATGTAGGGTTTCGATGTCCGCTGTGCCCACACGAAAAAACTGTTGGTCGTGATTCCCGTGAAGTCCTGGTTTACCCCGTTGCGCAAACCGTTTCCGGAGCCCAGCATGATCACCAGCATGAATATGCCCCAGAACACGCCAAAGGCGGTCATGGCCGTACGCAGGGGATTCTTGCGAAGGGTGGTATAGATCTCGTACCAGCGGTCGGAGTCGAACATGATGTTAATTCGTTACCAGGTATAGTTTTTATCCGAGTATTGACTTTCCCATATTATTCATCACGCAGCGCCACCACCGGTTTGATGCGCGCGGCATTCAGCGCCGGCACGAGGCCTGCCAGGCTGCCGGCGAAGATGAGCAGGAGGGTAGCGGAAATGGCTACCCTGAAATCCACCTCCGGGTGCCTGAAGAACGGCGATTCCGGGATGTAGTCCGGGACCGTTTCCAGCACCAGCACACCCAGGACCATCCCCACGTATCCCGCCACCGTGGTGATATAAACCGACTCCTGGAGGATCATGCCCACCACGGAGGCAGGGGTGGCACCCATGGCCTTGCGGATCCCGATCTCCTTGGTCCGTTCCTTGACGACAATCATCATGATGTTGCTGATGCCGACAATGCCGGCGATAATGGTCCCGATCCCGATAATCCATACAAAGACGCGGATGCCGGTCATCACCCCCATGATACGCACGTATTCTTCCGTGGCATTCCACGACCACATGGCCTTCTCATCCTTGATGTCGAACTGGTACTTATCCGCCAGGCGCGCTTTGATCTGCTGCATCAGCAGCCCCGAGGAGCGTGCGTCCTTATTGCGCGGGATGAACCAGATGGTGCCCAGCTTATTCTGTCCATTGTATGCGCGCTGTGCGGTGGACAGCGGAATATATATCCTGTTTTCGTCACGCTCATTCACATCGTCGAAAACTCCGATCACCTTGTAGGGGATGCCATCCACCTGGATGTATTTTCCCAACGCCTCTTCCTTCCCGAACAGCGCATCGCGCACGGGCAACCCCATCACAGCCACCTTCCGGTATTCCCTGATGTCGTTTTCATTGATAAAGCGCCCGTCGATATGCTGGATATTCTCGAGAATCCAGTGGTCGGGCATGCAGGGGCGGGTGAGGTATGTGCCCGATTCCTTTTTATATGAAAGTGTTCGCTGCTGCCGTCCCCGCATGGAGGCGGTGATGTGCTCCACCTCCGGCATGGCACCTATCATCTCGTAATCCTCCAGCTTCAGTTCAATGGGCCGGCCGGGCCGGTGTCCCTTGTAGGGGATGCTCGTCATCCCGCTGCCCAGCCACACACTGTTTTTGGCATCCTGCGCGAACTGCTGTTCCACTCCGTTTTCCAGGCCCTTGCCGGCACCCAGCAGGATGATAAGCATGAAGATACCCCAGGCCACGCTGAAGGCGGTCAGGAACGTGCGCAAACGGTTCTTGCGAATCGTACTGAAAATTTCCTGCCACTTGTCGATATCGAACATGGTCAGTTCCTTCCCACTTTTTCTGTATGCCCCGGTACGATAAGGCCGTCATTTAACCGGATCACCCTTTGGGTCATCGCGGCAATGTCGTTTTCGTGTGTGACGATGATAACCGTGATCCCCGAGCGGTTAACCTCTTCCAGGATGGCCATTACATCCTTCGAGGTCTGCGAATCGAGGGCGCCGGTAGGCTCGTCGGCAAGGATGATCTTCGGTTGTGCGATCAGCGCCCTGGCGATGGCCACCCGTTGCTGCTGCCCGCCCGAAAGTTCCCGCGGCGTATGGGCAGCCCATTCCTTGAGACCCATCCGCTCCAGGAAGTCCAGCGCCATCTTGTTCCGCTTCCTGCGCTTGATGCCCTGGTAGTAAAGCGGCAGGGCTACGTTCTCCACGGCGGTTTTGAAGGGAATGAGGTTAAATGACTGAAATACAAAGCCGATATACTGGTTCCTGTAATAGGCTGATTTAGTTTCACTTAACCCCTTTATGGTAGTGCCGTTCAACTGGTAATGGCCATTGTCATAGGCATCCAGGATGCCCAGGATATTGAGCAGCGTGCTTTTACCCGACCCGGAAGCGCCCATAATGGACACAAATTCCCCTTTGCCGATCTCCAGGTCTATACCTTTTAGCACATGGAGCCGGTTGGAGCCCATCAAGTAGGACTTATGGATGTTTTCCAGCCTGATCATCAGGTACAAATCTAAGTATCCGGGGATGGACCTGCCAAACATCAATATGTGATTTTCCCCGGCGGGAGGGTTGTTTCATGTTTGGAACAATAATTGCTACCTTTGAAAATCGGAACAGTGGTTCCGGAAGTGCCTAATCGAATTTAATCTTATTCTGAAAGATGAAAATGCTTAAAACGCTTAGTGCTATGTTGTTCTTCATGCTTTTTGTCCTGGGTGGACAGGCGGCATGGGCACAAAATACGAGTACCACACAGGAGGAAACGACTGAAGAGACGAACGACGATTGGGGCGATGACACGGGTGACGACTGGGGAGACGATTCCGGTGACTGGGGCGATGAGGAATTGCTTGAGGACCAGAACCAGCAGACTGTCACGCTGGAAGGAGATGAAGACGGGGATTACGGTTCCATGGATGAAGGCGATGATTCCTACACGGAGAGTAAGCCCGCAACCAAGATTCACATATACTCTGGGAAGCATGACGGGGACAACGTCATCAACTATGAACCCCGGAGGCAATAGCGATTATTTCCTTTAGACCGGTATAACTGACGCCCCGCTTGCGGGGCGTTTTTATTTGCCGTTGTTTATTTTTGTTAAAACGACCATCTCATGAATTATTTAAGGACAAGCCTGGCCGTGTGCATGCTCCCGCTGGCCGCCGCCGCTCAGGACATGCGGAATACAGGCGTGATGAAAGAAAGGAAGAATACGTTCTACGAGGACCTCAAGAAAGCCAATGAGGCGTTTCACGGCTCCCCGGAGAAAAAAAAGCTGCGGTTTTACATGGACTTCAGCGGCATGGACATTCCCGGATCCCCGGATGAGTTTAAGGTGCATGAAGCGGAAAAACCGGAATCGCAGGGCCAGGCCGGGACGTGCTGGTGTTTCTCCACGACCTCGTTCTACGAATCTGAGATCAAGCGCCAGACAGGCCGGGACATCCGCCTCAGTGAATTGTATACCGTGTATTGGGAATACGTCGAAAAAGCCCGTGAATATGTCCGCACGCGCGGAAAATCCGCGTTCGGACAGGGTTCCGAGACCAATGCCGTCATGCGCATGATGGACAAGTACGGAATCGTACCCCTGGAGGCTTACAACGGCATTAAACCGGGACAGCCGTATCATGACCATAATGCCATGTTCGATGAAATGGAGCAATACCTGGCTTCGGTCAGCCGGAACAATGCCTGGAATGAAACGGAAGTGGCTGAAACGATACGATCCATCATGAACCACCATATAGGTGCGCCGCCTGTAATGGTATCCCACAAGGGTAAAAGTATAACGCCCCGCGCGTACCTTGACGAGGCGACAGGCCTGCGCCCAGCTGATTACGTGGACTTCATGTCCCTTCTTGAAAAGCCTTACTGGACCCGGTCTGAATACGTGGTACCGGACAACTGGTGGCATTCCGATGATTACCACAATGTACCGCTGGATATCTTCGTGGAGGCGGTACGCGGGGCCCTCAGGAACGGGTACACGCTGGCCATTGGCGGGGATGTTTCAGAAAGCGGAATTGACCTGCAACGCGGGGTCATGATGGTACCCAGCTATGATATCCCATCCGAATACATCGACGCGCATGCCCGCCAGTTCCGATTCAGCAATAAGAGCACAACCGACGATCACGCCATGCACCTGGTTGGATTTGCGCAACGCGATAATGGCATGTGGTACCTGGTAAAGGATTCGGGCAGCGGGGGCCATAACAATGAAAGCGCGCCGGGGTATTATTACATGCATGAAGATTTTCTCAAGCTTAAGATGATGAGCTTTACCGTTCACCGTGATGCGGTGAAGGATATCCTGAAAAAATTCCCCGAGAAAATATCTCTTAAATGAACCTGATGAAATTTTTTCCCGTTTCCCCCATGGCATCCTGCCTTGCCTTTGTCGCACTGATCGCTGCCGGCCAAACGGCAACAGCCCAGGAGGCAGCTCCCGTTCCTGACGCCTGCCGTCCCTGGATGGACTCCGTTCAGACAACGATGACGGTAGCTGACCTGGGGGCATGGGCGGACAAGTCGCCCGTGAAGGTATCATGTGACGACGGCATGGTGTATACGCTGCACCGGTTTGACATCAGTGTATTCACGAGAAATCCGTTGCAAACCAAGGGATATGGCACCGGGGAGGAAGGGGGCATTCCCATCCTGGCCAGGCGCGCTATTGACAAATGTTCAACCGGGGACGCCTTTATCATGAAAAACGCCGTATACCTGGATGCAAACGGAGCGGAACAGCGGCTCCCGGTCATTTCCATTCAGGTAGAATGAAACTGGGTTTCGGCAACATGAAAACCGACAGCAAACTGGTAAATAAAAAATCATGTCATTGGGGCATGCTGGCCCTGCGGCTGGTTCCCGCGGCATTTATATTTCTTTTTGCGGTTCCGGCACATGGCCAGCCGGCAAGCCTTACCCTCGTGGCGGAAGGCGGGCTCACCACCGCCTGGCTCAGGAATGCCGACCTGAGTCCCCAGTTTGAGCACGGGTCCCGGCAGGGGTATGCTTATGGTGTTGCCCTGGCGTTCCGGGTAAATCATTTTGTGAGTGTCGTGACCGGGTTCGGAATGGAACGGAAAGGCTCTTCCTTTGAATTCCGCCTCGAAAACCAGCCACTTGAAAAGCTGCACGGCAAATCCAACTTCGACTACCTGGTGATTCCCCTTATGGTGAGATTCAAGTCCAGGCAGCGGCTGGCATTCTTTGCAGATGCGGGAGGCTATTACGGGCGGCTGCTCGAGCAGCTGAACTTTACTGACCCGCAGTCGAACTATGTGGGCACGGAGACTGACCTGACAAGCGCTTACAGTAAAAAAGATTACGGGCTGGTAGCCGGCGCAGGGCTTGGTTATGCGCTGAATGAATGGGTAGGCCTCCTTTTCACCACCCGCCTGTCAGTAGGCCTGGCGGATACCCGCGATGGCGCTATCCGCACCAGTTCAATCGCGTTCCTGGCCGGGCTGGAGTTCAGCCCATGGACCAGCATTCCTTCAGATGGCGATGAATGACCTTCCGGGGTTGGCCGGCTAGTAGTCCCGCTTCCCGTAATATTCCATGATCTCCTTGTCCGTGGGCAGCTCCACACTTTTATCCCCCGCTTTGCGTGCCCAGTAATAAAACCGTGCATTGCCGTCGCATATATATCCTGAAATGCTGTCGCTGGGAGCCAGTGACCGGTTTTTGAATATCCTGACACGCTTCCTGATATCATCCTTCATGGCCAGCGTCACTTCGATGGATTCGTCACACGTGTTTGTAAAATATACCCGCATGGTCTTTTCGTCGACCGGGCACTGCGCACACGGTGTGCCGTACATGGTACTGGTCTGTTTCAGGCAATCGGCGTAGTTTACCGGGTCCTGCCCGTATGCATGCCGGCATAAACACAGGACCAGGCATACGGCAAGAAAGGCAAGTGTATTCTTCATATCACAATCCGTTTCACTATTTGCATCTGTTATTTTTCAGGATGATTTTGGCTTCAGCATTGCCGAGTTTTTTAGATCGAATCCAGTCCGCACAGGCTCCATCCTTGTCGCCGAGTGATTTTTTCGCGAAGCCCCTGTTATTATACGTTTCCGCATCCTCCGGATCCAGTTCAAGCGCATGATTGAAATCCGCGATGGCCTTACCGTATTCCTCTTTCTTGTTCCAGGCGCTGCCACGCGATACGTAAGCCCATTTATGATCAGGTTGAAGTGCAATGACATTCGTGTAGTCGGCGATGGCCGACTGGTAGTCCTTTAACATACCATGGCAAAAACCGCGTTGAAGGTATGCATTCACATGTGATGAATCCATGCCCAGTACACGTGTGAACAACGAAATGGCTTCCTCATATTGCGCATTGTTGTAAGCGGATTTCCCTTTTACATACAACGCATCAGCGTCCGGCTTCTGCGCGACAGCCCATTGCCAGGAAGCCAGCATGCATGCCAGGCAGAAAAATGCGGGTCGGTAGGTTTTCAATTTCATTTACTCGAACGGTTCGCTGCTTTCATATTTCCTGTCCGTTACCAGCAGCACCAGGTGGGTAAACGCCTTGCGCAGGCCGGATACGCTCCTGGCATCGAGGGTGGCCGGCCAGCTGATCCGGGCATAGCTGCGATAAACGTCTAACATGGGCAGGTCACGGGTCACGCACTTTCGCGATGGCGCACCCTTGCAGTCGATTGAGAATATACGTGCCTGGCCGTCATAGGCCATGTGGCTGGTATCCAGATCACCAGCGGAAACCTGGTCCTCCCGGACCACATCACCCTTCTCCTTGTAAATGGCTATTACCACGCCCCGGATAACGTCAATGGAATGGCCTGATTCGAACTTGCCGTTAATGTAACTGATCGTCTCTTTCATGGAAATACCCTGACCGGCAACCGGCATGGCGGTCATCAACCCGATACCCGCAAGCAGGATGCAGATATGACGGGTGAAGGGCCGGACCGGCGACAGGATCATGCTTCCTCTTTTTACCATTAACTTTGTGCAAAATAACCAAAAACGGGCCAGCCGTCCCCACGGCGTCCCGATTTTCAATGTTTCTTCATCCGTACATAAAGACGTCATGTTTTTTTGTCATTATGGTGGCCACATGCCTTGCAGGCACGGGGCGGGCCATGGCACAACAATCCCTTGCTGTCACCGCCAACCTCAAGATTTCCGGAGGGAATTTTGACCAGTCAGGTGTGCAGCTGGAAAACCAGACGACGGGAGAAAAGCATAAGGTGGAAGGCGCTGCCAAGCTCAGGTTCAACTTGAAATTCAATTCCACTTATATTCTCGCTTTCACCAAGCCCGGATACATCACAAAGAAGGTGCAGATTGACACACGGGTACCGTCTAACAGGGCCGCACAGGGTTTTTACCCGATTCACTTTAATGTGATCCTGATGGAGCAATATGAAGGGGTCAATATCGTCGTCTTCAATCAGCCTGTTTCAAAATGGCAGTATAACCGGGTTATGGATGATTTCTTCTACGACACGGATTATACCAAATCGATCCAGTCTGCCATAAAGGATGCAGAGGATGAACTGGCAAAGAAGAAGGAAGAACTGGCGAGGCAAGCCGAGGAAGAACGGAAAAATGCCGAGCAGGCAAGAAAGGATTCACTTGCCAATGCCAGGGCAGAACAGAAGGCGCTGAAGGACTCCCTTGCCAAGGCGCGCAAGGACTCCCTCGAAACCGCACGCGAAGAAAAAGAGCTGCAGGCGAAGATGGCGGAAGAGGAGCGTGCCAGGACCGCCGCGGAGGCGGCGGAAGCCAAAAAGCAGGAAGCTGCCATGCGCATGGAGGAGGAAGAGAGAAGCCGGGCGGCAGCCGCCGAGGCTGAGGCGCAAAAAAGACGGCAGGCAGAGGCCCTGGAATCGGAAGCACAGGCAAGGAATAAGGCGGAAGCCGAGGCTGCGGAAGCGGAGCGCCGGAAGGCGGCAGAAGCCGTGGCGGCGAATGCGGAGCGCAGGCGACAGGCGGCAACTATGGAACAAAGCGAGGAAGAGCGCAGAAGGCAGGCCAAACTGAAGGCCGTGGAGCAGCAGCGCGAATTGCTCAAGGCCAGCATGTCCGCCGGAAGCCAGGAAAGAAAAGCTGAAGAGGGGTATGACGGGGGACAGGCGCCCGTTCACTTCGAGGAGATCGAGGAGAAAAACCGGCGGATCACGAAAGCCACGGTGAAACACGGCGACAAGTCGGTAGTCTACATGAAGATTGTTTATGACTGGGGCGGGATATACTACTTCAGGGACGACCGGTCCATCAGCGAGTCCATGTACAAGATGGCGACGGAACGGAAGTGAAGTTGCTTTTTCCCGGGATTCCGTTTGGCATCCTTAGGTAGTCAATCGTTTTTTACAAGCCGAAGTCGCCCGCCGTCCTCCCGACGTTTATCGGGATCGGGATTGAGGGTGGACAGTAGCAGTGGCAGCCGGTAGGTCAGAAAGATTACCGGTTAAGCTGGTTTTCATGCATAAATTTCTCAGGTACGTGTGCGATGGCACGCCCCTGCAGGGGTCGGGGGCAGGGGAGGGGATTGTTTCCTGGACAGGGAAGTAGCGTTCACCTATGAAGAAGTGACACTTTTTATACTTAGGGCTTTGCGACTTTACGAGAACTTTTTTTCTGAAATTTTAGTTTCACGCAGCGACGCCAAGGCGCTGAGAACCGCAAAGGGAAACTGCGGCAATTAGATATTTAGGTGAACTTGCCAAAAAAAAACCCCGGAAATTCCGGGGCTCTTGTTTTTGTTTCACGCGGCCAGGCTGCGGCAATTCCTTACCTGGATTTTATAATCTGTACCGAGCCGGCAAGCGTGCCGTCAAGGATAAGCGCGGCCGTATAAACACCGGCAGCAAGTGTGGCACCTGCTGAATAGCGGTCCGTACCGGAACGAAGGGAAAGGCGCTGGACTGTCCTTCCGGCCAGGTCTGTGATCTCTATCCGGCCTTCGCTCCATTCCACACCGGCGCCCAGCACCAGCCGGAAATCATGGTTGGACGGATTGGGGTAAACGGTCATCACCTCTTCCCGGGATGGAGGCGACTGCGTGGAAAGCGGTGCGGAATTGACTTCGAAAAGATCCAGCCCGCCTTCGACAATATTGAATATCGGGCCCCAATCAGCCGTCTCCACGATCAATTGCATCGTGGATGAAGGGGGAATGACGCTTTTGATATTGTACACTTTTGAGATCCAGGTGCTGTTCCCGGGCGTATTCGGCAGAATCGTCTCGAGTGTCACCGTACTGGTGCCGTTCGTCAGTTTCACGGTCATGGTGTCGTCCGGGCTGCCGCTGCCGTTATTACCGGTATTCGCGAACCACCTGTAGTACCGCACTTCCGGATCCATGAAGAGGGTCGCATCGAATACCGGTGAGGTCAGCACCGTATTTCCGCCATCCACATCGTTGTCCCAGGGACCGCCCCCGCCATTATCAGTTACATAGCAAAGGGGGCCGCAGTCATTCGGAACGTCGTCACCCGGGTTGGCAGGCGTACCCATGCTGGATGTCCCAATGGGATCTCCGCGCTCCCAGTCGTTGTTGCTTATGCCGGAAACCGTCCAGTTAAAGTCAAAAATAAAATCGTCATAATACCCCTTGTCGAGGACAATCTGGATGGGACCGGCCCCGGGGATATTGGTGTTGTTGCAGTCGGTGACCCATCCCCACTTGCCTGCGATGATATCGTATGTGCCGGGGAAGAACGGCGCAATCGAAAAATTCCCGGATGCATCCGTCAACACATCGTTCTGGAACTGGCTGTTCGCCACGCGAACCATGGCATTGGGAATGGGGTTCATGGAGCCCGCTTCCAGTACCTGCCCCGTAAGTGTTACACTGGGCAGCGGGTTAAGCTCCACATCCAGGACGGTAACCTGCCC
>JAHEKC010000010.1:0-19473 GCA_024638565.1 Bacteroidota bacterium
CTTCCGCTGAACTGGGGTTCATTGATGCCATTGTATTAAGGCAACACATTGCCGTGACACGCGCCAACGGCCTGGCCAGCATGATCCGGCAAATGAAAACCTATGCAATCGCATTTGAAAGCACCGGCGGAGGGGCCTGACATGATGGAAGAGGAAAACAGGAAACAAAAAGAAGAAGACAGTGGCGCCACTGCGCCCGTAAAGTCCTTGCGTGATCGTGTCATCGATGTCCTGAAATCGTGTTATGACCCGGAGATACCTGTTGACATTTACGAGCTGGGGCTGATCTACGAGGTAAAAGTGGACGACGGGAATGACGTGTGGGTGCAGATGACCCTGACCTCACCTGCTTGCCCGGTGGCTGAATCACTGCCGCTTGAAGTGGAACAGAAGATCGCCAACATCCCGGACGTGAACAAGGCAAAGGTGGAGATCACCTTCGAACCACCCTGGGACAAGAGCATGATGAGTGAAGAAGCAAGGCTTGAGCTTGGCATGTGGTGACAAGATATACCCGTGATGCATAAGGAAGATATTGTCAATAAGGTAGACGAGAGCGGGCTGGTGCAGCTCGACCTGTCACAGCTTTACCGGCCTGGAACGCGCAGTACTTTTGATCTGGCTTCCTTTCTTCACGAGGGGTTGGTACTTAAGGAAAAGGATTTCCGGCAGCAATTGGCGGACTGCGACTGGTCCGTCTACCGGGGCTGCTTCGTGGCCGTGACGTGCACCGCGGATGCCATCGTACCCACCTGGGCCTTCATGCTGGCAGCAGTCCACCTGGCACCGGTTGCGGAATGCGTGGTCATGGGAACACCGGAAGCCCTCGAGGAAACCCTGTTCCTGGAGGCTGTCGCAGGCCTCGATGCGGAAGCATACCGGGATCGCCGCGTAGTGGTCAAGGGTTGCGGGGAAAAGGTACCGGCACCGGCCTACGTGGCGCTGGTCAACAAGCTGCAGCCTGTCGTCAAAAGCCTTATGTTCGGCGAGCCGTGCAGCACGGTACCGTTGTATAAAGTATAGTGAGCGTCATCGTGATCCCGACATATGTCGGGGGAAGCGGTTTCCCCAGGATCAGGTCCATGCCCCTTGAATAAGTGTTTCTAGTGTGAGATTGCCTCGACTTCCCGACGAACGTCGGGACTCCTCGCACTGACGAATATCACTTCGTCACCACCCCAAGCATCTTCCCGTATTCCCTGTCGATCGGTTCCCACAATTCGATTTTGTTTCCTTCCGGGTCCATGATGTGCACGAATTTTCCGTATTCGAAAGTCTCGATCTCATCCACAACTTGCACCCCTTCCTCCCTGAGCACGCGGACGAGCTCCTCGAGATTATCCACGCGGTAGTTGATCATAAGCGGGCTTTTGGACGGCTTGAAGTATTCCGTATCCTCCTTCATGGGTGACCATGCGGTATAGCCCTTCTCATCAGGATTGTCCGCCTTCCGCCATTCGAAGCTGGTGCCGTATTGATCCGTTTCGAGCCCGAGGTGTTTCTTGTACCAGGATTTTACGGTGTCAGGATCCTTGCACTTGAAAAATACCCCGCCGATGCCGGTAACACGTTTCATAAATATCTGATTTAGTGATAACCAAAAGTATGTGTTTTCAATTAGTCTTTACGGCCTGGTCGCCATCGCACGAAAACAGTCGTAACATACTGGAAAACAAAGGCTACATAAGAATGTGAATGTGCCGGAATAACGAAGGGCATTCACTTTAAATTAGTTTCTTTGCGTCTGAAACCATTAAGATAACATGCATAAAATGAAGAAGATAATCAGGATTTTACTGGCTTCCCTTTTCCTCGCTGCGGGCAGCTTTCACCAGGTGCGCGCCGACGAGGGCATGTGGCTGCTGAATATGATCAAGAAGCTGAATGAGGCAGACATGCAAAAGCTGGGATGCAAACTCACGGCAGAACAGATTTACAGCGTCAACCAGTCAAGCATCAAGGATGCCATCGTATCGATGGGCGGTTTTTGTACCGGGCAGGTCATTTCAGAGGAAGGACTGATGATCACGAACCATCACTGCGGCCTGGGCCAGGTGCAGGCCCACAGCTCACCGGAAAACGATTACCTCACCAACGGCTTCTGGGCGGCAGACCGCGATTCGGAACTTCCCAATCCCGGGTTGTTCGTCAGGTTCCTGGTTCGCATGGAAGATGTCACAGGACAGGTGTACGAACAGTTGTCGGACACGCTTACCGAATCACAACGCAGCCAGTCCCTGCCTGGTATTTTCAAGGAAATCACAGAAGCGGCTACCGAGGACAACGACTATACCGCCAGTGTCAAAAGCATGTTCGGCGGCAACGAGTATTACCTTTTTGTATACGAAACCTACAATGACGTACGGCTGGTAGGCGCGCCTTCCATGTCGGTAGGCAACTACGGCGGTGATACCGACAACTGGATGTGGCCGCGCCATACAGGCGACTTCAGCCTTTTTCGCATTTATGCCGGTAAAGACGGTAAGCCAGCTGAATACTCCGAGGAAAATGTACCCCTGAAGGCCAGGCATTTCATTCCGCTTTCAATCGCCGGGGTGGAGGAAGATGACTTTACCATGATCATGGGCTTTCCCGGCAGGACGGAACGGTACCTCACTTCCGGGGGCGTGAAAATGGCACTCGATGTGACCAACCCGGCCATCGTCAGGCTACGGGAAAAGAAGCTTGAGATCATAGAAGCCGATATGAAGGCTGACGACGAGGTCCGGATCAAGTACCAGAGCAAGAAAAACAGGATCAGCAACTACTGGAAGTATTTCATCGGGCAGTCGAAGCAGCTGAAGCGCATGAAGGTAGGCGACCAGAAGCGTGACCTGGAAGATAAGTTCGACGCCTGGGTCAACGCCGACCCTGACCGGAAGGCCCGGTACGGTGCAGTGACCACCAACCTGAGAAAGTCGTATGAAGAAATGAGTGAGTTGTTCCTGACCCGCGTTTACCTTAGCGAGATCGTCTTCCGTCACCCGGAAATTCTTTCATTTTCCTATGGTGCAACAAAGCTCGAAAAGGTACTTTCCGGCAAGGATGCCACGGACGAGGATATACAGAAAGCTGCGGGCCCGCTGCATGCCGGGATGGAAGAGCACTTTAAAAATTACAATCTCGATACAGACCGGAACCTGTTTGCCGCCATGCTGGAATTGTATGCCAGGGACATCCCCCTGGAGATGCAGGCACCTGTATTCCGCGAAATAGAGTCCAAATACAAGAATGATTTCGAAGCGTACGCGAAACGGGTTTTTGACAAGTCGGTATTCACCACACCTGAGCGGCTTAAAGCCTTCCTTGATAAGCCATCCCTCAAGAAACTGCAGAAGGACCCGGCATATCATACAGCCACCTCCATCATGAACTATTACCGTTCCTCGCTGCAGGGCGCGATGCGCGAAATCCAGTACAAGCTGAATGCGAACAACCGCTTGTTCATCAAGGGCCTGCGCGAGATGCACCCGGATCGCAGTTTCTTCCCGGATGCCAACAGCACCATGCGCATGTCCTACGGATCGGTTCAGGACTACGACCCGATGGATGCGGTACACTATGACTGGTTTACCACCATTGACGGCGTTATGGAAAAGATGGATAATTCACACCATGAGTTCACCATCCGCCCGGTGTATGAAGAGCTGTACAAGAAGCGTGATTTTGGCCGGTATGGCTCCGGCGGCACGCTGCGAACATGCTTCATCTCGAATAATGACATCACGGGAGGAAATTCAGGCAGTGGGGTGCTCAATGCCAACGGAGAGCTAATCGGGCTGGCTTTTGATGGCAACTGGGAAGCCATGAGTGGCGACATTGCCTTCGACCCGGTATACAAGCGCACCATCAATGTGGATATCAGGTATGTGCTCTGGGTGATCGAAAAGATCGGAAAGGCCCAGCACCTGATCGACGAGATGACCATTCGCGAGGCGCCGCCCCGCGAGGAACCGCAGCCCGCGGTCGAGATGACCACCACCAGCAGGCCACAGTAACGCCCCGGTACGGGAAGGCTGCGTTATCTTTGTCTCCCGGTGTCCAAGGTACTATCAAATCTGCGGGGGCTTATACCCCCCGCGCTCAAGCGACCGGTTCGCCAGGCTGTCGATGCCTGGCGGATAAGGAAGGCCGGGCGTGCCTGGCGACGGGCAGCCGGCTCTCCCGGCTGGCTTTCCGAAAAGGACCTGGGCCGGCTGCAGCATTCCTTCCCGCTGGCCCCGCGGATGCAATACGATCCGGCAAGCCTGCTCAAGCGGGGGAGGGAGCGCTACCTTGAGCTGGCCGGCATGATGGGCAGTCACATGACCGCTGGTTCCTCTCTTGAGTTGGGTTGCGGTGACGGCATGGTAAGCGGCCAGCTCCGGGAGCGCGGATGGCAGGCAACTGCTATCGACAACAGTACAGCGTTGTTCGATGAACGCGCCCGCAAGGCGGGTGTGACTTTTCATGAAATGGACGCATCACGCCTTGGGTTTGATGACTGCAGTTTCGACCTGGTATTTTGCTACAACACTTTTGAGCATTTCGATAAGCCGGATGTCGTGCTGGCTGAAATCCACCGAGTGCTCAGGCCCGGGGGCTTGCTGGTGGCAGTGTTTAACCCCATATACGCTTCTCCTTACGGCCTGCATGCCTATTATTCAATCTCCGTCCCCTATTGCCAGTTCCTTTTCGAACCCGCGGTACTTGACCGGTATTGCAGGGAAAACAATAAGGAGCCCATAAACTACGGGATGCTCAATGAATGGACGCCCACCATGTTCCGGGAGCTTTGGTCTTCGTTTCGCGACCGGTTTGAGGTCCTGCGGTACCGGGAGCAGGTTGACTGCAGCGGACTGCCGCTTGTATGGACCTACCCGTCGTGCTTTAAAGGCAAGACCGCCTCTTTTGATGACCTGTATGTGTCGGGTATGGAGTGTTTTTTCCGGAAGAAAGGGTGATGGGCGTTCGTCGACTCAGTATGCTCGCTGGTTCAGCCCCTGCATGAAGTTCACAAAAGCCCTGCTCACCACACGGTTGCCACCGGGGGTCGGGTAGTCCCCTGAAAAATACCAGTCGCCCAAATGGCCGGGGCAGGCCTGGTGCAGGTTGTCCAGGTTCTGGTAGATAATCTGGAGTTCGGCCCTGCAGTCCGATGGCCTGACCAGTTCCGCAATCCTGGCGGAAATCTGGTCTGCCGAAAACGGTTCGTAAACACGCCTCACATGATTTTTCATTTCACTGATGCCCATTTCCAGTTGGGCCATGCAGAGCGCCAGTACCTCTTCAAGCAACTGTTCACTGTTTTCCGATTCCAGCAGCGAAACGGCAGCTCGGAAGGCGATCAGGTCGCCGATCTTGGCCATGTCGATCCCGTAGCAGTCGGGGTACCGGATCTGGGGCGCCGAGGAGACGATGATAATTTTTTTGGGTGACAGGCGGTCCAGCATCCGGATGATCGAATTCTTGAGCGTGGTGCCGCGGACGATGCTGTCGTCGATAACCACCAGGTTGTCGACCCCCGGGCGCACGGTACCATACGTGATGTCGTATACATGTTCCACCATGTCACCCCGGTCGTTATCGTTGGTGATGAATGTACGCAGCTTGATGTCCTTGATGGCAATTTTCTCCACCCTCGGCTTCATGGCCAGGATCTTGTCAAGCTGGGCGGTGTCGGGTGAGTTGCCGAGGTCCAGGATCCGTTGTTTTTTAATTTTCTGGAGGTGCGCCGCCATGCCTTCAATCATGCCGTAAAAAGCCACTTCGGCCGTATTGGGGATGAATGAGAACACGGTGTTTTCAAGATCGTGATCAACGGCCTCGAGCACGGAAGGGCAGAGGAGGCGTCCAAGCTCTTTCCGTTCGCGGTATATTTCGGCGTCACTGCCACGTGAAAAGTAAATGCGCTCGAATGAGCAACTGCGTCTGCGTACCGGCTCCCTGATTTCCTCATCCATAACCTTTCCATTTTTCTTGACCACGATCGCATGGCCCGGCTTCACTTCTTCAATTTCATCTGCCGGAACGTTGAATACCGTCTGGATGACCGGTCTTTCACTCGCCACCACGGCTACTTCGTCATCATGGTAGAAGAACGCAGGCCGGATGCCGGCAGGGTCACGCAACACGAATGCGTCGCCATGACCGATGATGCCCGTCATGGCATAACCGCCGTCCCAGTCGCGTGACGACCGGCGCAGGATGTGCGCCACATCCAGGTTCTCTGAAATCAGTGCGGTGGCTTTTTCCTTGTTGATGCCTTTTTCCTTGTATTGATAATACAGGGCATCAATCTCCTCGTCCAGGAAATGCCCTATATTTTCCATGACCGTAATCGTATCCGATTTTTCCCTCGGATGCTGGCCCAGGGCGACGAGGTAGTTGAACAGCTCGTCCACGTTGGTCATGTTAAAATTGCCTGCTACCGCCAGGTTACGCGTTTTCCAGTTGTTCTGGCGCAGGAAGGGGTGGCATGTCTCAACGGAATTGCCCCCGAAGGTGCCGTATCGCAGGTGTCCCAAAAACAGCTCCCCGGCATAGGGCACGTTCTTCTTCAGCCAGTGGGGATTGTCGAGCAGTCGCTTGTCCATGTGGGCGACCTTGTCGAAATGGGACTGGATATGCCTGAAGATCTGAGCAATGGCATTCTTCTGGATGGATCGGTACCGGTAAATGTATTCGTCGCCCGGATCCGTATCCAGCTTGATATTCACCACCCCGGCACCGTCCTGCCCGCGGTTGTGCTGCTTCTCCATAAGCAGGTACAGCTTGCGGATACCGTACTGAGCGGTACCGTATTTTTCATGGTAGTAGGAGAGTGGCTTCAGCAGCCGGATCAGGGCGATCCCGCATTCGTGGTGGAGCGTGTCTGACACAAGGCAAAGATACGGATTTGACCCCTGCGGTAAAAGCCCGGAGTCCGCAGAAGGGGCGGGCTCCGGCATGGGAGAACCCGTTGCCCGGAAATGGTAAAACCACCGTCCCGGACGGTGGTCTTACCCTGCCTTATTCACACACCTGCCTTTTGTCGCACAGGCATCATTCCTCTCCACCCATGGCCATCAGCTGATTGACGTCATTGTCTATGGAGAGTATCAGCAGGGCCGTGGCCGTACAGAACACCGGGCTGGTGATGCAGTGGTGGCCGTTCCAGCTGCCGTCGGCATTCTGGATTTTCATCATGCGGCCACTGATGTTGTCATACCATTTTTTCCATTCGATGTCCTTGCTCATAATCAGCCCTTCGCCGGTTTGCAGGTATGACAGGAATTCTTCTCCGCCGTCACTGCCGAAGCCATTCAGCACATCACGGCGTTGCGCCTGGACCTTTGCCGCCTGGTTCAGGCTGTATGCCGTGCCGTATCGCATGGCTTCATCCTTGCTGAGTCCGGCTTTCTGGAGGTTTTCCACGGAGATTTCTGCGGCTTCTTCGAGTTTGCCCGCGCGTTTTGCCTTGCGGATACGTTCCTTCGCGATGCGAGCTTCCCTGGCACTGGAGCGCGCGGTGCCGCTGATGGAATACAGCATGACACCGGCAGCTTCCTCTACGGCAATGGTTTCCGATTCGGCATCATAGTTACCTTTCTGGTATGACCGCGCCTGGTCCAGCTTCTTTTCGTCCACTTCGGCGCCCCTGGTGCGGGCCGACTCCAGCGCATTGGCTGCGAAGGAGGATTGCAGGACGCCTGCCCATCCGGCACCCTTCATGCTGCCGTTCTGGTTCATGTTTTGCTGGATCTTGGCCACGCATCTGTCGAGGTTTCGTTTCACCCTGCTTTTCAACGTAGGGTTGTTTTCCAGGTATTCGACCAGGTTGCTGAGGTACTGGCTTGTCATGACCACATCGATATTACCTCCCAGCTTGCGTTGGGGTTGTGTACCCGACTGGTCGGTGATGTTGGGCGCATCTCCTGATTTTTCCACCTGATCCAGCAGATAGTCAGTTGCCAGCGCCAGGTTGGTTGCGTACTTGCCCGCGGTGGGTGTATTGCCGCTACGCAGCAGCGCCATGGCCACCATGGCCGTGGTGGCGGGATCAGCCTTGACGGCATGCGGATCCATGACATCCTGCCTGCTGTGGGTACCGGCGCCCCAGCCGCCGCTGCGCAGCTGTGCCTTGGAGATCCAGGCCAGCCCGTCTTCGGTGGAGGTTTGCGCGCGTACGGGGGTCTTGTAACGGAATGCGGAGTCACTGGACTGCTCCCCGAACAGGGTCTGGAAAACACAGCCCTTCGGTTCACCGGATTCAACTGCTGCCACGGCGGGGGCCACGTCGGCCCGGGTCGGCGCTGCCGAGTCAGTCTGTTGGCTGGTGAAGGTCGAGATCATTCCCATGCCTGCCATGATGACGGCAAACGGTGCGAATACGTAAGCATTTCTTGTTTTCATAATGATAGGTTTTTGCCCCGTTTACCGTTGAGACCGGCTTGCGGCAGGCGTTGTTTAACTTATGGTGTTTTGATATTTCTTCGAACCATGACCGGTGATATCGTGGCAGGTTGCATGTTTCCGAGGCCCGTTGGATCTGTTGCAGGATGATGCTGTCCTGTTGCCAGCCGGGATTTCCTTTTTGATTAATCCCGGTGACCTGTTATAATGGCCTTCAATTAGTAGATGCCGCGTGGAGGGGGATTCCACACGAGGAAAAATGAACGAAAGGTGAACAGGTCAGAATGCCAGCCCGGTAGCGGCGAGGATGCGCTTCGTTTGCTTTTGCTGGATATAGGCAAATAGGGAGAATGCTTTTCCGGGGACGATGCCTTGCAACGGAAAAGCCAGCACTCCTTTGGCGCTGTCAAGGCGGCTGATGCGGAAAAGGCGAACGACATTTTCATGTTGCAGTGTCATGCCGGCATTCTCGCCTTTGCCCACGTTGGTCCGGATGCCACGTTCCACCAGTGCCGCGACCAGGGAATGGTTCGGGTCGGTCCCTGATGCATCATAACTCATGAAAAGGGTGTCACGCCGGATGGAGTCCCGGCTTACTTCAATAGTGGCTGCGGGGAGGTAGGCAAGTGCCGTGTCGATGGCTGCGGAAAGCCGCTTGCGATCTGAGCCGACCATGGACAAGGTTCCGTTGACAAATGCCTGCGGCGTATAAACTTCTTTCCCGCCAAGGGCGCTGACATAATTGTTTTGCCTTCTGGTAAATGCCAGTTTTCCGTACGGGTCCTTCCACCCGAGTTTGTTCCAGTAATCGACGTGAAATGCCATGGCATAAATGTTGCGCCCTTTGGCCTTTGCATCCCTGATAATTTCCGCCAGCAATTTATCAGCGGAAGGACAGCTGCTGCATCCCTGTGATGTGAAAAGCTCCACTACCGCGAAGCCGGCGCCCGTGCTATTAGCCTGCTTCTGGCCGCCGCCCGACGAGCCTCGCTGGCTGCTTGCCGGGAAGCAGGCCACCAGGCAAAAAACAAATATCAACACAAGGCGCACCATGGAGATGGAACGCAAAGTTCAGTAATAAAGTATGAAGGAATCAGGCCTGCGGTTCAGGTGAAAAGCGACTTTTCCACATCGAGCCACTCGAGTGCGGTGCCACTCAGCATGCGCTCCTTCAGTTCATCGCTGATTTCCATGCTTTCAATGAGGTTACCGGGTTCCAGCTCTCCAAGCGGAAAAGGGTAGTCGGTACCCAAAGCGATACGGTCCGTACCGATCACTTCCATCAGGTATTGCAGGGCCTGCGGATCGTGCACCAGTGAATCCACATAAAAGCGACCCAGGTAGGATTTGGGATTGATGTTGTTATGGATGGCCACGAGGTCGGGTCGGCAATGGAATCCGTGTTCGATGCGTCCGATGGTTCCGGGAAAAGAGCCGCCCCCATGGGCAAAGGCTACGCGCAGCTCCGGCAGTTTTTCGAATACCCCCCCGAATATCATGCTGCAGATGGCCAGTGCGGTCTCTGATGGCATGCCAACCAGCCAGGGCAACCAGTAGCGGTTCATCCTGTCCTGGCCGGCCATATCCCAGGGGTGGACAAACACGGCGGCATTGAGTTTGGCCGCGGCTTCGAAGAACGGGAACAGGGAAATGGAACCGAGGTTCCAGTCGTCTACCACATGCGATCCGATCTGCACACCCCGCAGGCCGATTTCGAGGCACCTTTCGAGTTCCCGGATCGCAAGCTCCGGATCCTGCATGGGCACGGTGCCCAGTCCCACGAATCGTTTCGGGTGTTTCTGCACGATTTCCGCGATGTGGTCATTCAGGTATTTCGCGATCTCCAGCGTGTCCCGGGGTTTGGCCCAATAGCTGAACATCACCGGCACGGTGGACAGCACCTGGACATGCACATTGTGCGTCTCACATTCACGCATCCGGGATTCCGGGCTCCAGCAGTTGTCCCCGATCTCCCGGAAGAATGTGCCGTCATCCTTCAGCATCCTGGCGCGGCACGACTTATGGTGATCGAGTGTGATAAACCCCCCGTAGCCGAACTTGGACTTCCACCCCGGAATGTCCCTGGGCAGAATGTGCGTGTGAATGTCAATTTTAAGCATGAAGGTCAAAAGTATAAAGTTATAACCGGACCGGGGCGGTTTTGCACGTATTGCGGAATGTCAGCGTGTTGAATCGCAACCGCCATCGACACCATTCAGAAGCCTGGTCAACCAGCAACCCGTGAAACCCGTACGGTATGGCGGCCTTCTTTATGCAACCGATCCGTTTAAACGTCGAACCGGATACCCTGTGCCAGCGGAAGGTCACTCGACCAGTTGATCGTGTTGGTTTGCCTTCGCATATATACTTTCCAGGCATCGCTCCCGGACTCGCGGCCGCCACCCGTTTCCTTTTCCCCGCCGAATGCGCCGCCTATTTCCGCACCGCTGGTGCCAATGTTCACATTGGCAATACCGCAGTCACTGCCCGCGTGGGACAGAAATTTTTCCGTTTCCTGCATGTGCGTGGAAAAGATGGCGGACGAAAGCCCCTGCGGAACGTCGTTCTGCAGTGCGATGGCTTCCTCCAGTGATTCATAAGGCATGATATAAAGCAGCGGGGCAAACGTTTCCTCGCACACAATGGGGAGGTTTTTCTTCACCTCGGCGACACATGGTGTTACATAGCACCCGCTTTCGTATCCAGGTCCTTCAAGCACTTCTCCGCCGCAGAGTATTTTCCCATCTTCCTTCTTCACCCTGTCTATGGCGTCTCTGAATCCCTGCACGGCGCCGGGGTCTATCAGCGGACCCACCAGCGTGGCGGAGTCGAGCGGGTGTCCGATCCGGATCGTCCCGTAGGCCTTCACCAGCTTGTCGCGAAAAGTATCGAAGATCTTCTTTTCGATGATCAGCCTGCGCGTGGAGGTACAACGCTGCCCGGCCGTACCCACGGCTCCAAACAGGACCGCACGCAGGGCCATTTCCATGTCGGCATGGCTGCTGATGATAATGGCGTTGTTCCCGCCGAGTTCGAGCAGGCTGCGGCCCAGCCGTTCCCCTACCAGCGTGGCCACCCTGCGGCCTACCCTGGTGCTTCCTGTTGCGCTGATCAGCGGCACCCGCCGGTCGGAAAGGAAGTTATCACCCACATGTTTCGAGCCTGCCACCACCAGGTTACATACGCCTTCCGGAACCTTGTTTTCCGAAAGGACGCGGGAAATGATGCGGTGCACCGCGATGGCACACAGGGGCGTTTTGCTGGATGGTTTCCACAGGACCACGTCGCCGCACACAAGTGCAATCATGGCATTCCAGCTCCACACGGCCACCGGGAAATTGAACGCGGAGATCACGCCCACAATACCCAGTGGGTGCCACTGCTCGTACATCCGGTGCATGGGCCGTTCGCTGTGCATGGTAAGCCCGTACAGCTGCCGGGACAGTCCCACGGCGAAATCGCAGATATCGATCATTTCCTGCACCTCGCCGAGCCCTTCCTGGTAGACTTTCCCCATCTCGAAAGATACCAGCCTGCCCAGCGGTTCCTTGTATTCCCGCAAGGCATCGCCCATTTGACGGACGATCTCCCCGCGCCGCGGGGCGGGTATCATGCGCCACTGCCGGAACGCCGTCCCGGCCTGGTCAACGATCCGGTCATAATCCGCGGCTGTAGCCTGCTTCACCTTTGCAATGGTCTTCCCGTCAGCCGGGGAAACGGAATCGAGCATGTCGCCCCCGGTATCCGCCCAGCGGGTGCCCGTGCAGGCGCCGGAATTGATGTCTTCAATACCCAGTTGTCTGAGTGCCTCACTGATGCCGGAGCCGGCCTGTGTCGTTGTTTCCATGTAGGTTAAATATGATCAGAATTTTGGAAGGGAGTTATTATCTGGATTGAAATCTTTTAGCAGTATTAAGTCGTACAACCAGAAACATCGTGTTGAAAATTCTCGTGTCTTTGTGGTGCGATTGACCGCCACTGCTACCGTCACGCGTTGCACATGGGACAAAGGCACTCGAAAAACATTCAGTAAACAGCCAGGAAAATATCAGGGAATTATCAGGGTCAGTTACCAAGTTCGCTCATAAACTTCACCCGCATCAGCCTGATCTCATCCTCGGAATATTCTTCTTCCCCAAGTTCGGTCATGGCCTTTTTGACGCTGTCCGTTTCGGCAGACCTGAAATATTCAAAAACCTCGTTCTGGCGTTCCGGATCGATCACTTCATTCAGGTAGTAGTTAATATCAATACGTGTTCCCGAAGCTACAATACGTTCGATTTCTGTGATGACGACACCCAGGGTGATTCCTTTCGCCTCCGCAAGGTCGTCAAGTGAAAGCTTCCGGTCTATGTTCTGGATGATATAGACTTTAAGGCCGGATTTATTGACCACGGATTTCACCACGAGGTCCATGGGTCTTTCAATCTCGTTTTCCTCGACATACCTGGTAATCAAATCCACGAAGGGTTTGCCGTACTTGGTGGCCTTTCCGCCCCCTACACCCGTGATGTTCTTCAGTTCACTGATGGTTACCGGGTACTGAATGGCCATTTCTTCCAGGGAGGGATCCTGAAAAATCACGAAAGGCGGGAGGTTTTTGCTTTTCGCCAGGTTCTTTCGCAGGTCCTTGAGCATGGAATACAGGTTCGGATCCGCCGCGCTGGCGCCTCCCACCGCGCCTGATTCCTCATCTTCCTCCTCGTCGGAGTTTTCGTAGTCATGGTCAAGCGTGATCCGGAATTTTTTCGGCTTCTTAATGTATTCTTTTCCTTTCGGGGTAACCTTTAGCAGTCCGTAATGATCGATATCCTTGATCAGGAGATGCTCGAGTAATGCGTGTCTGACGAGGGCCATCCAGAACTTGGCATCCTGTTCATCCCCGTCGCCGAAAACATCAAGCTTGTCATGCCCGTATTTCTTGACTTCATTCTCGTGGTTTCCTGTGATCACATGTACGGTATGCTCAGCGTTGTGCTTTTCCTTGATGGCGAGAATGGTTTCCAGCAGCATCTTCAGTTCCTCGGAAGCTTCCACCTCCTTTTTAGGGTGCAGGCAGTTATCGCAGTTATGGCAATTGGGCTCCTGGTATTTCTCCCCGAAATAATGAAGCAGCATCTTGCGCCTGCAAATGGATGTTTCGGCATAGGCCACGGTTTCCAGCAGCAACTGTTTTCCTATTTCCTGTTCGGCCACCGGCTTGCCTTTCATGAATTTTTCAAGCTTCTCGATGTCCTTATAGCTGTAAAAAGCAATGCACTTGCCTTCCCTGCCGTCACGGCCGGATCTACCTGTCTCCTGGTAATAGCCTTCCAGTGATTTGGGAATATCGTGGTGAATGACAAACCTTACATCAGGCTTGTCGATGCCCATGCCGAAAGCGATCGTAGCCACAATGACGTCGATTTCCTCCATCAGGAACTTGTCCTGTGTTTTCGCACGAAGTCCGGCTTCGAGCCCGGCATGATAGGGCAGCGCCTTGATGCCGTTTACCTTAAGCGTTTGTGCCACTTCCTCCACCTTCTTCCTGCTGAGGCAGTAAATGATACCTGATTTCCCGGTGTTGGCCTTTACATATCTGATGATTTCCTTCAGCACATTGGTCTTGGGCCGTACATCGTAATAGAGGTTAGGCCTGTTAAAGGAGGCCTTGAATACCGTGGCATCCGTGATGCTCAGGTTCTTCTGGATGTCAGCCTGCACCTTGGCCGTGGCGGTGGCTGTCAGGGCGATCACCGGTACGCTGCCGATGGTTTCGATGATGGGCCTCAGTCGACGGTATTCCGGCCTGAAGTCGTGTCCCCATTCGGAAATACAATGTGCTTCATCGACGGCAAGGAAAGAGATGTCGATGGAACTCAGAAATGAAATATTCTCTTCCTTGGTAAGTGATTCGGGTGCCACATAAAGCAGCTTGGTCCGCCCGGCCTTACTGTCCTTTTTTACCGTCGCGATTTCAGCCTTGGTGAGGGATGAATTAAGAAAGTGAGCAACCCCTTCTTCGGAATTATACCCGCGGATCGAATCCACCTGGTTTTTCATCAGCGCTATCAGTGGCGACACCACGATAGCCGTTCCGTTCATGAGCAGCGCAGGCAGCTGGTAACACATGGATTTGCCGCCACCTGTGGGCATGATGACGAAGGTATCTTTGCCATCCATCAGGTTCTGGATGATCTCCTCCTGTTCGCCCTTGAAGCTGGTATAGCCAAAATGCTTGAAGAGGCCCTGCTGGAGTACGCTGCCTTTCTTCGATTGCTCGCTCCTGGCTTTTTTGCCTTTCTTTACTTTCCGTTCAGCAACGTCAATACTGCTCATTGGGTGGTATTCAATTATTAATTTTGCTTCCTAAGCTAAGATATGCCAAAATAATATATTGGCAATGCCGCTTATCAAATATATTAAAATTTGATCCCTGATAAAAAGATAATCGACCTGGCGCATCAGACGCTCACCATTGAAGCGAATGCTGTCCGTCAACTGAAAAAGCGAATTGGCAAAAGTTTTGTCGAAAGCCTAAAGGTAATGTATTTTTCCAAAGGCAGGCTGGTGGTCACGGGAATCGGCAAGAGTGCCTTGGTGGCACAGAAGATGGTCGCCACCATGAACAGCACCGGCACCCCGGCCATATTCATGCATGCGGCGGACGCCGTCCATGGCGATCTGGGCATTATCCAGAAGAAGGACGTCGTGCTTTGTATTTCCAACAGCGGGAATACCCCTGAGATCAAGGTGTTGGTTCCATTCATCAAATCAGCAGGCAACAAGCTGATCGCCATCACCGGAAATCCGAAATCCTACCTCGCCACCCATGCGGATCTCATGCTTGACGCCAGCGTGAAAGAGGAGGCCTGCCCGATGAACCTGGCGCCTACGAGCAGCACCATGGCGCAGATGGCCATCGGGGACACCCTTGCCGTATGCCTGCTTGAATACCGGGGCTTTTCCCGGAAGGATTTTGCCAGGTACCATCCGGGAGGCTCGCTCGGCAAAAAGCTTTACCTGAAGGTATCGGATCTGTATCCGAATAACGACTGCCCGGTGGTGAAGCCCGGGGACGGCATCTCCGAAGTCATTTACCGGATCTCATCCGGACGCCTGGGTGCCGCAGCCGTGGCCGAGCGCAGGAAGATCACAGGCATCATTACCGACGGTGACCTGCGACGCATGCTCGGATCGGGCAAGTCCCTGGAGGGTGTACGGGCGGCTGATATCATGACCCGGAATCCACGTACCGTGGAAGCCGGCATGCTGGCTGTCGATGCCCTGCGCGTGATGAAGGAATCCAATATCACACAGCTGCTCGTGGCCGATAAGGATAAGCTCCTGGGATTCGTACACCTGCATGATCTGCTGCGCGAAGGTATCCTCTGATCCGGCTTTCTTTCGACCAACCACCGTTGAGCTTGAACCCCTTCAAGAAAAAAAATTCCAAATCAGAGATGACCTTCCTGGGACACCTCGAGGTGCTCCGGTGGCATCTGGTCCGCTCGGCCATCGCCGTGGTGGTGGGAGGGGTTGTGGCCTTTGTCAACAAGGGTTTCATATTTGATAAGGTGATTTTCGGACCCAGGAACGAAGACTTTCCCACTTACCGGTTCCTGTGTTACCTGGCGGAACGGATCCGGGTTGACCTGTGCATTGAGGATTTCTCATTCAATATCATCAGTGTGGCGATGGCAGGTCAGTTTACCATGCACATGTGGGTTTCATTTATCACCGGGGTGGTCATAGCCTTCCCTTACATAGCCTGGGAGATATGGAGGTTTATCCGGCCAGCGCTTAATTCCAGGGAGAAGAAATATTCACGCGGGGCGGTCTTTTTCATGTCGCTCCTTTTCTTCTCAGGGGTATTGTTCGGGTATTATCTCATCGCACCGCTTTCCATTAACTTCCTGGGAAGCTATTCTGTCAGCGCACACGTTAACAACCAGATCAATATCAATTCCTACATATCCACCATCACGTTTCTGACGTTCGCTACGGGCATTGTGTTCGAGCTTCCGGTGGTGGTATACTTCCTGTCCAAAGTGGGCATGGTTACCCCGAATCTCATGCGGACCTACCGGAAGCATTCCATGGTGATCATTCTGATCATATCAGCCATCATCACGCCATCCCCTGATGTGACCAGCCAGCTGCTGGTGGCGGTTCCGCTCTTCATTCTGTACGAGTTAAGTATTTTTGTTTCAGCCTACGTCATAAAAAAACAGGGATGAACAGATGACGCTCGAGCAGGTCCGCAAATCCATCAGCAGGTATGTCCCGGCGGCATCTCTTGAAATCTGTACTTCCTGGTTTTCGGATTACCAGTTCAGGCTTAAAGTCACGCGGGCACGGAACAGCAAGTATGGCGATTACCGCCCGCCCCATAACGGGCAGGGTCACCAGATCACTGTCAACCACAACCTGAACCCGTATGCCTTTCTCATCACCCTCGCACACGAGGTGGCCCACCTCGCCGCATACGAGAAAACCGGCTCCCTGAAGGACCCGCACGGCCCTGCATGGAAGGCTGAGTTCAGGAGACTGCTCCATCCGCTGATCCATGAAGGCGCCTTCCCTTCCAACCTGCTGCCCCCGCTGAATTCGTATATCCTGAATCCTGCCGCCACCAGCTGCACGGACATACCGTTGTTGCGTGCGCTTCGCGCTTACGATACTCATCCAAATGAATGGCTGCTGCTGGAGGACCTTGCGTCAGGCGCACGCTTCCGGATCAGGAGCGGCCGCATATTTGTCAAGAAAGGGCTGATTCGCAAAAACTACCTTTGTATCTGCACCAGGTCACGGCATGAATACACGTTAAGCCCGGTGATGGAAGTACAACCCCTCCAGGGCTAATCTGCATTCGGCCCTTGGGCCGTTCCGGATTAAGGTATTGCCACATGCCACACAGGCCTCTTGCCGGAGGGGGATTATTTTCTTATATTATATACCTTTGAATTCGATCCCGCTGGGGACCTACTAAGCGATAAGTATATGGCGAACGATACCATGGCTGTACAGCCTGAACTGCATGTATCCGAGATGGCGGAACACCTCATCGGATCGGAAATAATCAAGCTTTCCAACGAGGTGAATGAGCGGATCCGGAAGGGGGAGAAGATTTATAACCTGACCATAGGGGATTTCAATCCCACCATCTTTCCCATCCCGGCTGAACTGCTCAAGCGGATCATCCATGCGTATAAATCCGGTGTGACCAATTACCCCGTTGCCAGCGGCATGCCGCAGTTGCGCAAGGCGGTGAGCAGCGTGATCAGCGAAACGCAGAACCTGTCATACAACACGGATGAGATTCTCGTCGCCGGCGGAGCCCGCCCGCTTATTTATGGCCTGTACAAGACAGTAGTTGATCCGGGTGACAAGGTGGTATATCCCGTGCCTTCCTGGAATAACAACCACTACTGCCACCTGACGCTTGCACGTGGAATCATGGTGGAAACGCTCCCGGAAGACAACTTTATGCCGCTGGCCCATGTGTTGAAACCACATATCGCGGATGCCAGGCTGATCGCGCTATGTTCCCCGCTGAATCCCACCGGAACCGTGTTCAGCAAGCAACAGCTGTCGGAGATATGCGAGATGGTGCTCGAGGAAAACAAGCGACGGGAAGGAACGGAAAAGCCGTTGTACATCATGTACGACCAGATTTACAACCTGCTGACCTTCGAAAATACGGTTCACTATGATCCCGTGTCCCTGTATCCGGAGCTTCGCAAATACACTATTTTCGTGGACGGCCTGTCCAAATCATACGCGGCCACCGGTGTTCGGGTGGGCTGGGGATTCGGCCCGGCATATATCATGCGCAAGATGCGCGCCATCCTGTCCCATGTGGGAGCCTGGGCCCCGAAGGCCGAACAGGTGGCCACGGCAGAATTCCTGGAGAACAAGACGGAGAGCGGCGAGTACCTTTCGCAGTTCAGGCAACGGATATACGAGCGCCTCAAAGCTTTTTACGACGGATTCATGAGCCTGAAGCAGGAAGGCCATCCGGTCAATGCCATCACGCCGCAGGCGGCCATTTACCTGACCGTGCAGCTGAACCTGCGGGGCAGGAAAACAAGGGACGGTGTCACGCTGGAAACACAGGAGGATGTGAGCGCTTATATCCTGAACGAAAGCCAAATCGCCCTTGTACCGTTTACGTCGTTCGGCTCGTCGTCCGAATCTTCCTGGTACAGGCTTTCAGTTGGAACCTGCCGCACGAACGAGGTTCCCACGATCATCGAGCAGCTGCGGAACGCCCTTATGCAGCTTAGCTGAGGGAGGGTTTAAAAGTTAGCCATCAGGATTTCTTTTTCCATGCCGGGATGAATTTTTCTCCCGTGACAAGGCACATCCATACCAGCCCTACCAGCAAAAAGGGATAGGCGGCCATAAAGTACCGCCATTCAGTGGCCTTGACAAATACGGCAAAAACCACCACCAGGGACAGCGGTATGCTTAACAGCAGCCAGCCACCGGGGTAACGCCTGGCGATGAACAGGAGGCCTATAAATCCCGGGATAAGGCAGGCCCAGTACATCGCGGTGGTGCCGAGCTTGGGTGCCCAGTGCCAGGACCGGAAACATGGATTGGCTGAGGAGATGGGCAGGAAATAGCTTCCGCTGTGTGAAACAAAGTTCTTCAGGCGGATAAAGTAGGACCCGAAATAGTAAATGAACGGACGCTCCTCCCTGTAAGCAGATGTCAGGCGCGTAAACTTTTCATAGGCCTCCTGCCGGATCGAATCATTGCCACGATCCTTGTGATGCAGGATGAAGTCTTTCCGTACGTCTTCCAGCGCAGCCAGGTTGACCGTTTTGGTTAGTACATATCCGGGAAACGCGTATTCGCACGGCAACCCTTCAGCGGGCTCGAAAAAGCAGCCTGCACTGCGCTTATCCCAGTACACAAAGCTGCCTCCCCACGCTGAAAGGAATTCTCGGTAAGCCAAATCTGCTTTATCGTATTCGATGCCCCCGTAGAAATCATAAAGTGGCTGGAATTCACCCAGCAGCCTGTAGTTCCGTATGGTCCATGGTGTGAGCAGGATGAGCAGGGGAAGGGCCATAAGCACGGCATTGCGGGCCAGGATGCCAAGCCGCATGC
>JAHEKC010000010.1:19483-50324 GCA_024638565.1 Bacteroidota bacterium
CCCAGGTAGGGTTTGAAAGTGACTACCAGGCCCAGGAACGCCGATGCCAGCACGAGCCTCTGCACGGCGCGGTTGTCCAGGTATATGACATACTGGTAACAGAAAAAAACCAGCAAGCTGAACGAAAGACTTTCAGTGATCAGCATGTTGGCGTAAAAGGTGAGGTGCAGGCTCACCAGGCTCAGCAGCATCGTTATATAAAATGCACGTTTAGACCTGAACAACCGCATGGCCATCAGTGACAGCATGATCACGGCAACAGATTCCATCAGCACCTGGAACAGAACCATGGCCTGGAACGCCGCATATACACCCAGGAATAGCCTCGCGATAAAATATATCATGCCATAGAATGGCATCCTGCCGATAACCTCCCTGTGATCGCCGGAACGAATATAATAGCTGCCGCTGCGGATCACGTTTTCCGAGGGGGTGATATAGGACCATATATCGCCCGTAACGGAAACCAGTCCCATGGTTTCCCCTTCAGGTACGGAGCAACGGATAAGTTGGGTGATCCATGCAGTCTCGCCAAGCTTGATGATGAAGACCAGGAAAAAAAGCAAGTAAATCCGGCGGATACCGAAGTCCATGAACCTATACAGTGAGTTCAAATATATGATTATCCGTTCGATGCATCAAACCCGGCTCACACATTCATGCACATTTGCAAATTAGGCCGCCGTACGGACTTTTATTGCCCGGATTTTATTTGCTTTGCGCACTGAAGGGGGAGTACGGTAACAATGGAAAACAGGTATTGCATCATTATGGCGGGTGGCATTGGCAGCAGGTTCTGGCCCATGAGCCGGAATGCGATGCCCAAGCAGTTTTTGGATATCCTGGGTACCGGTAAGACACTGTTGCAGCATACTTATGAGCGATTCGTAAACATCTGTCCGAGGGAGAATATATACGTGGTCACCAATGCCGCATATGCCGGGTTGGTGAAGAAGCAGCTGCCGGAGCTCGCAAGCGGGCAGGTGCTGGCGGAACCATACCGAAAGAATACAGCGCCCTGCGTGGCATATGCCACCTACAAGATCGGGCGTGACAATCCAAAGGCCAATTTTGTCGTGGCACCCAGCGATCACATGATCACCAAGGAGGAAGCGTTCATGGATAGGATTGTTACGGGGCTGAACTATACAGAAAACCACGACTGCCTGCTTACACTGGGCATCAAACCAGACCGTCCGGATACAGGCTACGGCTATATCCAGTTTATCGACGACGGGAAGGCAGAGGAATCCGGTATTGCGCGGGTCAAGACCTTTACCGAAAAGCCCAATGCGGATATGGCGAAGTTTTTCCTCCAGAGCGGGGAATTTTTATGGAATGCAGGCATATTCCTCTGGAACTATGATACCATAAGCAAGGCACTCGCGCTCCACCTGCCGGAGGTGGACTCGCTGTTCAGGGAGGGAATGAACGTGTACGGAACTGGTGAAGAAAAATCATACATCCATGATGCTTACGAGCAATGCAAAAATGTTTCCATCGACTTTGGCATTATGGAGAAGGCGTCCAATGTTTATGTCATGAGTGCGGACGTCGGTTGGAGCGACCTGGGAACATACGGTTCATTGTATGACCACACCGCACAGGATTTCGAAAAGAATGCCGTAATTGGAAAAAACGTCATGCTTTACGGTGCAAAGGGGTGCTTTGTCAGCATGCCCAGTGAAAAGCTTGTCGTGCTGCAGGGGCTCGAAGACTATATCGTGGTCGAGTCCGATAACGTGTTACTCGTTTGCAGGATGGAGGATGAACAGCAGATCAGGCAGTTCGTAAACGACGTAAAGATCAAGAAAGGCGATAAGTTCGTATAGTACCCTCACACGCGGCCCTCATGAGCGAACCGACCGCTTCAAAAAAGGTGATTCGTGCATGGACCATGTACGACTGGGCCAATTCATCCTATTCACTGGTCATAACCTCGGCCATCTTCCCGGTATACTATACCGCGGTTACCAGTGACGGCGCGCAGGACACTGTGCGCTTCCTCGGAAGGGAGTTCACCAACACTGCACTTTATTCGTATACCCTGTCCGTGTCCTTTCTCGCGATCGCCTTCATTTCTCCATTGCTATCGGGCATGGCTGATTACAGGGGCAACAAGAAGACATTCATGAAGTTCTTCTGCTTCCTGGGTGCAGGGGCCTGCGCATCGCTCTTCTTTTTTGAAGGCATGGAGACGCTGTGGATCGGTTTGGCCGGATTCGGTCTGGCCACCATAGGCTGGGCAGGAAGTATCGTTTATTACAACGCCTTCCTTCCGGAAATTGCGGAGAAAAGCCAGCAGGACCGGGTGAGCGCCCGGGGATATGCGCTGGGTTATATCGGGAGTTCGCTGTTGCTCATCTTCAACCTGGTGATGATATCCAGACCCGACTGGTTCGGCATCGACCAGCCGGGCCTGCCGGCAAGGGTGGCCTTCCTGATGGTGGGCCTGTGGTGGTTTGGCTTCGCCCTCTACACGTTGCGGCACCTGCCGGAACGAAGGCCCGCCAACCGTCCCGCCAGGGGACAGCTGCTGCTGAAAGGATTCCGTGAACTGGCCGGCGTAATGCGTGAAGCACGCGGGCAGCGGCCACTGATGATATTCCTCGCGTCTTTTTTCTTCTACAGCATGGGCGTGCAAACGGTCATGTACGTAGCTGCACTGTTCGGCGACAAGGAACTGCAGCTGGAAAGCAGCCAGCTGATCATGACGATCCTGATCATCCAGTTCGTGGCTATCGGTGGGGCCTACCTGTTTTCATACCTCTCCTCGCGGATAGGCAACTTCCGGGCACTGATGGTGGCCATCATCGTATGGATAGGCATCTGTATTGGCGCATACCATACGGATACCGCCAACCAGTTTTACGGGCTTGCCTTTGCCGTGGGCATGGTCATGGGCGGCATCCAGTCCCTGTCCCGTTCCACCTATTCGAAAATGCTCCCGCCCTCGCGGGACCATGCATCTTATTTCAGCTTTTACGAGTTCTGCGAAAAAATCGGGCTCGTGCTGGGTACGGCTTCGTACGGGCTGGTAGAGGAGCTGACAGGCAGCATGCGCAACTCGGTGATGGCCATCATGACCTTTTTCATTGCCGGCCTGCTGCTGCTCTTTGCCGCCGGCAGGTGGCGGGATGTGAAGGTGGATGCATGAACGGGCGGTATTAACCGGAGAACTGCGATTGTCGGTTAGTGATCTGTGATTTGAAATATTCGACGAATCGAACGGAATTTAAACCCGGAAACGAATTACTGAATACTGTTCACTGATTTTTTTCGACTGCCACTGCCACATATTCACTTCCAGGCTTTCACCAGCAGTCCGGTGCCCTTTTCGTGGTTCATGGAAAGATCCATCCAGTTCAGGATGCAGGCGATGGGGAAGGCGATGAGATAGTAAAACGGCAGCAGGATAAAGAACCACCGGCTCGCCCCCAGCATGAGAATGGGGTACTTCATGGATAGCTTCCAGGAAATGTTTCCGGGTACACCATAGGTATAGCGGGCATCGACCTTTGAGAAGCCCGCCTGGTTGAGCTTATCGATTATTTCCTGCCGGTTGTATCCGTTCCGTACGTGTTCTCCAATAAACGACTCGTCAGTCTCATCGTCGGCATCCGAGCCGCCCTGGTCGCTGGGCGTCGAGATCAGCAGGATGCCGCCGGGCTTAAGCGACAGGCAGATGTTTCTGAAAACACCGGTGTCATCCTCGATATGCTCCATCACGTCTACGCTTAAGGCCAGGTCAAAAGCCTCCTGTCGTTCGAAGGCTGTCAGGTCGGCGACTTCGAAACGGACCCCATCCGCCTTCAGCCGTGAAAAGAACATGTTGCAGTCCTCCACCTGTTCTTGCTTGACGTCAACGGCCATGATATTGGAAGCCGGAAGCCGTTTCCACATCCAGTAAGTGTACTGTCCGAAGCCTGCCCCGGCGTCCAGGATGGAAGGCCGGTCGTGGCCGATATGGCTGAATGCTTTCCGGAGGGCACGGTGCATGTGCCAGGCCCGCAGCAACAGCAGGTCGAGAAGCCTGTAGAAAAGCTTCCGCAGGCCGGTGGACCTGTTGAATACACGGCCCAGGGTCCGTTTGATGGGATCGTATTGCATGTATTTATACCTGCGGACTCAATGGCCTGCCGGCCCATCCTCTTCGGTGGCCGGCGGGATGTGCAGGTTCTTAAAAAGGGTTTCCATTTTCTCCACACGGTCAAGCGAGTCGTCCAGGTGAAACCGGAGCTCCGGGATATGACGTGCCTGGTTGCGGATCCGCGTTCCAAGCCTGCCCCTCACTTCATGCATCCTTTTTTGGAGGCCGTCGACCAATGCCTCCGGCTTCTTGTCCTTGAAAACACTCAGATAAACCCTTGCCAGTGAAAGATCCGGGGACACCTTGACATTGGTTACGGTCACGAAGGCCTGTCCGAAGAAGTGATTGGTCTCCTTCGTGAATATGTCGGCCAACTCTTTCTGAATGAGCCTCGAAAACTTGTTTTGCCTGGTAGAATCCATAGCGGTTACAAAGAAACGACAATTGACCCACTTCAGCCGGAGCAGCTGTCCCAATTCCTTCCCGGAACTTCCTGTGGATTGGGCAATAACCCGTTTAAAAAACGGTTTATCCGCTACTGCCTCCCCGGGGCAGGTTGACTTTATTACCTTAATTTCGTACCCGTACGTGAAAACCTATCTCAGGCTTTTGCAGTTTGCGCGTCCGCTGCGCAGCTATATCGTGCCCTATCTCCTGTTGGTGCTGCCCGCGGTGGTTTTCGGCGCCATCAATTTCACGCTGATCATCCCCCTGCTGAATGTACTGTTCAACACGTATGCCGAGCAGGCTCCGCAGTATCCCGAATTCCGGTTCAGCATTGACTGGCTGAAATCCGTTTTCGACTACTGGTTTTATTATTTCGCCGGGGCCTACGGGAAAGCGGCCGCACTGCAGTATGTATGTGCGGTAATCCTGACCAGTGTACTTGTAGCCAACTTCTTCCGGTACTTTTCCCAACGCGTGCTGGCCCGCATGCGGGTATGGGTCGTTTTCCGCATGCGCAAAGCCGTTTTCGACAAGATCACCACCATGGATGTAGGGTACTTCTCCAGGCGGCAGAAGGGCGACCTCATATCCGTTATCTCCAATGACGTGCAAGAGGTGGAAAATTCGATCGTAAGTACCATGCAGGTCTTCCTTCGGGAACCTTTCCTGATTGTCGTGTATTTTGGATTGCTTTTCATGATGTCCGTGAAGCTGACGCTGTTTACCATCGTGTTTTTCCCGGTCAGCGGGTATTTCATCGCAACGATTTCCAGGAAGCTGAAACGAACGGCCGATGCCAGCCAGCGTATCCTGGGCCTGATCCTCAGCGCCGCGGAAGAGACGATATCCGGGATCCGAATCATCAAGGCTTTCGTGGCGCGGGAATTTGTCAGCAAGCGATTCGAACACCTGAATTCAAGGTACCGCAAGGCTACCCGGTCATTCATCAACCGCAGGGAAATGGCAAGTCCGGTTTCGGAAGTGCTGGGTGTGCTGGTGGTCGTGGTGCTGATCGTTTACGGCGGGTCACTCGTGCTCCGGAATGAATCTACCCTGTCGGCAAGCGCTTTCATCACCTACATTATCATCTATTCACAGATCCTTCCACCGGCCAAGAGCATTTCCAATGCGGTGACCAACATCCAGAAGGGCCTGGCTGCAGGCGACAGGGTGCTGCAACTGATGGACCTGGAGTCGAAGGTGATAGACAGGGCTGGCGCGTCGGATGCACCGGCATTCCGAGACCGGATCGTATTCAAAAACGTTTCATTCGCTTACGAGGAGGAGATGGTGGTGCGTGACGTGTCGTTCACCCTTGAAAAAGGAAAGACCATAGCACTGGTCGGACAGTCAGGGGCCGGCAAGACGACCGTGGCCGACCTGCTGCCACGATTCTACGACGTGCGTGACGGGGCCATCCTGCTGGACGGCACGGATATTAGAGATTTCAGGCTGGACGCGTTGCGGGGCATGATGGGCATTGTCACACAGGAAGCCATCCTGTTCAATGGTTCCATTTACAGCAATATCGCTTTCGGCAGCGAGGAGGTTTCGCGTGAAGATGTGGAGCGCGCGGCGTCCATCGCCAATGCCCATGATTTCATCATGGAGCTGCCCGGCGGATACGATACCAATATAGGCGATCGAGGCGACAAGCTTTCCGGCGGTCAGCGGCAGCGCATCAGCATTGCCCGCGCCGTACTCCGGAACCCGCCCATACTGGTTCTTGATGAAGCCACGTCAGCCCTGGATACTGAATCTGAAAAACTGGTGCAGGATGCCATTTTCAACCTGATGAAGAACCGGACCACCCTGGTCATTGCCCACCGGTTGTCCACCATCAGGCATGCAGACGAGATCCTGGTCATGGAGCGCGGTGCCATTGTGGAGCGGGGCAATCACCAGCAGCTGCTCGACAGCAATGGCGTGTACAGGAAGCTTTACGACCTGCAGAGCTTCGTATGAGACGCCGGGTCGGGGAAAACCGTACGTCCAAAACCCTTAATTTTGTCATGACATGGACCTGGTAGCTGATAAGGTACTGTATTGCAATAGTTTAACCCGGTATGAACGCTGGGAGACCCGCGAGGTGCGGATTGGCGACGTAGCCATCGGCGCAAGCCACCCCATCCGTGTCCAAAGTATGACCACGACGGATACCATGGATACCAGGGCCACGGTAGCACAGAGCATACGCATGATTGAAGCCGGGTGCGAGTATGTACGGATCACGGCTCCCAGCATCAGGGAAGCGGAAAACCTTGCCGCCATCAAAGCGGAATTGCGCGGACGCGGGTACCAGGCGCCGTTGATCGCCGACATCCATTTCACGCCCAATGCGGCGGAAGCCGCGGCACGTATCGTGGAAAAGGTGAGGATCAACCCCGGAAACTATGCGGACAAGAAGAAATTCAACATCATCGAATACACGGATGAGGAATATGCCGGTGAGCTGGAGCGCATCCGGAAACGCTTCGTTCCGCTGGTCAGGATTTGCAGGGAATATGGGACCGCCATGCGGATTGGCACCAACCATGGATCACTGAGCGACCGCATCATGAACCGGTACGGGGATACGCCTGCCGGTATGGTGGAATCCGCGATGGAGTTCCTGCGGATTGCGAATGATGAAGGGTACCATGACATTGTCCTGTCCATGAAGGCCAGCAATCCGCTGGTGATGGTTCAGGCGTACCGGCTGCTGGTGGTGCGCATGAAGGAAGCGGGGATGAATTACCCCCTCCACCTGGGTGTAACCGAGGCCGGTGATGGCGAAGACGGCAGGATCAAGTCAGCCACTGGCATCGGGACCCTCCTGGAAGACGGCCTGGGCGATACGATTCGGGTGTCGCTGACGGAGGAGCCGGAGCTTGAGATTCCCGTGGCGCGGGCGCTGTTGCGGCGCTACACGGATAGGGACAGCACCCAGCAGCCTGTACCCGCGTACGCACATGACGGTCCCGGTCTGCTTCCTTTTGATCCTTTCGCATACCGGCCGCGGGTAACCCGCGAAGTGCTGAATGTGGGCGGCGCGCATGTGCCCGTGGTCGTCGCCGATTTGTCCCACCTGCCACGGATTGACGAGACATCACTGGTGAAGTACGGGTATCGTTACGATGCGGGATCGGATAAATGGAATATCGACGACCTGGCCTGTGACTTCATCTACACGGGGCGGCAGTCCGTCGGGTTCGACATCCCGGGAACGCTTGGTGTCATTTGCGACGCGGAGCGATGGAAGGAATTCCGGCACCGCACCAGGCATTACCCGTTGTATGCATTCGATCAATTTTTTTCGGATAGTGAAAGGGGGGAAGCCGCGGTCAGCTTTGTGCGGGTGTCCATGGACGATTTGTCGCGCCTGCGGCGCGATGGGCTGGTCGTTCCCCCGAATGCCGTTTGGATTTTCGAAACGGAGAATCCGCATGCCATGGCCGCGATGAGGCGCATGTTCCTGGAGTTGGGCGGGGACGATACCCCGGTGGTGGTGCGCAGAAGCTATGCATCGACAAAGGTGCTGCCGCTGGATGCTTCGTGCGATGTGGCAGGTCTGCTGCTGGACGGTTTCGGCAACGGGATATGGATCCAGGCGCCCGCGGTTCCTGCCGCCCTCGTCAACCGCACCTGTTTCGGCATCCTGCAGGCCACGCGGACGCGGATCTCCAGGACGGAGTACATCAGCTGCCCTTCTTGCGGCCGTACGTTGTTCGACCTTCAGGAAACCACCGCCAGCATCCGGGCACGTACTGATCACCTGAAAGGGGTGAAGATCGGTATCATGGGCTGCATTGTAAACGGCCCGGGAGAAATGGCTGATGCGGATTACGGTTACGTGGGAACGGGCAGGGGAAAAATCACGCTGTACAAAGGCCGGGAGGTAGTCCGGAAGAACATCCCCGCCACGGAGGCCGTGGATGCGCTGATCGATCTGATCAGGGATAACGGGGACTGGACAGAAAAAGATTAATTACGACAATGCGATAGGTCCCGGCATGGATCGGGACAACGAAACAAACTCATCGGGGTGACTTTCTGGTCATTTCCCTGAATTCATCCTTTTGGCCAGGCCCAACCGCGTTCCTTCCCGCCCTGCGGGCCGGACGCTCGATAAAGGTTCAATTAGTTGGGCGCGCCAGCGTTCACCCAGGCTTTCAGCTGCGACAATTCGCATTCCGTAAGAGATCCCACCTGCGGCATATCCATGATGACGAATACCCTTTGCGCGAATGTCCCGTTATCCACTGCGGCTTTTGTTTCACTGTAAAGCGTAAAATTGCCGGATGCCTGTGTGCCTGTCACATGGCACCCGGTCACCGCGCACTTGGTGCTGATGATGGTGCTGACCGGTCCGCTGCTGAATGCGACGTTAACGGTGTCGCAGCTCTCCGGTTCTAGGACTTCCTCTTTCCTGTTGGTACAGGAGGACAGGAACAGAAGGGAAAAAATGAATACCAGCGGGCGCATGGGTGAAAGTTATCTAAACGGCTTGATCAGCCGGACAATGTGCCTATATATAAAGGAGGAACAAGCCGGCACAGAAAAGGTTTGCCGGCGGCGGGAATTGCTGTAAAGCCTTTAAAATGAGTAAGACAGCCCGGCCATCGCATTGATCTTGTACGACGGGTAGCGGTACCATTCGAAGTAGCGGGAGGCCGTGAGGTTATGCACCTTCACGAATACGGACAGCACCTTTGAATACCGGTAGTCGATCCCGATGTTCGCATCCACATAGCCTTTCAGGTCGCGGCCTTCGCCATCGATGGTTGCTGCCGTCCGGGCACCGGAAATATAGACCTCGGTGCTGGCGTAGATCTTTTCAGCGATATGATAATGTCCGCCCACCGTAAGCATTACCGAGGGCCTGAACCAAGGCTGCTGGCCATCTGACATGTTATAGGAATAGTAATCCGTCTTTACCCAGAGCCCGATCTTTTTCAGGAGTTCGTAGCGTCCCTCCACGTGGATGTTCAGCCGTGTATGGTCAAGGTATGAGGGGGTATATGTGGTGATACCTGTTGTGTTGAGGCTGTTGACGAAAAAGACGTCGCCCTTGAACCTTGATACGCCCGCCCAGGCCACGACCATAAGCCCATGGTCAGGCCGCACCTCGAATCCGCCCTTCACGTTGATCTTGTTGCTCGTATTGGCGAGCACGGTAAAGTCGTTCACCGGCATGGGGATTGTAAACGGGTTTTCATCGTTTATCGAGCGAAGCGTGTTCTTCTGCAGATCGCCTGAGAGCTCGCCGAAGGCAAACAGTTCATCCTTGATAAGCGGGTAGCGGATTTCAGCCACGGGGAACAGGTGCCATTTGGTCTCATCGTACGCCGATTCGACGGCGATATTACCACCGGCAGAGATCCTGATATTATTCTTCGTGAATTCATAACGGGGGCTCATCCGGATCACGGTCCGGTTCAGCTTCACCTCGCTGACCGCCGCCACCTGCGTGCATATCACTCCCGGCGGGCAGTAGTTACCTGGCCATTGTGAACGAGATGGATTCAGCTCGAACCCGGCTTTGACATAGTGGTTGTTGGCCAGGTGCTTGCCTACCATGCCACCCAGGCTGAAGTCCGACTCCGACTGTTCCAGGTTGTCCGTAAAGCTGTAAAACGCAATGGCGGCCTTGTAGTCGAATTTATACTTGTCGTTATGTGTGCTCGCGATCGAAAACTCACCGTCCACGGTACCCATGCGGTGACGCGTCTCCTTCTTGGAGAAATGCTCCAGCGTGTACCCGTAATAATGAACCACATCCCGGTCATAGGACAGCCGGCCGGAAATGACGCTGTGGTCGAGGAATTTATTCACAAAGGCCGCCAGGTCGTTTTCGCTGTAGCCTGGGAAGCCATAACCTTTGATCTTTCCATTTGAGGAAAGGTGACGCAGGTGGATGCCTGCGTCAAAGTCTCTAGAACGAAGCGCGTTGAAAAACAACTCACCGTACGGCGTGTTGTAGTTCCCGTATCCGGCTTTCACGAAACCCCTGTAGAGTTTCTTGATGTTTTCGTCCTTGATCCGTACAGGCTTGATGGGTGTAATGTTATAACCGGTCTGCGGCGCCGATTCCTGCATGTGGTATTTCAGTTCCGGGGGCGCCACGGAAACCGTGTCGTTGCGAGGTGCGTCACTGATCTTGACGGCGTCACTCAGGACAGGCCGGTAGGCCTTGACCACGTTGATCTGCTCGTCCCCGATCTGACCGCTGCTCTGCGCCAGGATCCCCGTGAGCGGGGTGGCGGCCAGCGCCAGGGCAATAATTGATTTATTCACGTGTTTCAGGTTTATCGTTGGCATGGTTCAGTGCGTTGTTCAGTTCATTGATTCGACCACCGGGGGATTGTATGCGCCCTCATCCTGTGGTTCAGTTACCGTTTGCGGACTCATCGGTTCTCCCGGCTCCACTTCCTCGGTCTCGTCTTCCGTTTCCATGCCCGGCTCCGGCTCCTGCCGAGGCGCCGGCATTTCAGCATCGATGATGACCTGGTATCGCTGACCTGCTTCGGCCTTAATATCCTTTGTGTCGCCGGAGTTCGATTCGTAGTTGTCGATGATGCTCTTCAGTGTATGCTTGGCCTGGAAGGTGTCGCCCAGTGCCACGTAATTGTCCGCAAGCAGCAGGAAGCTGTTGGCTATCCAGAAGTCATAGGAGGGAACCTGGTTGATGACCGTGTAGCATCGTTTAAGTGATTCGTTGTAATCGCCCTGCAGGTTGGAGATGCGTGCCAGTTCATATTTGGCCTCGGCCCCCATGGCGCTGTTGGTGATGCCTGCCAGGGCCCTGAATTCCCCGGCAGCCCCGTCATATTCCCGGCTTTCGAGCAATACCTTGCCGTAGGTTAGATGCGCTTCATTTTTCAGGATGGCGGACGCTGTTTCCTGTCCCAGCACCTTTCGGGCATTGATGCCGGCCGCATTGTACCTGCCAAGCCTGAAATTGCTTCGCATTTTTCCGGCCTGGGCATAGATGATGTTGTCCTTGAAGTCAGCCGACTCTTCCAGCCGGTTAAACTGGTCCAGCGCAGCTTCATACCGTTCCAGCGAATAGTTAATGCCCGCGGCCTTGCGCAGCGATTTTTCGGTAAAAATATTCCTGGGTTTCGAGATGATATTTTCATACCCGTCCAGCGCTTCTTTCCGGTCGTCCATCCGGTAGAGGCACTCCGACCGGTAGAACCACGCATTGAGTGCGAAAACCCCTTTGGGAAACCGCTGAAGGTAGTTGTCGAAATCGCCGCTGGCCTTTTCGATTTCGCCTTTCATGTATCGCTGTTCAGCCGCTTCATAGGTTATCGAGTCCTGCGCTCCCGTGCTGATGCTCGTGAAGGGGACGGTCTTGACATAGGCAAAATACTGGTCCGGGTTACCGGCGTTCACGTAAATGTTCTTAACGCCGATCAGCGCCTCCGCTGCTTCCGGGGTGGCGGGATAATCGCTGATCACCTGCTTGTACAGGGCCAGTGCGCGGGTATCGTCCTGCGCGTTGTACCGGATGAGTGCTATATTGACCTTGGCCTTGCGCACATACGTGCTGTTCGGGTGCTTGTCGATGATTTGTTTGAAGCGGGATTCGGCCTGCTGGCTTTCATTCATCGCCAGGTATGCCGTGCCGGTCTCGTAAACCGCATCGTCAACGTATGTCGATTTTGGATAGCGTGCGATGAGGCGCTTCATGGTGCCGGCTTTTTGCGGCATGCGGCCTTCGATCCCCTGGATCACCCCTTCCTGGAAAAGGCAGTAATCACTTGCCGCTGCATTCCGGTCGCTGGCCTGTGTGTAGAACGCCAGGGCGTTCACGTAATCGCGTCCCGCGAAAAATCCGTCAGCAATGCGAACCAGTGCATCGTTATACCTGTGCGGATCCGTTTCTGCTTCCTTGCGCACGTACTTGCGGAACCACTGGTTGGCATCCCCGTAATGCTCCTGGCTGAAATGCGCGTACCCGAGTCCGTAATGGGCTGCATGGTACATGGGGGCGTTAACCGAGCCGGGGTTAAACAGGAATATCCTGTATTGCTTGACGGCATTTTCGTACCGGCCCATGGAATAAAAAGCCTCCGCTTTCCAGTACATGGCCATGGAACGGATATCGGGATCAGTGCCCGTTACAATGGCCTTCGTGAACAGGTCGATGGCCTTTTGCGGATCGCGGTCATTGAAAAACTCTATAGCGCGGAAATACGCGACCTTCTGGTAGGCTGCCTGGATGCGGGTGTTCTTGCGGCTGATCTTGTTCAGCGCCTCCAGCGCGTCCTTGTAATTCCTCGTGGTCAGGTAGACCTGGGCCAGCAGTTCGTTGGCTTCATCGGTTTTCGCCGATGCGGGGTAAGTTTCGACATATTCCGTAAATGCCTTGACGGCCACCGGCTGGATATCGAGTTCATAGGACAGCTTGGCATAGTTGAAAAGGGCGTCTTCCTTTACGTTGGCGTGAAAGTCCATCTGGCTCGCAAACTGGAATGAGCTGCGGGCGCTTTGCTTGTTGCCGCTATTGAGAAAGCACTCGCCCAGGTGGTAATAGGCCATCTGGGCCGTGCCGTCCGTAATATTGACCACCTTTTCGAAATTGGCAACCGCCTTTTCGCATTCCCCGGCCTTGTACTGGCAATAGGCGATCTGGTAGTAATCCAGCCGTGTGGGCGCCGGCCAGTTGCTGCGGTAAGCTTCGAGGTAGGTAAGGGCGGTTTCATACTTGCCTTTGCGAAACCAGGCCTCACCCACAAGGCGGTTGATCTCCGCGATGTTGGAGGCCCTGCCCTCACTGGTTACCGGCTCGCCGTACGCGATCAGGTCGTCATACCTGTCCTGTTCGTAATAGATCTGAACGATGTAGTAGGGCACCAGGCGTCCGAAGGTTTTTGATGTTTTCAGGTTTTCAAATGCCTCCAGTGCCGTGTTATAGTTGTTATTGGCATATGCCACATGCCCGTAATAGTAGTTGGCCGCGGTCCGGTACTTTGATTCGGTATCCAGGATCTGGTGGAAAGCGCTGCTGGCCTTGTCGTATTCCTTCTTTCGGTAGTGGCAGTACCCGATCTTGAAATAGTATTCAGCCACCTCCTCGTTGTCGAGATACGCCATGTCGGTTTTTTCAAACCAGTCGATGGCCTTGCCGTATTTTCTCTTCTTGTAGTAAACGTTTCCCAGGGCGAAGGTGGCATGCCGTGCATGGATATTCGCCGGATGGTCATGGATGAAGGCGTGGAGCCTCTTCTCGCCGTCGGGGTGATACAACGCGGCGGCACACATGGCGGAATGGTATTCCGCGCTGGTCCGGTTCAGTGATTCACCCGTGCCGGCGCCGAGATAATCTTCGAACAGGCGCATGGCGGCACTGTATTTTTCCTTTTCGAACAGTTCAAGCGCATCCCGGAACATATGGTCCGGATCGGAGTAGGCAGCCGTTTTCTGGGCGCAAACCGGGGCCGGGGTGGACAATTGCAGGGCCAGGCCCGCAAGGGCGGCCATGAGTGCCGTTTTCTTCATGATGATGTGACTTTCAGGTCTTGCGAAGTTACCCTTAAAAAACGCCGTTGATTTTTTGTTTAGTGTGTATGCACTCCTATTTATGAACATGGATTTATGGATAACCCTGAAGCCCATCGATGAACGGCGGGTGAAGGGACGGCACAGGGGCAGGATTGTTGTTTACCGGATTAAACCAAAGACCGCTGCACGTGTCTCACGATAACACAAACAATAAAGCTTATGACCATGCGAAATTTAAAATGGATGTTGCCGGCAACGGGCATGTTGCTGGCTTCCGCGTTCCTGTTCCCGGGCTGTAAAAAAGACAGGCTTTCGGATAACCCCGGCCCCGATGCGTATGCCGCAGACAGGCAGATTATCTACGACCATGCGGTCGCCGAGTCTTCATTCGACGATGCCGGGAGCGTGGCCGATGAGGGCGTCACCGGTACACTGGAATCCTACCGCCTCACGGGTTCCGAACGGATCCTCACCAGCTGCGCCACCATCACGGTAGATACCACCTCCGTCCCGCGTACGGCAGATATCGATTTCGGTCCCACGGACTGCCTGTGCAAGGACGGCAATTACCGGAGAGGGGTGATCCATGTGGAGTGGACGGGCAGGTACCGGGATTCGGCCTCGACCCACACCATCACGTTTATCGACTACTACCTCAATTTCAACAAGATCGACGGAACGAAAACCGTCACCAATATCGGCCGCAATGCTTCCGGACACCTGGAATTCTCCATTGACGTGAACGGCATGGTGACCATAGACCCGCAATACAGCCAGACCGGCAACGGGGGAACCATAACGCACGTTTCCGCACGAACGCGGACGTGGACAGCCGGTGAAGGGACATTTACCTGGCTGGACGACATTTACCTGATCAGCGGTACGGCTTCCGGCACCACCACCGCCGGCGGTTCGTACACCATGCAAACCCAGGCGCCGTTGCGAAAAGAGATCGGCTTCCTGCACTTCACGAGCGGGGTGCTCGACATCACGCCAACAGGGAAAGCCGTACGCTCCATCGACTACGGCTATGTAAACGGCAACCGCGACAACCTGGCGCGGGTGACGGTGAATGGCGTCACCTTCACGATCGTGCTTGGCGGCAAGATATGATTTGGGTTCAGGCACACAACCCAGGGCCCCCGGATGTTAACGGGGGCCTGTTTGTTTCCGGGTGTCCCGGTCTGCGGGCGGCAGGTAAACTATCTTACTTTTGCATGGTAAGTTTAAATGTATATCCTGAAGATCAAAGGAACGGCAAGGATTCCCGATTACGTGCAGTTGAGAGATGACGGCTTCACCCTTATCGCCTATTTCAGGGTGGACCGCCCTGAAAAGGCGCTGGCGAAGTGCGGATATGCTGACAGGCAGGAAGAGATGCGCAAGATTATCGAGGAATTGCCGTTCGGTAAGATGACAAAGCTGGAAATATGAACATGATCGCCGAACCAGGGCTGGCGGCTGATGCCGCCGCTCCTCCTGCCGGGAGTGCCGGCAAGCAGGTCATCAGGCTGGAACACATAAACATTTTTCAGAAAAAGAACCTGATCCTGAGCGACGTCAACCTTCATGTGAATGAAGGGGAGTTTGTCTACCTGATCGGAAAGACCGGCAGCGGAAAGAGCAGCCTGCTGAAAGTGCTGTATGGTGAGTTGCAGATCAAACAGGGCGTGGGCCAGATTGCGGGTTTCGACCTGGTTACCCTCAGGACCCGGCAGGTCCCCAGGCTGCGCAGGAAACTAGGGATCGTATTCCAGGATTTCCAGCTGCTGGGCGACCGGACGGCACGCGACAACCTGATGTTCGTGCTGAAGGCCACCGGCTGGAGGGAAGCCGGTAAAATGGCTGACCGCATCAACGAGGTGCTGGAGCAGGTGGGACTGGGAACGAAAGGTTTCAAGATGCCCCATGAATTATCGGGCGGCGAACAGCAGCGCCTGGGAATCGCCAGGGCCCTGCTTAACAGGCCGGAGATCATTCTCGCCGACGAGCCCAGCGGCAACCTGGACCCTGAAACCACCAAGGAGATCATGAGCCTGTTTTTCGATATCACCCAAACGGGCACTGCCGTGCTGATGGCCACCCATAATCATAACCTCCTGGAAGAATGGCCGGCCCGGACCATCCGCTGTGAGCTGGGCAAGGTGTACGATCAGCCCTGACCGGAATCGCTGAAGAGCCTTTCGAGCAGCAATACGATATTCCGGTCGTTTGAAAATTTTTCATCAAGCACCTGCCTGCGCACCTGCGCTTCCGCTTCCGTAACCGCCCGTCCGGCAAGCCCGGCGACAGCCTGCCTGAACTCCTCTTCTGTTTGGGCCACGGTACAAAGGGTATCCAAGCCGGTATGCTCGACCATGGCGGGGTTGACCACGCAGTGCCTCCCGTTGAAAAGGGCCGTAAGCAGCTTCAGTTTGATCCCCGTGGGCTGAAAGGTAGGCAGCACGTTCACCTGGGCTTCTGCAAGCAGTTGACGAACTTTCTCTCCCGTGGGGTTCTCCACCAGCGAAACCTTCGGATTACCGGCGACCAGGTCGCGCAACTCCCTTGATGGGTTTTGGCCGGCGATGACCAGCGGGAGGTCGGTTTCCGTGAATACACGCGTTACGAGGTACCGCGCCGCGGCATTGTTTTCCCCTACAGAAAGGTTGCCATGGTAAAAAGCGTAGTGGCCCGTGGCCTCGGGGACGGTTACGGTGTCGTTAGCATGAAATGCGGGCAGGTAGAAAGTGTGGCCATACCTGCCCCGGAACCAATCTGCATCACCCGGGGAAATGGCTGCGATTTGACCGGCATCGGCCAGCGTGGCTTCAAACTGCTCGAGCTTGGTGGCTTCGTTGTAAAAGTAGTATCGCTTGAAGATGTTCTGCTCCACCTTGGCCAGGTTCCGGTAATAATCGTGTTCGATGTTGTGTGTGCGTACGATGCGGATGCGGTTTTCCAGCCTGGGATCCTTGAGGGCATGGCAGGAATGCAGGCCTTCGAACAGCACCGGGTGGGTGTCTGCCGCCAGCCGGTCGATCAGCTTGTCGCTTGAGCGTGATACCACGATATAGGGCCGCCTGTGGAACAGCTGGGACTTGGAGACGTTTCGCGGATAATAACTGACAGAGGCGCAGAGGCGGTCGAGCTGTGCGGCCCTGGGCCGCCCGTAGCTGAAGCAGTGCAGGTGCACGCGTACGCCCTGCTTCGCGAGGGCGGCCAGCTTGTAGTACACATCGATCACGCCGCCGTAGGTAGGCGGGTAAGGGATGTCGAAACTCACGACGTGCAGGTGTCGGTCAGACCACTTCATGGAGAATGGTGAGCAGTTTCTTTTCTTCGGCAGACCAGTTAAGGACATGGGCCGCCTTTTCAAGGTTGGCCTTCCAGCGTTCCGTTTGTGCCGGGTCTGACAACATGCGCTTGATCATCGAAGCGATATGCGGGGGATCGTAGTTGTCTATCAATGCACCAATGTCATATGACATGATGATCTTCCGTACTTCCTCGACCGGCGAGGCCAGCACCGGAATACGGGCGTGGATGTAATCGAACAGCTTGTTCGGCAGGCTGTACTTGTAGTTCAGGTTCGTAGGCTTATCGAGCGTGAGCCCGATGTCGGAGGCCATCGTGAACTGAATCAGCTCATCGAAACGCATCTTATCCCTGATGATGACCCTGTCGTCCAGGTCTTCCGATTCAACCAGTTCACGCAACCGGGGAAAGACATCCCCGCCCCCGATAATGAGCAGCCGGGCGTCAGGCAAGTGGTGCATGGCCAGGACAGCTTCCTCCGCACCACGGTCCACGTTGATGCCCGCGCCCTGCAGGATAATGAGCCCGGTATCATCCGAAATATCCAGCTCTTTCCGGATGCGCTTCCGCACGCGGCCGGGCTGGTACAGCGGCATCTCGGGAATATTGCGGATCACATGGACCTCCTTGCCGTATTTTTTCTCGTAGATCGCGGCAATGGAATCGTTCACCGTGATAATATAATCCAGCCGGGGGAAGATCACCTTTTCCAGTAAAGTCCAGAACCTGCGGGCCACGCTGTTGTGCTCCAGTTCGGGCACGCCGGTGAAATACTCATGGCTGTCATAAACCAGCGGAACGCGTTTAATAACGGATACAAGGTAATTGGGCAGCAGCGTGTCGAGGTCATTGGCAAAAAGCATGTCGACCCTTCGCGTCAGCAGGTAAAAGAAAAGGCGGATGTTATAGGTGGCATAAAAGAGAAATCCGGTTTCGAACCAAAGTTTGAACCGGTAGGTCCGGTAGCGGCGTGAACTCATGGAAAGGCTGCCATGCAGCTTCCGCCCCACCAGGATTACCCTGTGGCTTTGCTTGGTAAAGGTGATGGCCGTGCGGTGTACACGTTGATCAGTTACCAGGTCGCTGGTGGCCGAGATAATAATGGTCTTCCTTTCGAGCACGAAACCGACGAATTTAACAATTTGCATCACATCGGCATGTGATACCCGTTGCCTGTCTTAACATTTGCGCACCCTCTTTTAACCTTCTGTTAACCCTTTTTAACCTGGCTTTAACCGCAACATGCCGGTGACTCGCGTACATTTGTACCAGTCTAAATCAAAACCTTCACCATTATGGAAAACATCTTAAGCTTAGCCAGAAAGGGAATCATCTTTATACTGGCCATGACCTGGCCCGCACTGCAGACCCCGGCCCAGGATGCCGGGTCCGGCAAAGGGGACAAACAGAAAAAAACACGTATCGTCATTGTAAAGGACGAGGACGGTAAGATCGTCAAAATGGATACGACCATCATGGGTGACGGGGTATTCAGCCTGGACGATCATGATTTTGACTTCGACTTCGATATGCCGGACATGGAGGAGTTTTCCGGGTTGCATGAATTTGACTTTGACGGGTCGAACAGTTTCATGTTCTCCATTGAGGATAACGAAGAGCTCAGCGAAGGGGAAAAGGCCCGCCTGAAGGATGAAATGAAGAAGGCGCATGAACAGGTAAAGAAGGCCCGGGAGGAAAGGCGGAAAAAACAACGGGAAGAGATTGACCGTGAGCTGAAGAAAGCCCGCAAGGAAATGCAGGAGATGGACCGTAAGCAATTGGAGCTGGAGATGGAAAAGTTGCGCGAGGAATTGCTTGAGCTCAGGCACAGGCGTAAGGCGATGCACCACAAGGCCTGGAAACACAAGGGTGGCCCCGGGGTTTACAAGGTGGAAGTGGATGAGGACGGAAGGGGCAAGCGCTGTCTCGTCATCATGAACGGCGATACGGTAGTATGCAAGGGCATGGCCCATTGCAAGGGTATGTCGAAAATGAAAGCCCGCTGTGGCGACTATGGAGGTAAGCGCGTACGGGTGATGAAATTCAGGGATGGCGATGACGTGAAACGTGAAGTCATTATCGAAAAGGAAGGGGAAGGGCAGCCGCCCGCGGCACCTGCAGCACCTGCTGAGCCTGTTGAGAAGGCCGCGCCGGCGGCACCCGCCACCCCGGCAGATCCTGACAAGCTGGCCAGGCGTGAAGTGCTGAAGTCGTCAGATGACAAGCTGGCCATGCGGAACCTGCAGTTTTTCCCGAATCCCTCGGACGGCAGGTTCAGCCTGAACTTCACACTGGATACCCCCGGTAAAGCCACCATCAGGCTGGTGGACTTTGCAGGCCGCGAATTGCTGCATGAGGAGGCCAGCGGGTTCCCGGGCGCTTATTCCAGGCAGTTCGATGTCTCGGGATCAGCCCGCGGTTCATACCTGCTCATGATATCCCAGGCAGATAAGTGGGTGCATGAGAAGTTGATAGTGAACTGATAGAATGCCCGAACTTCCGGGTCTATTTAAATGTTCAAGATTCCCTGCCTGCATGGCCATCGCACAACCGCTTCGGCGGAGCAAAGCCTGCAGTCAGGGAAATTTAAAGCCCAGGTATCTGTTTCCCGAATCCTGAACGGTAAACCTCTAAATCAGTATTGCTCTTCCTGGTTCGGGAAATCCCCGCTTTGTACATCCCTGATGTACTGTTGTGCCGCATTTTTCATGTCATCATAAAGGTTCAGGTAGCGGCGAAGGAAGCGCGGTGAAAAGTCCTTGTTGATACCCATCATGTCATGAAGTACAAGTACCTGGCCATCGGTTTCGCCTCCGGCGCCAATGCCGATGACGGGAATCTTGAGTGTGGACGCCACTTTCCTGGCAAGGCTTGCAGGGATCTTTTCCAGTACGATGGCAAAGCAGCCGATGGTTTCCAGCAAACGGGCGTCTTCCATGAGGCGCTGTGCCTCTTCCTTTTCGCGGGCGCGCACCACGTAGGTTCCGAATTTGTAAATGGACTGGGGTGTCAGCCCCAGGTGACCCATCACCGGCACGCCGGCGGAGATAATCCGTTCCACGGACTCACGGACATTGGCGCCGCCTTCAAGCTTCACGCTGTGAGCGCCTGATTCCTTCATGATTCTGATGGCGGAATTAAGCGCTTCCTTGCTGTTGCCCTGGTAGGAGCCGAAAGGCAGATCCACCACCACGAGCGCGCGTTGCACGGCACGCACCACCGAGGAGGCATGGTAGATCATCTGGTCCAGCGTGATGGGCAGCGTGGTTTCATGTCCTGCCATGACATTGGATGCCGAATCCCCGACCAGGATGACATCAATGCCCGCATCGTCAATAATGCGTGCAGTGCTGAAGTCATACGCGGTGAGCATGGAAATACGCTCCCCGGCACGCTTCATCTCCTGAAGGGTATGCGTGGTGATTTTACGGGCTTCTTTCTGAATGGACATGGGCAGATGGCCGGGAAGCGGAAACGCATTCCTGGCCGACATTCAAACCTACATAATTTCCGGAATCTCAATAACGGGCAGTCCCCTTCGGTCAGGGGTGGTACGAAGGCCCGCCCTTGCGCCCGGTGTCGCGGCTTTTGGCGGAGCCGGTGCCGTCTCCCTTGCGCAGCTTCTCGCGGAGCTTCTTGTTGTCTTCCTGAAGGGCTTCCGTTTTCTTGCGTTCTGCCTTCAGCTGCTGTGAAAGGGTGATGATCAGGTCGGCATTTTCATTGCCCGTAACCATCTCTTTGTACTTGTGAAGCTTCTCATTGGCGGTGACCAGCGAGTCAAACGTAAAAGCGGAGTTGTCGATTTTCGCCTGCAGCTCGGCTATCCTGGCATCGCAATCGCGCTGCCGTGCCTGAACGTCGGTATCGTAACTTTCCATGGCCTCGATGGTACGCCTCAGGTCCTGGTTTTCCTCCTTGAGCTTGTTGATCTGCGTTTGCAACCTGATAATGGATTCGGTCAGCTCGATCAGGCCCGGTTCCGCTTCCTTCACCTCATTGTCAGGTACGGAAACGGCGCCCTTGCCCCGGGTGAACAGGTACATGAAATCGGTGCGCCCCTTGGATCCCGGGCCGATCACCAGCCCGAAGTTACCCGAGGTATATGCCGGCTCGCTGAAGGAATGGACCAGCCGCCCGTTGATGTACAGGTCATAGACGCCCCCGGCCGTGCGTACATCCAGCAGGTTGTAAGCCCCGTTCGGATTGATATGCCGGGAGCCCACCCAGCCCGCGGATTTGCCGGTACCGGTAAGCATCTTGTAGGTGCCGCCGGAAATCTGCCTGACCCGGTATGATTCCTCCGTGTTGATTTCGAAGATCAGCCCGCCCCCGCCGCCGGGCTGGGCCATGAATATCACGCCGATCAGGCCATCGTCACCGGCCCGCTCGAGTTTAAGCGACGCCACGAGGCGGTAACCGGAAAAATTGTTCTCGTAGTCCACCAGGATGGCGAACGGCGATACGGTGGTTCTGCGACTCAGGATGTATTCGCCGTCCTGGATGATAAAGAGATTATCCGCATTCGCCAATGTGGTCCACCGGCTGGTAACGGTATCGAAGTTCTCACTAAAGGTCAGGTGATTGAATTTCTCGCTGACCTGCTGGGCGGCGGCCGGAAAGCCCAAAGCCACGGCCATGGTGACAAGCAGGGCCCTGAACGTAACTTGATGTAATACAACGGTAAAATTCATTGCCAAGGTCAAAATTATAAAATAATCAAGCCCGCGTCCCGGCATAATGGCTTACTTTTGAACCGTGAAAAATCCAGGGATAAAGGCACTGGCCTTGCTGGGCCTTACCGTTTTCCAGGCCTGCGAAACGGACTTTGACATCACCGCTCCCTACCGGGAGATTCCGGTCGTTTACGGACTGCTGAATACCTCGGACAGCATCCAGTACATGCGCATCCAGAAGGCCTTTCTCGGCGAAGGCAATGCCTTCGTGATGGCACAGGAACCCGATTCCATCAATTACGGCGATATCCTCGAGGTAAAGCTGGTGGAGTACGGCCCGCAGAACCAGAAGCTGCGGACGCTTTCACTTGTACGCGACTCCTCCACCCGCGGGGAGGGCTTGTTTCCGCAATCGCCGCTCTACCTGTACCGCACTACCGGCGACCGCCTGGTTGCGGAGAACAACTATGAACTACGGATCCGCAATACGGTGACCGACTCGGTCATTACCTCGTTCTCGGAAGTAGTCGACAGCATTGGAATCATCTCGCCCAATTTTGTGACGCCCATCCGGTTTGTGACGGGACAGCAATACCCTGTTCGCTGGTCGGTGAACGATGAAGGGGTGTTGTATCAATTCGAGATCCGTTTTCGTTTCACGGAAACGAATACCACCACCGGCGTGACAACCAACCGGTACCTGGACTGGAAATTCCAGCCTTTGGGTCGCACCGCAGCGCAGTCGGGGGAGATCCGGTATGAAATCAACGGCGAGGATTTTTTCCGGTTCGTGGCAGCGAACCTGACGGCGGCCAGCAATATTACCCGTAGCGCAGGAACCCTTGACTTTAACTTTACCGTGGCCGACGAAGAATTCAATACCTATTATGAGGTGAATCGTCCGCCCTCGGGGCTGAACCAGAACATTCCCACCTATACCAATATCTCTGGAGGTATTGGATTATTTTCCAGCAGATTAACACAAAGTGTGCCGAATAAACTGCTGGATGCTGATACCAAGAACGAGTTGATATTCGGTCCGCATACCAGCCAGCTGGGCTTTTTCTGACCACCGGTCATCGGCCGAAAGGCCACAGGCCACATGACGTTTTGTCACCCTTTTGGGTGTGTCAAACTACCTGTTTATCACCAATTAATGACATAATTACCAGTTTGGGCCAATGGCATGTTCATTGACCTGACCAGGTAGAAGTGTAATCCATTAATCGAAGAAAAATGAAAAAAGTAATAGGAATAGACCTTGGCACGACCAACTCATGCGTGGCCGTGATGGAAGGAAATGAGCCCGTGGTGATTCAGAACAGTGAGGGCCGGCGAACCACCCCCTCGATCGTTGCTTTTCTGAAGAACGGCGAACGGAAGGTGGGCGATCCGGCAAAGCGCCAGTCCATCACCAACCCCGAGAATACGGTATACTCGGTCAAGCGTTTTATGGGAAACCGTTTTGACGAGGTTTCGAACGAAATTGCGCGTGTTCCCTACAAAGTGGTGAAAGGCGAGGGTGATACACCCCGCGTTCAGATTGGCGACCGCCAGTATACACCGCAGGAACTGTCAGCCATCATCCTTCAGAAGATGAAAAAAACCGCAGAGGACTTTCTGGGTACCGAGGTGACAGATGCCGTTGTCACCGTACCCGCGTACTTCAATGACTCGCAGCGGCAGGCCACCAAAGAAGCAGGTGAGATTGCCGGGCTGAATGTTCAGCGGATCATCAACGAACCCACGGCAGCTGCCCTCGCCTACGGGCTGGACAAGAAAGCCAAGGACATCAAGATCGTAGTCTTCGACTGCGGTGGCGGTACGCACGACGTCTCCATTCTTGAACTGGGCGATGGCGTGTTTGAAGTCAAGTCTACTGACGGTGACACGCACCTGGGTGGCGACGATTTCGACGAGCGGATCATCAACTGGCTGGCGGAAGAATTCAATAACGATGAAGGCATTGACCTGCGGAAGGATCCCATGGCCCTGCAGCGCCTGAAGGAAGCGGCTGAAAAAGCCAAGATCGAGCTTTCGTCTGCCACGCAGACAGAGATCAACCTCCCGTATATCATGCCCGTGGACGGCATCCCCAAGCACCTGGTCAAGACATTGACGCGTGCCAAGTTCGAGCAACTGGTCGATGACCTGATCAAGCGTACCATCGAGCCGTGTAAAACGGCACTCGAACAGGCAGGCATGAGTGTGTCGGATATCGACGATGTAATCCTCGTGGGTGGCAGCACCCGTATCCCGGCCATCCAGGAAGCCGTACAGAAGTATTTCGGAAAATCACCTTCCAAAGGCGTGAACCCGGATGAAGTGGTCGCCATAGGCGCCGCCATCCAGGGTGCCGTGCTTACCGGCGAGGTGAAGGACGTGCTGCTTTTGGACGTGACGCCCCTCTCACTGGGAATTGAAACACTTGGTGGCGTATTCACCAAGCTCATTGAAGCCAATACGACCATTCCCACCAAGAAAGCAGAGACGTTTTCCACCGCGGCGGATAACCAGCCATCGGTAGAGATCCATGTATTGCAGGGTGAAAGGCCCATGTCCAAGGATAACAGGACCATCGGGCGGTTCCACCTGGACGGCATTCCGCCGGCACCGCGTGGCGTACCGCAGATCGAGGTGACGTTCGACATCGACGCCAACGGGATCATGCATGTGCTGGCAAAGGACAAGGGAACGGGCAAGGAACAGAAAATCAGGATTGAAGCCTCATCCGGACTCTCAGATGAGGAGATCAAGCGCATGAAGGACGAGGCGGAAAAGAATGCGGAGTCGGATAAGCAGGTAAAGGAAGAAGCCGACAAGATCAACCAGGCCGACTCCACGATCTTCCAGACTGAAAAGCAGTTGAAGGAATACGGTGAGAAGCTGTCCAAGGACAAGAAGGAAGCCATCCAGAAAGCCCTGTCAGCACTCAAGGACGCGCATAAGAGCAAGGACCTTGCTGCCATCGACACCGCGCTGGCAGATGTGAATACCGCATGGCAGGCGGCCTCTGAAGAGATTTACAAGGCCACGCAGGAGCAGAACGCGAAAGCGGGTGCGGATACCAACGGTACGGATCAGTCCCCCGGCGAAGAGAAGAAGGGTGAGGGCGAAGGCGAAGTGACCGATGTAGATTTCGAGGAAGTGAAGGACGACAAGAAATAAAGAAGGGGTTTTTACTTAAGACGAGCCGCTCCGGAAGGAGCGGCTTTTTTTTTAGTGAGCAGTGAGCAGTTCTCGTGATTGATGATCAGTGACGTCAAGGCGAGCGGCGACCGGCTGCGAAGCAATCTTCCAACATTAATCACAGCGCCCCCGGCGTGTGACTTGGCCGTGTGAGTTTGCCGCGTTGTTCCGTCCCTTTTCGGGTCCGGACCTCCTCGCAATGACGAATCCACCTAACTGCGTACCGCTGAAACAGAAATCCGGCCGCGGGGGCTTTTGCCTGATGCAAGGGGTCAAGGCAGCAGGATTTCGCTTCAAGGCAGGCAAACCTTTCCGCCCGACCGAATGACTCGGTTGTACGGGCGGGGAACCTTGAACCAAGAACTACGAACTGCTTATGGCTATTGGCTTCTGTATGTAACCGAACCTAAATCTTCCATCAACCGCAAGATGCCTACCTTTATGCAGTCTAAAAGCACATGATCACCTTCGAATACGCAACTGTCACCGAAGCAATCAACGAATTGTCGAGACGCGGGTATACGATTGATTTCAACCTGCCGGAGCATGTGCAGAAGTTCGAGTCGGGGGCGTACAGCCCCTCGGACTTCAGGATTGCCGGCGTGTACCGTTACGAGGGTGAAACAGATCCTGCGGATGAAGCCGTGGTGTATGCCCTGGAGTCGAAGGCGGGGCTGAAGGGCCTGCTGGTTAGCGGGTACGGTTCTGCCGCCGGCAGGGGGCCCGCCGCCATCCTGAAGAAGCTCAGGCATTACGTACCCTGAACCTGCCCGCGGCAGCCCGCCACGCAAGGGCATTTTTCTTAGGTTTGCCGCATCCTCATTGCCTGAAAACGTTTATGATAACCCGTAAATTAATGTTAGCTGCCGGGATGGCGATCCTGCTGTGTGCGTCATGCACCCGCGAGGAGGATGCCTCCTGGGAAACCGGCCTCATGGCGCCGCTGCTCCGGGGCCACCTCGACATCGGCGACATCGTGGCCGACTCCCTCCTGCAGGAAGAAGCGGACAGCAGCTTGACGCTGGTGTATGAAAACAGGCTGTACGATATGAATATCGATTCGGTATTCAGCCTGTACGATACCAGTGTCACAAGAACTTACAAGCTGGACTCCATAAGCCTGTACAGCCAGAACATCAGCTATCCCGTCTCGTTGGGACAGGTGTGTGCCAATGCCGGTATCGTGGGCGCGCTAATCATCAGCCAGAACGGGAATACCATTGCCGTGCCTCCCATCCCGAGCATCTCCTCGGCACCCTTTTATATCAATGCCGATACCCTGTTCCAGACCATGACGCTTGTGACCGGGTTCATGGATATCATCATCGACAATGGATTCCCCATTGATATGACCAACCTGACTTTCGAGATCGAGAATACATCTGACGGTACCGTCATTGCCACAGGTAACTTCCCGCTCATCTCCGCAGGCGCCAGTGCACAGCAGACCATCTCGCTGGCGGGCAAAACGGTGGAGGGTAACATGACCGCTCAAATCCTCAGTATGGAGTCGCCCGGCAGCATGGGCAACCTCGTGCTGGTCGATACGTCGGATGTGATCACGGCCACACTTTCCGTTTACGACCTGCACCCCTCCACCGCCACCGCCGTATTTCCAGCCCAGGATCTCGTGTCCAAGGAACAGGATTTCCGTTTCGACAACACGGTGCAACTGAAAGAAGCAAGGCTAAAGTCGGGGAGCGTGGTCATCGACCTTTATTCGACTCTTCAGGACAGCGTTTATTTCACGTACGACCTTCCCAGCGCCACACAGGGCGGTGTGTCATTCAAGGTGCAGAAAACCCTTCCGCCGGCACCTGCAGGAGGCGTTTCCTCGTACAGCGGTACATTCGACTTCTCCGGGTACCACCTCGACCTTTCAGGCCCGAACATGGACACGGTCAACACCATGTACAACAAGTTCGTGGCGCGCGTCGACTCCAGCGGGCAGATGCGCACCTTGTCCATCACCGACAGCCTGTACGCCAACATTGGCTTTGTGGCGCTCAACCCTTCCTATGTCCGCGGTTACCTGGGTATGCAGGAGATCGATGTGGGACCCGACTCCGAGGACATCACGCTTTTCGAAAACCTATCCGGCAACTTCCAGCTCGAAAAGGTGAATCTGAGCCTCGTAGTGGAAAACAGCATTGGCGCCGATGCGGTGGCCACCATCACGAATTTCGTATCCGTTAACACAAACACGGGGAACCAGGTGGCCATGACCGGTCCTGCCATCAATAGTCCCATCAGCATAAGCCGGGCCACCGACCAGAACGGCCAGTTGCCGGTTACACCCTCCATAGCCGCGGTGCAGATGGACGAGACGAACTCCAATGCAACAGCGTTTATCAGCAACCTGCCTGACCGCGTTGACTATACCATGCAGATCGGTACCAATCCCATGGGCAACGTAACCAACTTCCACGATTTCGTATATGACGGGCACCTGATGGAATTCAACCTGAATGTGGAAATCCCGCTTTCGTTTATCGCCAGCGACCTCGAGTTGCGGGGCGACTTCGAATTCCGGCTTGACGAAGCGGATATCGACCGTATCCGAGACGGCACCCTCATCCTGCTGGCGGATAACGGCTTTCCGCTTGAAGCAGCCATCACGCTCTATACCCTGAACGGGGACGGGGTGACCACGGACTCCCTGTTCCGGGATGCCCTCCTGGCAGCGGCGCCTGTGAACGCGGCCAACAAGGTGGTGATGCCTAAGCGATCGCGAATCACCATTCCGGTGAGCGAGCAGCGAATAGGGACGCTTTTCGAAACGAAGCGTATGCTGATCAGGGTGAAATTCAACACCAGGCCTTCCAATACATTTTTAAAGATTTACAGCGACTACTCCATCGGTTTCCGGTTAACCGGCGACTTTAACTATATCGCGAACTGAGGCGATGCGGAACCTCATCGGGCCATTCCTGTTGGTAATATTCGCCGGCCTGCCCGCCCTGGGTCAGACGAACATGGCGTTCGAGGAAAACTACCCGGAAGCGCGTGTGGTTGCAGGTTTATATGCGGATTATTTTGTGGCTTCCGATGCCATTACCGTGGAATTTCAGAATGCCTACCTGCGGGGTGATTTCATTGACGCTGAACTGAAGGACCGTTCATTGGAAAAGCATGACGACCGGAACCGCGTGGCAAGTGTCGTCAACGGCGGCGCGTTCGTCCGCTGGAGAACGGAGCGATTCCTGGGTATGGACAGCCTGCAGCTCTTTGCAGGTTTGCATTACCGCAGTCATTTCAGCTCCCGGTATCCCCGCGACCTGTTCCACACCTACTTTTACGGCAACCGGCCTTTCGAGGGCGAGACGGCGGACCTGAGCGACTTCCGGTACCTGCAGGTTATATACCAACAGCTTCAATTCGGCATCATGCGTTCCATCCCTGCCGGTAAGGGCCGGGTGCAATATGCAGCCTCACTTTCATTTCTGAACGGGCAGGATTACCTCGAAATCACCACCACGGATGGCGCACTGTATACCCACACCGACGCTGAATACCTTGACCTGAACCTTTCCCTTGAAGCCCGGCAAAGCGATACGCTGAACCAGGACCTGGGTAGCATGAGCGGGTTGGGATTATCGGCGTCCGGGCAGGCCTGGTACGAGGTCGAAGACGATTTCAGTATTACCATAGCAGTTACGGATATGGGTGTCATAAGCTGGAATGCCGATGCCTCCTCTTTTGAAGTGGATACGAATTATCATTTCGAAGGGGTTCTGGTCGACAACCTCCTGGACAGCCTTTACCTGGACCTGAAATCCGAAACCGAATTCAAGGAGGGGTTTAAGAAGAACAGGAGTGGAGGATCATTCGCTGCCGCCATTCCCGCTACTGTTTCGCTGGCATTTACGAAACACTTCAACGGGTTGCTGAGCGTGTCTGCCGGCGGTAACTGGATCCTGGATGGCACCGCGATACCTCGTGGATTCGTGACAGGCCAATGGCGCTTCGGGATGTTCGTACGTGCCTGGATGCAGTTCAGCTATGGCGGCTATTCAGGGATGGGTATGGGTGTGGGGTTCGACGCGGACCTGGGCGGCGGCTTTGTCCTGTCAGCCGGAGCGCCATACCTCAACGGCTACCTGACAAGGAGTACCGGCACGGCGCAGGGCGGCTTTGCAGGGCTAAAGAAAATTTTCTGAATCTGTTTCACCTGCCAGGCTGCTGGCAAGGATGCGCTGGGCATCAGCCGTGTGTTTGAAGGGGGCTATGACCTGCATCGCCTCCCCGATTGATTCCACCTTTCGTGATTCATCGAAATAGCCGAAGCCGCGGTACTGGCCGTTCTCAATGACAATGACAGAGCGTTCACGGGGTTCCCGTCCCTTGTCGATGATAAGCCTCGACCGGGCACCGGGATCGAGGCTGGCAATGGCGCGTGCCACCCGCTTGTTGTAAACGGAAGGCCGCTCCCTGCCCGCACATACACCCTTGCATTTTTTCACCTGGTAGTCAAAGCATCCGTTGTGTGCCGACTGCAGGCCACAATACCTGGGACATAACCTGTATTCCTCCATGATGCCGAACATAAAACTGCGCGCCGCTTCATAGCTGGAGAAACTGATGATGGGCTGAAGCGCCAGGTGGTTTTTCGTGAACATGAGGTGGCGGATGCCCTTCCGGTCCACATAGTCTGTGAGTACATAGCGGCCACGGTCACGTTTCTGGGCCCTGTTGTACAACGGGTAGTGATGCTTGATCTCGTGCGATTCCAGCAAAAGCGCAATCAGCTCCGTGCCGCATAGTTTATGCGATACATTCGCAATAGATGATATGAACTTCTGTTTCCTCCCGGTAAAATGCGAATAGACACGGTTTTTGATGTTGACCGCTTTCCCGATGTAAATGATGCGTCCTTTCCGGTCGTGGAAATAATATACCCCGGTCTTCTCCGGCAGGTTTTCGAATACTTCCTTCGGCAGGTGCGGAGGGAGCGTGGCTTCCCGGGAGGTCCGCTTCAGGAAGCTATCCAGCACGCCGTTGCTGTCGTTCTGCAGGCAGCGTTCGAAAAGCTCCACCGTGGCACGGGCATCTCCCATGGCGCGGTGACGGTCTTCAATGGTGATGCCCAGGTGCCTGCAGATATTGCCCAGGCTGTACGAGGGCAGCCCGGGAAAGATCCTGCGGCTAAACCTTACCGTACAAAGTTTCTTGCGCCTGAACTCGGCACCCAGGTCGCGGAAAGCTCCATGGATATATGAGTAATCGAAGTTGACGCTGTGTGCCACGAAGACAGCATCTTCCGTCAGGTTCCAGATCTCACGGCCTACTTCGTGGAATTTAGGCGCGTCACGTACCATCTCATTGGTAATGCCCGTAAGCTGCGAGACGTATGGCTGGATGGGCGCTTCGGGGTCGATCAGCGAATGAAAGGAGTCGGACACTTTTCCGTTTTCATACAGCAGGATAGCCACTTCCGTGATGCCATGCGTGGGCGTGCGCGTACCGGTGGTTTCGATGTCGACGATAGCGAAGCGGTTCATGTTCCAGGGCAAAGGATATACATTGATGCAAATGTGCTAAAAAGTGCTCAGTGTGCTCTGCTTGGGCAAGCGGCAGCAGCAGTCAGCACGAGGAAGCCAAGCAGTTGTGCGCTTAAATCATCGGGGCAGTGTCGCATGATCGCCGCGACCAG
>JAHEKC010000074.1 GCA_024638565.1 Bacteroidota bacterium
GCGGTCCGGACGAGACTCGAACTCGCGACCCCGTGCGTGACAGGCACGTATTCTAACCAACTGAACTACCGGACCTTAAATAAAGAACTACTCCTTTTTCAGGAGCCGGGCAAAAATAGGGATTTTGCGCATATGTCCGAGCCCGGGGAGAAAACTTGATTGACGGATCTCAGGATACCCGCACCCGGTGCGACGACACCACCCGGAACATGATCCAGTCAAAATTTAACAGCTACCGGGAAAGTGTGTTCAGGTATGCCTTATAATTGTCAAATGAAACGGGTATGTTAACTTTTCCCGGATTCCGGATTTGATCCAATGAGTGAGTTACATCAACAGGGACCTGAAGGCCTTTCAGGGCAGGAAGCAAGCGAAAGGCTTGAAGCACATGGCCGCAACGAGCTGGTACGTACCTCCAGGGTCCGGCCGCTCCGCATCCTGCTCACGCAGTTCACCTCCCCGTTGATACTGGTGCTGGTGGCCGCGGCAGCCGTTTCCGTCGGCATCGGCTTTGTGCCGGGACAGGAATCCAATACGGTGGATGCCGTGCTGATCCTGCTGATCGTGCTGCTGTCGGGACTTTTCGGGTTTATCCAGGATTACAAGGCGGAGAAGACCATCGAGGCCCTGCAGCAGATGGGTGTTCCGCTGGCGCGCGTGGTGCGCGATGGCGTCGAAACGGAGATCCCCTCCGCCGGGGTGGTGCCGGGCGACATCCTGCTGCTGGAACCGGGGGATATGATCACCGCCGACGGAAAGGTGCTGAAGGGATTTGACCTCGAGGCCGACGAGTCAGTGCTTACCGGGGAGTCGGCAGCGGTGCGCAAGCAGGACAGCGATGAAGTTTTCTCCAATACCTACGTCATCGGCGGCAATGCCAGGGTACTGGTGACGGCAACCGGCATGCGGACGCGCATCGGGCAGGTGGCAGGTAAGCTCCAGGAGATGAAGGAAGGGGAGACGTCGTTCGAACGCGAGCTGACACGGCTGGGAAAGATGATGAGCCTGGCCACCCTGGGCATCGCGCTCTTAATCGCCGTGATCGGCTACTTCAAGTTCGGGCTATACCATGCCCTGCTCACGGCCATCTCGCTGGCTGTGGCTGCCATCCCGGAAGGCCTGCCCGCGGTGGTCGTGCTGGCCCTGGCGGTGGGTGCCAACATCATGGTACGGCGAAAGGCGCTGATTCGCCGCCTGTCCGTGGTGGAATCCATCGGGGCCGTGGATACCATCTGTACGGACAAGACTGGTACCCTGACGAAGAATGAAATGACCGTAACGCGCCTCTGGTGCGACGGTATCGAGACGGATCTTGGCGCAGATACCAGGCCGGGAGACACAGCAAGGCTGCTGCTTACCTGCGGCACGGTCTGCAACAACTCGGTGTCGCGGCGCGACGACCAGGGAGCCGTGAAATACCTTGGTGAACAGACGGAGATCGCCCTGCGCCAGGCGGGGGAACGGTTCCTAGAACCGGAAGCCACCGCCGGATATGAAAAAGTGAATGAAGTGTCGTTCTCCTCGGAGCGCAAGATGATGACCGTGGAGGTGCGGGACGGGAAGGGCGCACGAACCGTATTCAGCAAGGGCGCCCCGGAGGTGCTGCTGGAAAAATGCGACCGGGTATTTCACGAAGGAAAAGTAGCGCCACTGACGCCGGAGGCGAAGCAGCGGCTGCTAGCCGAAAACGAGCGCCTGGCGGGCGAGGCCCTGCGCGTTCTTGGATTCGCGTACAAGCCATTGACCGGCGGGGAGGGTGACATCGAGGAAAACCTCGTATGGATAGGTCTGCAGGGGATGATCGATCCGCCGCGTGACGAGGCGCCTGATGCCATCCGGGATTGCCTGTTGGCCGGCATCAGGATCATCATGATCACGGGCGACAACCCGGTCACCGCGGGTGCCATCGCAAAGCGCGTTGGACTGGAAAGCAAGGGCACGGTTACCGGCACGGAGCTTGAAGCGATGGACCAGCCTTCGCTCGAGAAGAAACTTGAGTCAGGGGTTAACATCTTCGCAAGGACCAGCCCCTTCCATAAACTGCGTATCCTGGAAGCACTCGGTAAAGACCATGATGTGGCTATGACCGGCGACGGGGTGAATGATGCGCTGGCCATCAAGCAGGCGGGTGTGGGGCTGGCCATGGGCATCAGGGGCACGGAAGTGGCGAAGCAGGCCAGTGACATCGTGTTGCTGGACGACAATTTCAGCACCATCAGGGAGGCGGTCCGGCAGGGGCGTACCATCTTCGCCAATATCCGGAAGTTCATCAACTACCTGCTCACCTGCAACTTCGCCGAGGTGGCCGTGATTTTTCTCGCTACCATGCTGTTCACGCTGAACGAGCCCGTGCTGTTTCCGGTGCAGCTGCTTTGGATCAACCTGCTGACCGACGGGCTGGTGGCGCTGGCGCTGGGTGTCGATCCGCCCGCGGGCGATATCATGAAGCAGAAACCCAGGAAAAGGAAGGAGCCCGTGATCAACAGGCCGCTGGGCTGGATGATCGTCCTGGTAGGGGCCAAGATGTCATTGGTGCTGCTGGCAACTTTTTACCTGGTATTGGAGCTGCAGGGGCTCGAAAAGGCAAGGACGGTCCTGTTCGCGGGTTTTGTGCTTTACGAGTTCGTCCGCATTGCCTCCATCCGTTACCAGGAGAAGCTGGGCTGGTTTGCCAACAAGTGGCTGTGGCTGGCCATGGCACTGTCCCTGCTGTTGCAGGTGACCATCATCTACACCCCGCTCGCAAAATATTTCTATGTGGTGCCACTGGCGCTTTCCGACTGGGGAATCCTGGTGGTGATGTGCGCAGCGGGCTTTGTGCTGTCACTACCCATTACAAGACTGGTGATGAAAAGGACAAAGGGTATTGAGAATGAGTAGCAGTGGCAGTGGCCCTGAAGCAGAAATCCTGAAGCGGCGGCAAATGCTTAATCATTAAAAATATCCAAAGCTTCAGGACTGCGCTTCAGGACGGGCAGTCGGCAGGCAAAAGGGGCTGGGGTTGGGAGGCTGGAACCTGAATCGTTGTTGATTGCATGAACTCAACTTCTCAACTCCTCAACAATTCAACAGTTCAACAACTCAACCCCATCAACTCCGCGATGACCGAACGCTAAACCGGTAACTACCCCATCTTCTCCCGCCGGATCAGGTAGGCCTGCAGCACCTGCTCGAAGCCCTTGCGAATGTCGGCTTCCACGAAATCGATGCGGTACTGCGCACAGCGCAGCTTGAGTTCCTTCTTGAACGCAGCCATGGAGGAGACATAGGCATCCCGCACCTTGCTGGAGTGGACTTTTACCTTTTCGCCCGTTTCCACATCGATGAACTGGTACGGCCGGTTCCGGAAATCGAACTCCTCCTCCAGCTTGTGATCGGTGACGTGGAACAGGATCACCTCGTGCTTGTTGTACTTGAGGTGCTGAAGGGCGCTGAACAGCTCATTGGCATCAGAACCGGCATTGTCGAACATATCGCTGAATACGATGACCAGTGACCGCCGGTGAATATTCTCCGCGATCTCATGCAATGCCGCCGCTGCGTTGGTGCGCGTGGCTTCCTTTTCGGTTTCCATCACTTCTTCCAGCTTATGCAAAAGCAGCTTGTGGTGCACCGAGCTGGAGCGGGCCGGGGTATGGCTCTCCACCTTCTCGTCAAAAATGCTCAGCCCCACCGCATCGCGCTGCATCTTGAGCAGGTGCATCAGCGAGGCGCAGGCATACACGGAGAAGGTAATCTTGTTCCGGATGTCTTTATCTCCCTTTTCGCGTCCGGGGTAGAACATGCTGCTGGAAGTATCGAGGATCAGCTGACATCGCAGGTTGGTTTCCTCCTCGTAGCGCTTGACGAACAGCTTGTCGGTGCGTCCGTACAGCTTCCAGTCTATATGCCGGGTGGCCTCGCCGGTGTTGTACAGCCTGTGCTCCGCAAATTCAACCGAAAACCCGTGAAAAGGACTTTTATGCAGCCCCGTGATAAAGCCCTCGACGACCTGCTTGGCCAACAGCTCAATGTGGCTTAATGAGTGGGTCTCCTGTTGGTTGATGGGCATCGGAATACCGGGGATACTAAAAGGGATTCGTGATATTGACGAAGGCTGAAGCCTACGGCCTGACTTTGATTATAAGCGATCATTCAGCCTTCTGCCATCGCAAATTAACAAACGCTTTCCATAAGCCGGCTACTGCCGAATAAAAAATGCCCGGGATCGCTAACCGGCTCCCGGGCATTGCATGGTATGCAAGTTTTTCTTAGTTGCTCAGCTGGGCGTCCAGCTTCTGTGCCAGCACGGATTTGGGCACCGCGCCAACCTGCTTGTCGACGATCTGGCCGTTTTTAAATACCAGCAGGGTAGGGATGTTGCGTACGCCGTAGTCCATGGAGATCTTGGGGTTGGAGTCCACATCCACCTTGCCGATGACAGCCTTGCCTTCATATTCCTTCGACAGCTCTTCCACGATGGGGCCCACCATGCGGCAGGGACCGCACCATTCGGCCCAGAAGTCCACCAGCACCGGCTTATCGGATTTGATCACCTTTTCTTCGAAATTGGAGTCAGTTAATTCAATTGCCATAAGTCTTTCTTTTTTATGTAGTTGTGATTTGCTTTTCAATTACCGTACCATCGCCGGGCGGCTGCCAATTCGGCAGCGGAAGGCCGCAAATAAACGAATTTTCCCAGCCCGGGAGGACCTAAGCAACAAATGCGCCGATTAAAAAGTTTATCACGAAGGCCGCTATCAGGAGAATGCTAAACATGCCGGCCAGCAGCAAATACTTGGCAAGTGTTTTTCCGAATCCCTGTCCGTAAATACGTTTCATGGCAATGAAGAAATATACAACCAGCCACGTAATGGCCACGTTGCTGAAAAATACTGTATTGAACAGGGGATCCAGCACGAATTCGGTCAGGAGCAGCAGGATAAATACCAGGCTGAAATAGTGAAGGCTCAGCACGGCATGATCCACGTAGTTGAACTGCCGCCGCCGGATATAAAGCAGCTTCAGCAGCAGGGCGAACAGCGGCAGAAGGATAAACAGCGTTTTAGGGATGTTATGCATTACCGTGTTGAAGATCTTGCCGATAAGCCCCACACCTTCCGCTTTGCCCTTGTAGTAAAGCTCCAGGGATTCAACGGTCAGGTTCCGTTTGAAAAATCCGTCCCGCCTGTCATCCGGCAGTGCGTCCTGCATGGCGATGTACATGTCGGGCGTGATGCTGTCCCTGATCATCGTGTCCAGTCCTTCCACCCCTGAGATGCTGAGGTTGAAGGTGGAGTCGGCGTCGCTGACCACCGAGACCTTTTCAGTTTCAGAATTGGTAGGGGCGATGATCCAGCTGTCCCTGCTGGTGTCGCGGACAGCGGTTTTGTCGGGTCCGGTCCGGTCATGACTTATACGGGTTTCGCTGCCGCAGCTGAACAGGCACAGGAAGTATATGAAACTGGAGAAGAGGTACAGCCGGACAGGGTGGAGCATGCTGGTCTGGCGCCCCCCCATGTATAGCCGCGTGGCCCTTCCGGGGCGGGTCAGCAGGGGAATGACCGTCCGGAAGAAACGGGAATCGAAATTGGTAAAACTGCCGATGAACTCATTTACCAGGTCGCCGAAGGTCTCTTTCTTTTCGCGGTACCGCTGTCCGCAGTTGCCGCAATAGCGCCCGGCCACCGGGGTTCCGCAATTGCGGCATGACCGGCCATCATCCATGTTTCAAATGTAGAAAACCAGCCTGTTACCTTCCAATTGGCTAGTTTTGCAGTTCATCTCATCAGTTTGAATAATTGAGCACGGCCGAACCCCAATTCAGATTTTCCCGGGAGCCTGAACCTCACCGGGTAAGGACTAAAAAGATTATCGCCGACCATCCCGAGGTCCGGGAGCTGATCGGCAAGAATCCTTATACCATTTTCGCGCTTGTGGGCATGGTGTCAGCCATGGTGGTACTGGCCTGGCTGGTGAAGGACAGCCCGTGGTGGCTTGTATTCGTGGTGGCATACGGAGTGGGGGCATTCATCAACCATGCACTGTTCGTGATGATCCATGAATGCGCGCATAATTTGCTGTTTAAAAGGAAGGGCTGGAATTCGCTGGCGGGCATCATTGCCAATCTGCCGCACATATTCCCGAGTTCCGTGATGTTCGCACGGTACCACATCAAGCATCATTCCTTCCAGGGCATCCCGGAGCTGGATGGCGACCTGCCCTCGAAGTGGGAGGCGAAGCTGATCAACAATTCATTCCTCGGCAAGTGTGTATGGCTGCTGCTGTATCCTTTTTTCCAGTCCTTCCGCACCTTCCGGCTCAAGGAGATCAAGCCGGTCGACCAGTGGGTCGTGCTGAACTGGGTGCTGGAGATCCTGTTTATTGTTGCCATCATATGGTTCTTCGGAGCAAAGGCATTCGTATTCCTGCTGGCAAGCTTCTTCTTTTCGGTAGGCCTGCACCCGCTGGGCGCCCGGTGGATACAGGAACACTACCATACCCTTGACGAAAAGCAGGAGACCTACAGCTACTACGGCCCGCTAAACAGCGTGGCGTTCAACGTGGGATATCATAACGAGCATCATGATTTTCCTTCCGTGCCGTGGAACAAGCTGCCCACGCTGAAACGGATCGCCTCACCTTACTACGACTCCCTCAAGTCGCACATGTCATGGACAAAGCTTTTCTTCCGATTCCTGTTCGACAAGAAGGTATCCCTTTACTCCCGTACCATCCGCGATGATCGCGGCCGTCTGGCACTTACCGATGAGTCGAAGCCGGACACGGAGCTGTTCAGCAAGTAGCCACCATTGCCGGTGCCGTGACATTAAATGGCAAGCAAAGTCGCTAAGATGCAAGACGCCAAAAAGGTTGCTGAATTTCAGCCGGTAATATGCCTGGTTTGGCCGTGTTGGTTTTATCGCCTATCTTGAGCTTCCAAACCTGATTATCGCGCTTTTCGCATTCGCGTGTACCTGAACAAACTTGAATATCGAGATTACCGATCCGACCTTTCTTCCTAAGAGAAAGCACCACCTTTTGGACAGGTTCCTGTTAAGGCTTATCGCCGATGAGCGGGACCTGGTTTTCGTGCATCTGGTCATTTGGCTTTCGCTACTGGTTATTCCGGTAGCTGTCTTCCTGTATCTGCCCGGTATGTTTACCTGGTGGGTGGCAGCTCCTTATCTCGTGGTGGTGCTGCTCGTATTCCTGGGGCCGTATATCCTGATGCTGCACTGCACCTGTCACCGAAGGCTTTTCAGAAGCAGGTACAACTGGATGAACAAGATAATCCCATGGTTGCTGGGTCCGTTTTTCGGGGAGACCCCCGAAACCTATTACGGCCACCACATGGGCATGCACCACCCTGAGAATAACCTGGAGGACGACCTCAGCAGTACCATGAGGTACCAGCGGGATAGCTTTGTGCACTTCATAATTTATTTTTTACGTTTTTTCTTTTTCGTTTTGCCGGAGCTCTCCGTTTACTTCAGCCGCCGGAAGCGAAAAAAATTGATGGGGCGTACGATTGCCGGTGAACTGGTCTGGATTGCTGCAATTGTTTTGCTTGCGATCTGGAATTTCCAGGCGACCCTGGCGGTGTTTATCATACCATTGGTCTTTACGCGTTTCATGATGATGGCGGGCAACTGGGGTCAGCATGCCTTCATCGACGCCGCGGCGCCCGGCAACTGTTACCGGAATTCGGTAACCTGTATTAATTCTGTTTATAACAGGCGTTGCTTTAACGACGGGTACCATATCGTGCACCACCTTAGGCCTTCCCTGCACTATACCGACATGCCAGGTGAGTTCATCAGCAACTTGAAGGTCTACGCCAAGGAAAAGGCGCTGGTCTTCAAAGGCATCGATTTTTTCATGATCTGGTTTCTGCTGATGACACGCAGCTACAAAACCCTTGCGCGCAGGGTCGTCGTGCTTGATGAAGAGGGGAAAAGCCAGCAGGAGATTATCGAACTACTGAGGGCCAGAACAAGGAGGATCAGATAAGCCGGCAGTGGACGGATAAAAACCGGAATAAATCCGACGTAAACTTCTTTCTGCTTTTACTTCGTTTTCACATCGATTGTAAAGGTGCCGGTGAAGCAGAATTGCCGCTGTTCAGGTCTGGATCACGCCTACATTATACCTTTTCGTAATCGGCGCATGATTCGCCATCTCGATACCCATCGAAATCATATTCCGGGTGTCTGCAGGGTCTATGATGGCGTCCACCCACAGCCGGGAGGCGGCATAGTCGGGTGAAAGCTGGGAGTTGTACCTGTCGGTGATCTTTTTAAGCAGCGCCTTTTGTTCCGCTTCCGGTACTTCCTGCTGTTTCTTCTTCATGGCGCTGACCTGGATTTGCAGCAGTGTCTCCGCAGCCTGTTCGCCGCCCATGACTGCCACCCGGGCCGTGGGCCATGCGGCGATGAGCCGTGGATCGTAGGCCTTGCCGCACATGGCGTAATTGCCCGCACCGTAGGAATTACCAATGATAACGGTGAACTTGGGCACGACAGAGTTGGCCATGGCATTCACCATCTTGGCGCCATCCTTGATAATGCCTCCCTGCTCGCTCCGCGAGCCCACCATGAAGCCCGTGACGTCCTGCAAGAACACCAGCGGGATCTTCCGCTGGTTGCAATTCATGATAAAGCGTGCGGCCTTGTCGGCGCTGTCTGAAAAGATGACACCGCCAAACTGCATTTCTCCCTTTTTGGTCTTGACCACTTTTCGCTGGTTGGCCACGATGCCCACGGCCCATCCGTCGATGCGTGCGGTGCCGCAAACCAGGCTCTGCCCGTATTTGGCCTTGTACTCGTCAAACCCGGAGCCATCCACCAGCCGGTGTATGACATCATGCATGTCATACTGCTTGCCGGGTGACTTCGGGATGATGCCATACAGCTCCTTGGAATCCTTTTCAGGCGGCAGGGCCTCGGTCCGGTCGAAACCGGCTTTTTCGAAATGCCCGAACTTGTCGAAAAGCCTTTTAATGTAGTCCAGGCATGCGGCGTCGTTCTCGAACTTGTTATCTGTGACGCCGGAGATCTCGCAGTGCGTGGTGGCACCACCCAGTGTTTCGTTGTCGATGTCCTCGCCGATGGCGGATTTCACCAGGTAGCTGCCGGCCAGGAATACGGAGCCGGTCTTATCCACGATCATGGCCTCGTCGCTCATTATCGGAAGGTATGCGCCGCCAGCCACACAGGAGCCCATGATGGCGGCAACCTGCAGGATGCCCTCGGACGACATCACGGCGTTGTTGCGAAAAATGCGACCGAAGTGTTCCTTGTCCGGAAAAATCTCGTCCTGCATGGGCAGGAACACACCCGCACTATCTACCAGGTAAACGATGGGCAGGCGGTTTTCCATTGCGATCTCCTGTGCCCTCAGGTTCTTCTTAGCCGTCATCGGGAACCAGGCACCGGCTTTCACCGTGGCGTCGTTGGCGACTACGATACACTGCCGGCCTGAAATGTAACCTATGATCACCACCACGCCCGCGGACGGGCAGCCACCTTGCTCCTTATACATGCCGTCGGCCGTCAGCGCACCCACCTCGAACTGCGGGGCACCGTCGTCTAGCAGGTAGGCAATGCGTTCCCTGGCGAGCATCTTGTTCTTTGCTTTCTGCTTGTCGGCATTCTTCTTGCCGCCACCCTGGTACACCTTGTCAAGCTTCGTACGAAGCTTTGACAACATGGTCTTCATGTGATCCTCGTTTGCGTTGAATTCTATATCTACTTTAGCCATGGTTTTGGGAGGGCAAATATAGTGAACCGATATCCGTAAACCCCTTCCCGAACGGCACTAGGTGGGCGGGTGATCGGAAATCGGTTCAGGCCTGCTGATGGCATCAATCGACTGCCAGCTGCCGGTGCCTGCCGCCGCTTTTTATTCAAACCAAGACCGCCACCATTATTTCAAAGCACCTAAATAGACTAATTTTGCGGTCCCTATGAAAACTCCCTTTTCAAAGCTCGATCCGAGGAACTATATCCTCATCAAGGGAGCGGGTATGCATAACCTCAAGAAGATTGACGTAGCCATTCCGCGCAACAATTTCGTGGTGGTGACGGGGCTGAGCGGCAGCGGGAAGTCGTCACTGGCTTTCGATACATTGTATGCCGAAGGACAGCGCCGGTATGTCGAAAGCCTGTCGGCCTATGCCCGGCAGTTCGTAGGGCGCATGGACAAACCCGAGGTCGAGTATATCCGCGGCATTGCACCGGCCATCGCCATCGAGCAAAAGGTCAACACCCGCAACCCCAGGTCCACGGTGGGGACAAGCACGGAGATATACGATTACCTGAAGCTGCTGTTCGCCAGGGTAGGCAGGACCTATGCACCGGGAAGCGGGAAGCTGGTGCAGAAGCATGCCTCCCAGGACGTGGTGGACTTTATCTACTCGCTCGGGAAAGATGCGAAGGTGTTCATCTATGCGCCCATGCAGCCGCACAAGGGCAGGAAGATAAAGGAAGAGCTGGGTATCCTGCTTCAAAAGGGTTTTTCCAGGGTCAGCTTCATGGGGGTGCCCTGCCGGATCGATGAGCTGGCGGAGGATGCCGACAACTTGAAAAAATTCAGGAAACAGACCGGCGACCCCGCCAAAGACGTGCTGGTACTTATCGACCGGCTTATAATTGACCCGGACGACGACGACCAGCGGACCCGGGTAACGGACTCTGTCAACTCCGCTTTTAACGAGGGGGACCATGCCTGTTTGGTGGAGGTACAGCAAGAGGGAACGCGTGGAGGTAAGAAAGGAAAGAATGGTAAAGACCAGTTTCATGTGTTTACCAACCGCTTCGAGGAAGACGGCATGTCGTTCGAGGAGCCGTCGGTAAACCTCTTCAGCTTCAACAACCCGTACGGCGCCTGCAAGAACTGCGAGGGATTCGGCAGCATTATCGGCATCGACCCTGACCTGGTGGTCCCTGACAAGAGCCTGTCCGTTTATGACAATGCCATCGCCCCGTGGAGGGGCGAGAAGATGGGCAAGTGGCGGGACAAGCTGGTCAAGCATGCCTATAAGTTCAACTTCCCGATCCACAGGCCCTACTTCGAGCTGAATGATTACGAGCGCGGGCTGCTCTGGAAAGGCAACAAGTACTTTGAAGGCCTTGACGACTTTTTTGCCCATGTGGAAGAGCAGACGTACAAGATCCAGTACCGGGTCATGCTATCCAGGTATCGCGGGAAGACCACATGCCCCGAATGCGGCGGCACCCGCCTGCGGAAGGATGCAGGCTATGTCAGGGTGGGCGGCAAGTCCATCACCGATATTGTGCTCATGCAGGTCCGCGACAGCTTCGCGTTTTTTGAAAAGCTGAAACTGGACGGCCACGAAGTAAAGATCGCCACCCGCCTGTTGACGGAGATCCGGAACCGGTTGCGGTTCATGACCGACGTGGGCCTGGGGTACCTGACGCTGAACAGGCTCAGTAACACCCTGTCGGGCGGGGAGTCGCAGCGCATCAACCTCGCCACCTCGCTGGGCAGCAGCCTTGTCGGGTCGATGTACATCCTCGATGAGCCCAGCATAGGCCTGCATCCCCGTGATACGGAGCGGCTGATCGGCGTGCTGAAGTCCCTGCAGAAGCTGGGCAACACGCTGGTGGTGGTCGAGCATGATGAGGCCATCATGCGCTCGGCCGACGAGCTGATAGACATCGGGCCCGAGGCGGGCACCAACGGCGGCCACCTGGTATTCCAGGGAAAAGTGGAGGACCTGGTGAAGGAAGAAGACAGCTACACGGCCAGGTACCTGACCGGAAAGGAGATTATCCATGTGCCATCGCGACGCCGCAAGTGGAAGAATTCCGTTCAGATCACCGGGGCCACGGAGCATAACCTGAAAAACATCGATGTGGCATTTCCGCTGGGTGTACTCACGTGCGTGACGGGTGTAAGCGGTAGCGGTAAGACATCGCTCGTCAAGGGCATCCTGTTCCCCGCCATCCGGAAGCGGCTGGGTGGCTACAGTGAACAGACGGGCAGCTTCGGGCGGCTCGAGGGCGACTATGAACGGCTGACGGGCGCGGAGCTGGTCGACCAGAACCCCATTGGGAAGTCATCACGTTCCAACCCGGTTACCTATATCAAGGCATTCGACGAGATCCGGGCCCTGTTTTCCGAGACGCCCTATGCCAGGAGCCGGCGCTTCAAACCCGGCCACTTCTCCTTTAACATGGATGGCGGGCGGTGCGAGGTCTGCCAGGGGGAAGGGCAGGTCACCATCGAGATGCAGTTCATGGCCGACCTGCACCTCAAGTGCGAGTCATGCCATGGCCGGCGGTTCAAGGACGAAGTGCTGCTTTGCGAGTTCAGGGAAAAAAGCATCGCCGACATACTGGAGATGACGGTTGACGATGCCATGACCTTTTTCAACAACGAGACGCTGACCAAGTTCCATGCCCTTGAGCAGAAAGTCCTGGCGAAGCTGAAGCCGTTGCAGGATGTAGGGCTGGGTTATGTGCGGCTGGGCCAGGCCTCGTCCACCCTCAGCGGCGGCGAGGCGCAGCGCATCAAGCTGGCGTCGTTCATCGGGAAAGGCACATCAGTAGGTGAGACGATGTTCGTTTTCGACGAGCCTACGACGGGTTTGCATTTTCACGATATCCGGAAGCTGCTGGACGCCTTCACGATGCTCATCAACAAAGGGCATACGGTGGTGGTGATCGAACACAACCTGGACGTCATCAAGTGTGCCGACTGGATCGTAGACCTGGGTCCGGGAGGGGGTGACATGGGCGGCGAGTTGTTGTTCGCCGGTACGCCGGAGGATCTGGTGAAGGAGAAGAAGTCGGTGACAGGAAAGTTTTTGAAGGGCAAGTTGAAATAAGTGGCAGTAGCAGTCAGGTTTATTGATAATGAGTGCTGCCGCTACCTGTCCTTCAGCAACCATTCATTCCGGGTATTGTATCTTTGTGTTAGTTCATTGAAATCCAACCCCAAAATGGGGCCGTAAAGGAATCGACAGCTTGGCAAGTGGTTACGTAAGCATGCCGTGCGTTGTGGCCTGGCACGCGAATCCCGGGTCATACTCGTCATAATTGGCGAAAACAACTACGCGCTTGCGGCTTAATCCTCCCAGAGGACAAGCCTAATCCCGTAGCGTGATATACGCTGCCGGACAAGCTATCCTGCCTTCGCTTCCGCCTGTTAAGCGGGGGGTCAGGGTATCGAACATTTCAGGCTGGCCGTTGCGAGGTCCCGGCGCGACGGTAAGATAAAGGGACTAAGGGTGATGCGGGTAAGCATTCCGCCTAACGCCACCCCGACAATGAAGTGAATGCTAAGCATGTAGAAAGCGTATCGACTCCTCGTCTGGACGCGGGTTCAACTCCCGCCGGCTCCACGAATAAATAAAAAATCCCGCACGCAGTCAATTCAGCGCGTGAATGCGTTGCGAGCTCGCTCGCATAAGCAGAAACGTGGTGAATTGGAGCGGCCCACGGCCGCGTGCGGGATTTTTTATTGGCATTCTAGCCACACGGGAGAAGCCGAATTGTGTAGTCCCGACCGGAGGGAGGGACGGAATTCGGCAATCCCGCCAGGATGCTTACCAATGGCGTGCGGGATTTTTTATTGGCATTCTAGCCACACGGGAGAAGCCGAATTGTAAAGTCCCGACCGGAGGGAGGGACAGAATTCGGCAATCCCGCCAGGATGCTTACCAATGGCGTGCGGGATTTTTTATTGGCTTTCTAGCCACACAGGAAACGCTGCATTGCGGTAGTCCCGACCGCAGGGAGGGGCGCGATGTGGCAATCTCGCCCGGCTCCACTGAAATATCAAAGCATCACAAAGAGTTGATTACGCTTTGAAAACGATTTCAAAATTCTGTATGTCCAGAGCCATTGTGCGAAAACCTGAGTGGTTGCATCGTCAAATGAGGCGCTTGCTATATTAGATGGCGAGAAATTAATCCTATTGCTTTATCACCATTATTCCAGGGCTTGAAAGATCACCAGCACGCAGTATATATACGCCATTTGATAGTGATCCAATTTCAATTCGCATGGATTCACTTGTGATGGTTCCATTTAATACTGTCTGGCCAAGCTTATCCACGATTGAGTACAACGATCCGATGCTGGATGAATTGACACCAACCTCGATTGCATCAGTGGCCGGGTTGGGATGAACCGAAATGGATTTTTCTGTACTTATTTGATACATGCCAACCCCGCTGCTCGTATACAATGTAAGCAGTTCGGTTGGTGTTAAAGGGCGATTCCAAACCCCTACTTCATCTATATCGCCATTAAAAAACCGGATGCCGGTTGCACTACCTATCCTGAACGAAGTGACTGGAGATAGAGTCGACATTGTCTGGGTCAAAACCAAGGATGTATCGATAAAGATTTTTGTTGTGTTGTTCTTGTGTTCCAATGTAACGAGATGCCACGTGGTTGTATCCTGAAAAAAATAATTTCCTGAACCGCAGCCAATGGCAGCGTGAATGAATGAAATTTGGTTTCCGCTATCTGAAACACAAGATTGTAAGTCATGCGTGATGCCAAACTGAATACCATCTGCCGGTGCCCATCCTGTGTCTTTGCCATATGAGATCGCCATACCCATTTGATCAAGCGATGCAGTTCGAAGCCAGCATGAAATGGTTATGCTATCCAGGCTCGTTTGTGGAACCTGTGATATTTCAACATAATCACTATAGCCATTGAAAAGGTAAGCATTACCTGCATTGCCAAATTGATCATTTGTCAAAACAGCTCCGTTTACATTGCCATGATTTCCATTACCGCTTGCATCATTTGCGTTTCCGGTAAAGGGCCAATAGCCTACCAGTCCATTGGTAGGTACATGAGCAGGTAATGTTTGAGCCATAGTTGTAACGGCAAAAGCCGAAATTATAATTGTGCTGATTAACAAAAAAAGTCTTTTCATTGAATAAATAATTGTATGAATTAGGTTATTAAATTGACGCTTAAGAATGGTTTGAAGATCGCTTTTAACTAATGAAATATTAGAGAATGTAAGATATCAAATGTTTCAACGGACGGTATAATGCTAATGCTAATAGATAGAATAACAGACACTTAAGTACAATTGAAGGTTCCCACCGGTTCCACTTATTAAGCTTTTCGGTTAACAAAATACATGGGCATTTTTCCCTTGCCCTTAGCGGCTATATCCCCACGGCTGGTAAAAGTGAATTGAGGATCGGCCTTTAGCAAATTAAATGTGGCCTGGCTAATGTTCACCTTTCCTG
>JAHEKC010000147.1 GCA_024638565.1 Bacteroidota bacterium
TGCCGTTGGACAGAAGTATTACTTTTGCCGCCACACTGGCGATCAGAATGATAATTAGGATCATACGCTTTTTTACGATGTTGCTCGTAGTGGGCAGCCAGGTCGCTTCCTGGTCCCCCGTGCACGCCCAGATACTTGATCCCGTCGAATGGAAGACCAGCGTCGAGCAAAGCGACGACAAGGAAGCTGTACTGGTCATCACCCCCGAATTCGATGAAGGGTGGCATGTCTACGGCCAGAAGCTGGCCGGGGAAGGTCCGCTGCCGACCGAATTTACTTTCGAGCCTTCCGGGCATTACGAACTTAATGGCGAGACCGAACAAACAGGTGCATTCGAAGAAATGGACGCGATCTGGGGTTTCAAGGTCGTGTACCTTGGCAATGGTGCCACGCTGAAGCAGAAGATCAGGATCAAATCCGGCGGTGAATTTACAGTTACCGGTTCCGTTTTTTACCAGGTATGTGACGACGAAAAATGCCTTGCACCTGCGGACGTGGAATTGGTGTTCGTGGTGAACAAGGGAAAGAAGGGAAAAGTAAATGCGAAGACCGGCGGTGAACCCCCAGTAGCAGAAGAGGAAATAATTGTCGTCCCAGATGACACAGCGGATCAGGATACCGTGGCTGCTGAATCATGGGAGCCCGGGGAAGATACGACCATCGTACAGGGCCAGATGCCGCCCGGCGGGCTTGAACCCGGTTGCGGCGAGACAGAGGGAGCTGTCGAAGATTATTCATCGCTGCTTGCCATATTTATAGGCGGTATACTGGGTGGACTGCTCGCGCTGCTGACGCCCTGCGTATTTCCCATGATCCCGCTTACCGTAAGCTTCTTCACGAAGCGCAGCACGAACAGGAAAAAGGGCAGGGTCAATGCCATGTTGTATGCATTATTCATCATCGTGATTTATGTAGGACTGGGCTTCCTGGTCACGGTGACGCTGGGTTCCGACGCGCTTAATGCCATGGCAAGCAATTCCTTCTTCAACCTGCTGTTCTTTTTCATCTTCTTCCTGTTCGCACTGTCATTCTTCGGTGCCTTCGAGCTAACACTTCCAAGTTCCTGGATCAACACTGCTGACAAGGCCTCTGACAGGGGCGGCATCATCGGTATCTTCTTCATGGCTTTTACGCTGTCGCTCGTTTCCTTTTCATGTACCGGCCCGATTATCGGTACGTTGCTGGTGGAAGCCGCGCATGGCCGCAGCTATGCGGGACCCATTGTCGGTATGGCGGGATTCTCGATCGCACTGGCGGTACCGTTCGCCATCTTCGCCGCCTTCCCGGGATGGCTGAATTCCCTGCCTAAGTCGGGTGGCTGGCTCAACACGGTTAAGATTTCGCTGGGGTTCCTGGAACTGGCCCTGGCATTAAAGTTCCTTTCCAACGTGGACCTTGCTTACCACTGGGGATTTCTCAAGCGTGAGATCTTCGTGGCATTCTGGGTCGTCATATTCGGGTTGCTGGGATTCTACCTGCTGGGCAGGCTGCGGTTCAAGGGCGACGATGAAACGTCCGTGATCGGCGTGGGACGCCTGATGTTCGGCGTGCTGTCGCTCACGTTTACGCTTTACCTGATCCCTGGCATTTGGGGCGCGCCGCTGAAGCTCATCAGCGGATTTCCGCCGCCGGAGTTTTACAAGGAGTGGATCGATGAAAACTCATCAGGGCACTGCCCGCACAACCTGAGCTGCGTGCATGACTACGAAGAAGGCATGGCGCTTGCCAGAAGTCATGAAAAGCCCGTGATGGTGGATTTTACAGGCTGGAGCTGTGTGAACTGCCGGAAGATGGAGGACAATGTATGGTCCGACCCTGAAGTACTGAAACGGCTTTCGGAAAAATACGTGCTCGTATCGCTTTACGTGGACGACAAAACCAGGCTGCCGGAAGCGGAACAATACGTATCTGAAAGCACCGGCAAAAAGATTAAAACCACGGGCAAAAAGTGGAGCGACCTGCAGGCAACGATCTACCAGACCAACTCGCAGCCATATTATGTGCTGCTGGACCACAGGGGACAGCTTCTGGCCAAGCCGCGCGGCTACACTCCCGACATCAAAACGTTCACCCAGTTTCTCGACGAGGGCCTTTGCCGGTTCGGGAAGCGGAATTGAATTTTTTTAATACGCCCGTTTGGATAACCTTCAGAAAACCCGGGGACAGGTGACAGTCCAGGGTAATATTATCATTCAGCAGAATTTACGCTTAAGAAGCAACTGCCGGTATGGCGGACATTAAGAAATCACTTGAAGAGGCACGCGCTGCGCTGGATGCTTTTCTGGCGGACACGGAAAACGTGCGGCACATAGAGCAGGCCGGTGCCCTGATGTCGGACGCGCTGAAAAGCGGTAACAAGATTCTTTCCTGCGGCAACGGCGGAAGCCTATGCGATGCCATGCATTTTGCGGAAGAGCTTTCCGGACGATTTCGCGAAAACAGGAAGCCGTTGCCTGCCATGGCCATCGCCGACCCTTCGCATATCACCTGCACGGGTAACGATTATGGTTTTGAATATATCTTTTCCAGGTATGTGGAAGCACTAGGCCGGGAAGGGGATGTCCTGCTGGCCATCAGCACCAGCGGCAATTCCGCGAATGTGCTCAGAGCTGCTGAAGCGGCAACGGGCAAAGGGATGAAGGTGGTGGCCCTCACGGGTAAGGACGGCGGGAAGCTGGGTTCACTTGGCGACGTGGAGATACGTGCACCGATGTCGGATTACAGCGACCGGGCGCAGGAAATCCACATAAAGGTCATCCACTGCCTGATCGAATATATCGAGAGCGCCGTTAATAAGCCATAGTTTAAGAAATAGGCTCAAAAGCCCTGGTACCTCGCATGCACTAATGGATGACAAACCTGGCCAGTCCTGCCATCTCGTTCCTGTCATTCCGCAATTCGAGAATGTACATCCCGCTTCCGGAATCCGTCCCGATCGTAATGTCGGTTTCCGGCCTGGTCAGCATACCCTTATATACTATTTGAGACATCACATTCCGTATCTCCACGAAAACAGGGGATCCGGGTGATGCCGTTCCGGCAACAAGCATAAAGCGCCCTTTATTCGGATTAGGATAAATCCCCGGGGGAATGACCGATATGCCTTCCTGTTCGATACCAACCAGCGTACATACGGGAATATGGGAAGGCGATGCATTGGTGCCGGTGGTCACGCCGTTTAACAATGTCATGGTAGCGACACATTGGTTCAGCAATGTAAAGCCCGGCCCCGTACCCGGTTCTTCCATGTCGTAATAGGCGATGAGACCCGGTTCGTTCCCGGTTAACGGCATATTCATCCGTGCATTTATTTCTGCGGGCGACAAAGCATAGTTCCACAGTCGCAATTCATCTATCTCCCCGTCAACAAACGAAACGTAAGTGCTGTTAATTGACTTGTACGTGCCGATCAGCATCGGATCAGCGCTGTTGTGAATCGATCCGACACCTCCTGTAAGCTGGGAGCCTGGAACCATAACGCCATTGATATATATGGTCGCCCCTGCGGGATCATAAGTCACTGCCACGTGTGTGCAGGCATAAGGATAAATGACGACCGAATCGGACCTGAATATATTGTTGCCGCTACCGCAACTCCCTGTAGTATTCCACATAAACTGGATCTTGCCATTGATGACCTCCAGGTAATATGCGTAATCGGCATTGTTGCACCAGCCCTTGGCGACAATGGTATGGT
>JAHEKC010000148.1 GCA_024638565.1 Bacteroidota bacterium
CTACAGCCAATTTCCTCATCACGAAATCCGTTGGCCCGGATAACCCGTTGTTCAAATGGATCTGCTTCCGCGGCGACGTGGTCATCAACGAGTACAACACCGGCAGCAGTACCATCTTCGGGCATGCCAACGCGGAAGGCACGCTTACCGTGGGTGCCGCACGGTATACACAGACGCCGAATTTTGGCACGAACCCGCCTGTTGTGGAAACCTTCTCCTCTACCGGCGGTACGCCTGTCTACGGGATTGCACGTCCCAACCCCGATTTCTGCGGACCTGACGGCGTGAACACCACCGTAAATTTCTTCAGCTTCAACCTGGAAGGTGATGCCTTCCCGAACTTCTACGGAACCTCTGCCGCCGCTCCGCATATCGCCGGCGCTGCCGCACTGCTGAAAAACGGCCGCAAGAAGTGGTACAATCTCGACTTCACCCCGCAGGAGATGAAGACACTCCTGCAAACGACTGCCATCGACATGGGGACGCCCGGCTTCGACCTGAAGACCGGCCATGGCTTCGTGGATATTGGCGCGGCCATGCACACCCTGGCGGCACCCACGCCGGAATTCCTGGCCATCAACTTTGACACCACGCTTGTTCCGGGCACGGTCCCGTTGCCGGTTACGCTTGAAGGAAACTATTTTACAACTGCTTCGGTGCTGATATTCCGGGACGATACGCTGGCAACGACCTTTGTCAATGGCAGCTCGCTCACCGCCATACTGCCCGCTTACGGTCTCGGCAACCCGGGGGCTTACATTTACACCCCCGAAATCGTTCCGAACTTCAATGACGGCGGGAACTCGGATACCCTGTACCTGCTCGACCCGACCAAGCCGGTGGTGGTCGTTACAGCCGACGACCAGCAGAAGGAATACGGCGATGCCCTGCCGGCATTCGCGGCTACGATTACTGTTGACGGAATCCCTTATGACAGCGCCGGATATACGCTCATGGACCTCGGCCTCGACAGCCTGACGTTCAATACACCGGCCACGAGCACCAGCAACGTGGGCCTTTATTTTATCGAGCCTGATCCCGGTACACTCGCAATAGGCTTCCTGGAACTGTTCGACTATACAACGAACAACGGCCTGCTGACCATCAGCAAGAAAGCGCTTACCATTACGGCGCCCGATACGTCCATTGAATACGGCGAGGAGATCAACGGGCGGGATATGGTATTCGTCTACTCGTACGACGCCAGCAACATCGATCCTTCGGAACAGGCTGCCTTCCACACCATGCTCGTAAATGATCATACGGCCAGTATCGCCGAAGAGGTGGCACTTATTGACGACGCCATCCTTATCAACCAGCGGGCCATCGCCAGCCAGGACATCCTCAACCTGGCATTCCTGGTCAGCCAGCGGGCCATCGCCAGCGACAGAACGCTCGCCAGCCAGCGGGCCATCGCCAGCACAGGCGTCCTGGCTAATTCGTTCACCTTCGATACGACGCAGGTCATCGACTTAAGCCCGGAAGCTATTTTCAATTACCAGGTGGATTCCGCTGATGTTTCGCTGACCGGTACCCTGCCACAGGTCAACCAGCGGGCCATCGCCAGCCAGCGGGCCATCGCCAGCGGCGGTGCCCTGGTTAACCAGCGGGCCATCGCAAGTAAAGACGCACTGGTAAACAGCACGGGCATGGATTCCACCGTTACGGCGCAAATCGCCATCATCATAGACGAGGATGACGTCAACGCGCCACTGGATGATACCATATCGGTATTCACCCCTGTGAATTTCATTACCGGCATACATGTGGGCACCCACTGGTACGGTCCGGCACCTTACCTCACGCCTAACCTGGATGTTACCTATGTGTTCGGAAACATGACCGTTACACCTGCCGAACTGGTTGTCCTCACGGATACGATAACGGTGGATTACGGAACAGCACCCGTATACAGCACGGAGATAAAGGGCTTCAGGTATTATGAATCGGCCGGAGAGGTGTTTACGGACTCCATCCCCGATTACAACCCGGCAGCTACCACTTCCATACCGGCCGGCACCCAGCCTGTTGTCACATCGGGACTTACGCTCGCACAGCCATCGGATTATTTCATCACGCATTTTAACAGCCAGATCACGGTGAACACGATTGCGCTTACCGCCACGGCGGACAACCAGTCGATGCCGTATGGCGGACCCATTCCCGCGCTGACCATCAGCTACAGCGGGTTCGTGAATGGAGAAGGCCCGGCCGATATCACGGAGCCAAATAGCAGCACCACGGCCACGCTGACTTCCGCACCCGGCAACTACCCGATCACGCTGTCCGGAGGCTCTGCCGGTAATTACACGTTAAACCTGGTAAGCGGTGTCCTGACCGTACAGCCTGCTGACCTGACCGTCACCGCCGACCTTGCCTTTATCTTCAAAGGCGACCCGTTACCCGCATTTACATCGACCATAACCGGCTTCGTGCCCGGCGGCCAGAACACAATCGTCAGCGGACCTGATTACAGCGTGTCCCCGAATTACAATGGCAACCAGGCAGGCGTCTATACCGTGACGCCCTCCAACCTGGTGCTGGCCGACCCGACATTCTATAACATCACTTATGTATCAAATACTTTATATATCAACCCGAAGGGCGGCGGTGCGAAAAAGGTCAAGCCCAGCCTCCAGTGTATCGATACGCTGGTAGGCCACCCTTCCGGCATGCCGTTCATGGCCCATTTCACCTGGGAGAACAATAACAACGTGCCGGTGTACATTCCGGTCGGACCTGACAACTTCATTGACGCCGCCGGAACGTACGTACTGTGCGCCGGTCCGCAGCCGGAACTTTTCAACCCCGGAAACGGCACGTTTGATGTCTGCTTCGATGGCCAGTCGATGCAGTGGATCGTTATCACCTACCAGGGTAACCAGAAGTCGAGTAATGCCAGCAATGCCAGCGCCACGTCCAACAAGTGTACAGCGCAAAGCAGGCTGACCGGCAGCGGCGGACGCGCTATCTATATCAACGTCTTCCCCAACCCGGCGGGCGATCTCGTGACCATCGAGTCAAATGAATCATTTAATGCGGAAGAGATCACGCTGCATGACATCCTGGGCAACCAGCACAGGGTGAACAAATCACGCGAAAACGACAGGTGGCAGGTCAGCCTTCAGGGCCTGAAGCCCGGTTTGTATTTCATGCGCTTCACCAGGGACGGGTATGAAAACGTGGTCCGCATCGTGAAAATGTAATGCCTGCTCGTTGCAGGAAAAGGGAGCCGGTGGCTCCCTTTTTTTTTGCCCGTTCATGCGGGGCAGCATGGGACACCATCGGGTGCAAAATTGTATTTTAGCCTTCGTCAAAACCTATGAACCTGTATCGCTTACTGGCTTTCATTTGCTGTTTTCCATTCGTGCTGCACGGGCAGGGACCTGCCGACAGCCTCAGGCAGGCGATTGCCGCCGCTGCGGACGACACGAACAAGGTGGACATGATGATCGAGCTGGGGAAGAAGTACTTTAACAGCTCCCCGGAAGAGGCCATACGGGTGTCGGAGGAGGCCCTGGCCCTGGCCGGCAGGCTGGGATACAGGAAAGGGGAAGGCTATGCCCTGAAAAATGTGGGGCTTGTTCACTATATCCAGTACAACAGCTTCGAAGCCCTCCAGGCCTGGCGTAAATCGCTCGCCGTGTTCGAGGCGATCAGTTACAGGCCCGGTGAAGCCAACCTGCTGCAGA
>JAHEKC010000075.1:0-12359 GCA_024638565.1 Bacteroidota bacterium
GTAGAGTGCAATAGCATAAGGGTGCTTAACTGTGAGACCTACAAGTCGAGCAGGGACGAAAGTCGGATATAGTGATCCGGTGGTTCTGTATGGAAGGGCCATCGCTCATAGGATAAAAGGTACGCCGGGGATAACAGGCTGATCTCCCCCAAGAGCTCACATCGACGGGGAGGTTTGGCACCTCGATGTCGGCTCGTCACATCCTGGGGCTGGAGAAGGTCCCAAGGGTTGAGCTGTTCGCTCATTAAAGTGGCACGCGAGCTGGGTTCAGAACGTCGTGAGACAGTTCGGTCCCTATCTGTTGTGGGCGTTAGAAGTTTGAGAGGGCCTGACTCTAGTACGAGAGGACCGAGTCGGACGGACCGCTGGTGTACTTGTTGTGGTGCCAACCGCAGCGCAAGGTAGCTACGTCCGGTCAAGATAAGCGCTGAAAGCATCTAAGCACGAAACTTGCCTCAAGATGAGACTTCTTTTAAGGGTCGTCATAGACGATGACGTTGATAGGTTGCAGGTGTAAAGGCAGTAATGTCAAAGCCGAGCAATACTAATTGCCCGTAGACTTTATTCACAGGAAATTCTTAATGCATGCTCTTTCAATACATGTCAAAATATTTATGGTGATTATAGCGAGGGTGTCCACCTCTTCCCATTCCGAACAGAGAAGTTAAGCCCCCCAGCGCAGATGGTACTGCATGAAAGTGTGGGATAGTATGTCGTCGCCGTAAACTTAAAAGCCCTTCCTCGTGAAGGGCTTTTTTTTTATTCACGAATTTCCACCCGCCGCCACAAGTTGAATCCCGGGCTCATGCAAGTGATGGAGGATTGGTGATTCGCGGCTCCGGGTAATATGCGCAAGAGTGGTAATTTTCCGCGGTATGCAGCGCCTGATGTTTAATGCCATACTGCTGTCAGCCCTTTGCCTGCCTTGCCCCACGGCCGGTTTCGCACAGCATGGCGCGGAACCCGATAGCACCGCATGGACGCCTGACACGATGCTGACCGGCATACACGACTATCGGGCCGGAACCGGGCCCTGGTACCACCGGCCCGCCGCCGGCTTCAACGGACTTGCCGCACAACACCCCCGCGGATTTTCACCGGTAACGCTTCATTTCGGACCCGATGCCTTTAGCATTTATGAAGTAATACCTCAGGCTTTTAATGAAGCACCGCGTGCACCCGAATCGAGGGTCCGCTATATCCTGGGATCGCGAAAGGAACAGGATTTTACCATCAGCCACCACCAGCCGGTAACGGGGGGACTGACTTTCGACATTTTATTCCGGTCCATGAATACCATCGGGTATTACGACAGGCAGGGCAGCAACCAGCGAAACTTCAGCACCCGGCTGGCATGGCGCGCTCCGGGAGGCAGGTACAGGATTGGGGGTGGCTATCTCAGCAACAGGCTGAACGCTGATGAAAATGGCGGACTAATGAACGACAGCACGTTTGAATACAGCTTTCTCGACAGCCGCTCACTGGTGATGCAGTTGGGAGATGCCACCAGCGAAAGGAAAAACAAGATGTTCTTCCTCTCCCAGGAGCTGTTGCTGACCAAACAGGAAAATGACAGCACAGGCCCCGCGGGGACAGGTATATCGGTTTACAGCCACGCAACAGGCGAACAACGCCACCACCGGTTTTCAGCAGGACAATCCAACGACCATTTCTTTCCTGTTACCTACTATGATACCACCGGTACCCATGATTCACTCCGGATGCGCAGGCTCAACGCGCAACTGGGACTGTCCCTGAAGAACCCCGGCTTTTTGAAAGGACTGGGGGCCGGAGCCTCCGAGGTTTACCTGCATGGTACGTATGAGCGCTATGCATACCGGCAATCGGAAATTGACACCGTGATCGATGATGCCGGTGCCGCCGCCGGACTTAAGCTGATCGGGGAAGGGGGCTTGCGTGCGGAATTTTCCTTCAGCTTGAACGCACTCAACGGGGAAGCCGACCTGTACATGGCAGAAGCACATCTGGCCAGGAACTGGAATGGCCATGTGGAAGTTCAACTGCGACTCCGTTCCGGCCGCTACCTGCCTGGATCCGTTTTTTCGTTCTACGACAGCAATCACTTCCGGTGGTCGAACAACAGGAGACCTGAAGAACAGCAGTCACTGGAAGCTGAAGTGCGCTGGAATCGCGGCAGCCATATGCTGTCGGCCAGCGGCGGCATTCGCCTCTTCAGGGCGTTCGCCTATTTCGATGTATCGGCCCTGCCGCTACGTAACGCGGATGCGATCCGCCTTTACACGACGGCAGTCCGGCACGAGGTGAAATGGAAGTCGCTGCATTTGGCGAACACGGTCGAAGTACAGCAGGCCGATCCCGGGTCACCCCTGCGGGTGCCCGCGCTGGGGTGGCATGGAAGCCTCTATTATTCGGGTATCCTGTTCCGGGGCGCGCTGGAAGTGCAGACTGGCCTGGCATGCCGCATGACCTCCACCTGGAAAGCGGATAGCTATATGCCGGCAACCGGCATATTTTATTTGCAGGAGGAAAAGAAGATCGGCGGCTACCCGTTTATTGACGTTTTTGCCAGCTTCCGAATCAGGGCCACCCGGTTTTTTCTAAAGCTGGACCATCTGAATGCCGGCTGGAACGGAAACACGTACTACCTGATGCCGCATTACCCGTACCCGGGAAGGACGCTGAAACTGGGAATTATCTGGGATTTCGCAGGCTGAATGGCTTAATATGCCGTTCAGGGCTCCATGTTCCGGATTCAAAAATTCGGGAAGCAGAACTTTGAACTTAAATCCTTGTACGATAAAGGGCGTTTGATGGACGCTACGTCTTCTGCTTGATCTTCCGTGCCGCGGGAAACAGCACGTTATTCAGGATCAGCCGGTAACCGGGTGAGTTGGGGTGTAGGTTCAGGTCAGTGGGCGGATCGCCGACCATGTGCTGGTAGTCTTCAGGATCATGGCCCCCGTAAAAGGTCCATGTGCCCTTTCCCAGTTCCCCATGGATATACTTGGCATACCCCGCTGGCTTGTTCTCACCCATGATCAGTACTTCGGACTTGATGAAACGCTTGTCGAACGCGGTGGTCTGGCCCATGAAGGCCTTTATTACGCGTTCATGGTTCTGGCAAAGCATGGTGGGTACCGGATCCCATTTGGCCGAAAAATCGAACAGCATGAAGAAATCCTCATCACGCGTGACACCCCTCAGTGGGGGATTCACGTCGATATTCGAGAATTCGTACTCGAACGGATTGGTACTGAGTGCAAAATCTTTGAATGCGAAGGTGCGTGAATAGTCCACTTTCGATTGGTAATCGGCCGTGGTGCCGTCGCCGTCATACATCCGCTCACAAATATCGATTCCCTCGGAGGCAAGGGCGATGTCATACGAATCCGTGCCGGAACACATGGTAAAGGTGTACCCGCCGCCGACGGTGAATTCCTTGATCTTTAGTGCCACGGAAAGCTTTAGCTGCGATACCTTGGAAAAACCGAGCTTATGGGCCATGGCCTCGTTGCTTCGTACCTGCTCCTGGTACCACGGTGCGTTATGGTACATCGCGTAAAACTTGCCGTACTGACCGGTAAAATCCTCGTGGTGCAGGTGCATCCAGTCATAGGTGGGAAGGATGCCGTTAATGATCTCCTCGTCATATATCACATTATAGGGGATCTCCGCGTAAGTAAGCGCCAGTGTCACCGCATCGTCCCATGGCAGCTTGTTCTTGGGTGAGTAAACTGCGATCCTGGGGACTTTTTCCAGTTTCATGACGTCCATGTTCACTTGCGGATCTGAAATCTCGCTGCGGATGGCCTGTGCCTGTGCGTTGGCAATCACTGTAAATGAGACGCCCCTGATCGTGCACTCCCGTTCAATGGAAGGGGCCTGGGGTGCAAGGAAGCTGCCTCCCCGGTAATTGAGCAGCCATTCAATGCTGACATCGTTTTGCAGGACCCAGTAGGCGATGCCGTACGCCTTCAGGTGATTTGCCTGGGTGGCGTCCATGGGAATCAGCACATAGGCCGCCCGGGCGGGGAGGATTGCCGTCCAGGCAATAAGGATCGCGAATAGGGCTTTGCGCATATGGATATTCAACGGTTTCAGACCCGTATTGTTATCAAATTTAACCTAAAAATTAAGGATTGGAGGGGAATTCCGTCGGTCGCCCGGGGACTCGCAGCCCCGGGAATGATGGCAAATGGGAAATGCCCGGCGCTAGAAGACCTGGTCGTCGTCCTCCATGTCGTCCATCTTCGACTTTCGCGTAATACGTTCAGCGGCAATGGGCTGGTCAAGCCCGATGGATTCTTCGGTGAACTCGTAGGTGTCAAGGTCTGAGAACCGGGTCAGGTGGCTGACGAACTTGAGCTTGGCGTCCTTGACCGCGCCGTTCCGGTTCTTCGCTACCATGATCTCCGCAACCCCCTGCGTACTGGCGCCCTCCTCATCCTGGTCGAGGCCGTAATATTCCGGCCTGTAGATAAAGAGCACCATATCGGCATCCTGTTCAATGGCACCGGATTCACGGAGGTCCGAAAGCTGTGGTCGTTTGGAGGAACCCCGTGTTTCGACCGCACGGCTCAGCTGGGACAGCGCGATCACCGGGATGTTGAGTTCCTTGGCGATGCTTTTCAGCGACCGTGAAATGGTGCTGATTTCCTGTTCCCGGTTGCCGGCCCTGCTGTTGGGTTCGGAGGCCATCAGCTGGAGATAGTCGATGACAATAAGCTCCACCTTCTTTTCCGCGACAATACGCCTGCACTTGGCCCGGAGTTCGAAGATATTAAGTGCGGGCGTGTCATCAATGTATATCGGGGCCTTGGTGATGGAAGAGATCTTCGCGTTCAGCTGCTCCCATTCATGCCTGGCCAGCTGTCCGCGGCGCAGCTTGTCAGAGGGAATTTCCGTTTCAGAGGCGATCAGGCGATTGGTAAGCTGTATGCTGGACATTTCCAGCGAGAAAAACGCCACGGGCTTGCTGAAATCGACGGCAGCATTCCGTGACAGGGATAATACGAATGCCGTCTTACCCATGGCCGGTCGGGCCGCGATGATAATAAGGTCCTGTTTGTGCCAGCCGCCCGTGATGCGGTCCAGCTCGGTGAATCCACTGGGTACTCCCGTTACGCCGGAGGTCTGTGTACCGGCTGCTTCTATTTCCTTGATGGCACGTCCGATCAGGCCGGGCATATCCTCGTAATTACGGCGTATGTTTCCTTCCGAAAGGGAAAACAGATCCTTCTCGGTATCGTCCAGGAGTTGCAGGACATCGGAAGTGTCCTCGTAAGCCCTGGTAATGGTATGGCTTGCCATGCGGATTAGTTCCCGCTGTATGTATTTCTGCAGGATGATGCGGGCATGGTATTCGATGTTCGCTGCCGAGGCCACACGGTTGGTCAGCTGTGTGATATAATAAGGGCCGCCCACAAGCTCCAGGTCGCCGCTTTTCTTAAGTGCATGGGTAACCGTCAGGATGTCGATGGGCTGCGCCTGGTTGAACAGCTCATGGATCACCCTGAATATTTTCTGGTGTGCATCGCTGTAAAAGCATTCCTCACTCAGCACGTCGATAACGGAAGTAAGCGCATCCTTTTCGAGCATCAGGGCGCCCAGTACGGCCTCCTCCAGATCCACGGCCTGCGGTGGCAACTTCCCGACACCCTGCAACAGCTGTTGCTGGGACAGGGCATCCTTTGCGGTCTTCTTACGCCGACTCGAGGTGAGGGATTCAGCCATAAAAGTTCTTTAATTCGGTAAAAAAAGGTTAGGAAAAAAGGAAGTCAAATGTACGGATTGGGAGCCACCCCGGTAGGAAAATGCCGGAAAATAGTTTTACACACCTCCGCAGGAATGCAATTGGTAAGCTATTCCTTTTCCGAATAAACGCCCATGGAGCAGAATTTTCCGATCCGCTGCCGGACCAGTTCGGAAGGATCGGTGCCGGTGAGATCGTTGAGCTGTTTCAGGATTTCGGTTTTGAGTACCTTGAACATCTTTTCCCTGTTGCGATGTGCGCCACCGGCGGGCTCCTTGATTATGCCGTCTATGAGTTTCAGGCGCAGCATATCCCGGGCCGTGAGCTTCAGCGCTTCCGCCGCCTTCTCCTTGTTATCCCAGTTGCGCCACAGGATGGAGGAACAGGATTCGGGTGAAATAACCGAATACCAGGTGTTTTCCAGCATGAGAATCCGGTCACCGATTCCTATGCCCAGTGCGCCGCCCGACGCGCCTTCACCAATAATGATGCATAAGACAGGTACGCGAAGCCTGGCCATTTCGAATAAGTTCCTGGCAATGGCTTCACCCTGTCCCCGTTCTTCCGCTTCCAGGCCGGGGTAGGCGCCGGGCGTGTCGATCAGCGAGACTACAGGCTTGCCAAATTTTTCTGCCAGCTTCATCAGGCGCAGGGCTTTGCGGTAGCCTTCCGGATTGGCCATGCCGAAGTTGCGGTATTGCCGCATCTTGGTATTGACGCCCTTTTGCTGACCGATAAACATGATGGTTCTGCCATCGACCTTGCCAAATCCGCCCACCATGGCTTTGTCGTCCTTTACCTGCCGGTCACCGAACTGCTGGATGAACTGCCCTTCGGTAATCGCCTCTATATACTGGAGGGTATAAGGTCGTTCGGGATGCCTGCTTACCTGTACTTTCTCCCAGGGTGACAGGTTCGCGTATAGCTCTTTCTTGGTGGCCTCGATCTTGCGCTCGAGCTCCTTGATCAGCTTTTCAGTGTTCACCTTTCCCTTGGAACCGATCTGGATGGCTTTTTCAAGCTGTTCCTGAAGCTCCTCAAGAGGCTTTTCGAAATCTAGAAGGTTTTTCGTCGACAAGATATCCGGGTTTTTACAGGTCCGGCAGGACCTCAGCGCAAAGATAAATTTTTAGGAAATTAGCCCGGTTCCGGCCTGCCTTCCGGCCGATGACCAAATGCCTATGATCGTTTTTCCCAACGCCAAGATCAACATTGGGTTGCATGTGCTTTCCAAAAGGCATGATGGATTCCACGATATCCAAACACTGATGTACCCGGTTGGATGGAGGGATGCACTCGAAATCATCCCTGTGGAAAACGGCCGGGGTCCGGACGGAAGCAAAGTGGCATTTACCCAATCAGGTCTGGAGCTGGATATTGCCCTGCAGGACAACCTTTGCGTGCGTGCTGCGGAGGTGTATGACCGGGCATACGGCATTCCCCCGGTGCAGATGCACCTGCATAAGGTCGTGCCGTCAGGCGCCGGGCTGGGGGGCGGCTCCTCGGATGCCGCGCATGTCTTATTACTCCTGGAAATGCTTTTCGGGCGGGCGGGAAGCACGGACGCGCTTGCCGGGCCGGCACTGGAGCTTGGAAGCGATTGCCCGTTCTTTCTTTCCAATAAGCCCAGCCTCGCCGAAGGCAGGGGAGAGCGGCTTACGCCGATGGCGACCCGGCTGGCCGGCATGCACGTGGTCATCGTGAAACCACATGTGAAAATATCCACCGCATGGGCCTACGCGGAAACCGGTGCGGTGCCACACCAGGTCGGTCTGGACGAGCTGCTGTCCGCTCCGCCTGATACGTGGCGTGGAAAGGTGGCCAACGATTTTGAGCCATCCGTGTTTGACAAGTATTCTTCGATAGGTGACATCCGCGATCAAATGTACAGGGCCGGCGCGGTTTTCGCTTCCATGACCGGTACCGGCTCGGCCGTATACGGCATCTTCAGCCGGCCTGCCGCCCGGATGCCGGAATTTCCGGGCTGCGTGACCTGGCAGGGTATGCTGGAATAGTTGGTTTAGCTTATGTGACCTGCCTGGCTGGAAGAATACCTACAAATTCGACCGCTTGAACAGGGCTGCCGCCACCACCCCGAAAACGATATTCGGTATCCACACCGATACCAGCGGGGAAAAATTGGCCTTGATTGCAAACGTGGTGCTAACCTGCATCAGCATGATATAGGAGAACGCGATAAAGATCCCCAGGCCCAGCTGCATGCCAAGCCCCCCTTTCACTTTCCGGCTGGAAATCGAAACACCTATGATTGTAAGGACAAAAGTGGCGAACGGAAAGGATGTACGGCGGTGCCGCTCCACCTCCATGTACGCGGTGTTTTCCACGCCGCGCGCCTTTTCACTTCGAACATACGTTTTCAGCTGCGGGGTGTCCATCGTTTCGATATTGCTTTCCCGGCGCTTGAACTCCTGGGGTGTGAAAGCATAGGCGGTATCCTTTTTAAGGCCGCTGACGACTTTTTCCTGCATCTCGTCAAAATGCCGAACGGCAAAATGCTGTAATTCCCACCTGGACATGGTGCTGTCCCACCGGATGCGTTCCGCGGTGAGTTTGTACACAAGCCTGCCGTCCTCGAAATGTTCATTGGAGAACCGGAATCCCACATTTTCGAAATTGTTAAAGCTCTCGAAATAGATGAAATTACCGGGTTCGAGTTGCCTGTGGATATTGCGGAACTTGTAAACGAACGGATTGCGGATATACTGGTTTTCAAATGCCAGCCTGGTCTTGTTAGAATGCGGGATAACGTAATTATTAAGGTACAGGGACAGGCCGGCGATGCATGATGCCGCAATCATATAGGGCACCAGCAGCCTGGGAAAACTTACACCACTGCAGAAGACAGCCACTGTTTCACTCCTGCCTGCCATCCGGGAGGTAAAGAATACCACGGAGATGAAGACGAAAAGGGGGGAGAAGAGGTTGGCGAAATAGGGAATGAAATTCAGGTAATACTTGAATGCGATCGCAGAAATGGGTGCCTTGCGGTCAATGAAGTCATCGACCTTTTCAGAAAAATCAAATACGATGGCAATCGCCACAATCAACCCTATCGAATAAAAGAAGGTTAACAGGAACTTGCGAATGATATACAGGTCGAGGATCTTCATGGGCCCCAGGGCACCTTACACATAACTTTGTTTATTAGTCGCGCTGTGCAAAGGTAACCTTTGCCTAAAATGATTTAGTTTGGCTGGCCGGCCATTAGCCGGCTTCGCCATGAAAATTGATGTCATCTGTGTGGCATGCTATAAACGGGATTTTCGCCTAACGCGTGCCCTGGTAGCCAATATTCGCCATTGGTACCCTGATATACGCATCGAGCTCCTGAAGGACGAGAACATGATGGCGTTCGACACCTCGCTGCTGGAGCGGACGTATGATGTGCATGTTTTCCCCTGCGAGGACAGGGTTTTTGGCATGGGGTTCTTCAAGTTCGAGCCTTTGATCCGTATGGACGGGCGCCGGCTCCTCATGCTGGACAGCGACATCATCCTGGCCGGTCCCGTGATAGGGCAACTGGAGCAACATGACGAGGATTTCCTGGTGGTGACTGAAGAAGATACGGATGATAACCGGAACAGCTACTATTTTAATCTTGATGACGTAGCGGCATTTGATCCCGAATTCCGGTACCCGGGTTTCACCTTCAATACCGGCCAGTTCGTTGCCACGGGCGGGGTGCTGAAGCGGGAGGACTTTGACGGGCTGGTGGAGTGGGGGACGCCGCGGCGCGTGCTGCAGCGCGATGTATTCCCGTATCACGGCGAGCAGCCCATCCTCAACTACATGGCGTTGAAAAGACACGCGGCGGGCAGCCTGAGCATACGTCGGATCGATTTCATGCGGGAAAGCCGCCACCCGGATTCCATGGCAGTTGAGCTGGATCACATCATGTCAGGCAAGGGATACCATTTCCTGATTCATTGGCATGACCATAAACCGAAGGTCAATTTGCCCTCGCTGAAGCACCTGGCCCGCAAGGACCTGATCCTGCATTTTGAAAAAGCATTTTTCCGGAAAGCGGGTTATGGTACCCGTCGGCAGGCATTCAATCTTTTTTGGTTTTATATCCTGGATGAGCTGTTTCTTTTGGCGATAAAGATGAAGGACATAATTGGTAACTTGCGTTTTCGTCGAAAATAAAATCCCTTAACCGGCTAAAACCTGTCATTGTGAAAAAAATTATTGCGAGTGGGATGCTTGTAATGGCCTGCATGGGCGTTACGAACGGCCAGGCGCCGACGGTGGGGCTAGTATACGGTGATACGGCTGTTTTTGACGGTTATACCGTGTTGACGCCGTTGTCTGTCAATATGGATAACAGGACATTCTTGCTGAATAACTGTGGAGAGGTTATCCATGAATGGCCGACCCAGTTTAATGTTGGACCATCCTCGTATTTTTTGCCAAACGGCGATCTGCTGCGACCGGAACCTGAGTACAATCAACACTTCCTGGCAGGCGGGAGTGCAGGACATATTAAAATCATAGACTGGAGCGGTAACACGGTTTGGTCTTATAAAATTTCGGATTCGACGGTATGCCATCACCATGATGTGGAGTATATGCCAAACGGAAATATTCTGGTGCTGGCCTGGATCGCCTATGACTCGCTGGAATGTATTTCCCGCGGAAGAGATACTTCCTTGATTGAAGATGGCGTCATCTGGTCCGAGAAGTTGATTGAAATAACGCCAACGGGGCCAGGCACGGGCACGGTGGTCTGGGAGTGGGATGTCTGGGATCACCTGATTCAACAAGCGGATTCAACGAAGCCGGATTATGGCAATCCTGCAGACTATCCGGGGCGATGGCATCTCAATTATACGGGGACCAGCGGGGCCGACAGGGACTGGTTGCACTTCAACGCCATCGCCTATAACCCGACGCTTGATCAAATAGCCCTGAGCAGCAGAAACTGGGACGAGATTTACATTATCGACCACGGGACGACCACCCAGGAGGCTGCAGGGCATTCCGGAGGTGCTTACGGTAAGGGAGGTGATATACTATACCGGTGGGGAAACCCGGAAGCCTATGCGCACGGCACTCCGGCTGATAAGACCCTTTTTGGGCAGCATAACGTCCAGTGGATACCGGATACCATGCCACAGGGAGGCAGGATCCTTGTATTTAACAATGGTGATAGCAGGTTGCCGGTGCCATACTCGACGATCGATATTTTTATACCGCCGGTGGATTCACTGAACAACTACATCAAGGTCGCGGGCATGCCTTTTGGACCGGACTCTGCGGTTTGGTCCTATGCTGCGCCCAATCCGACTGATTTCTATTCTAAATTTATTGCCGGTGTGCAGCCTTTGGATAATGGCAACCTGTTTATTTGCAATGGCACACACGGGACATTGTTTGAAATAACACCCGGCAAAGACCTTGTGTGGAAATATATCAGTCCGATGACCTCCAATGACCTGGTAAACCAGGGAGACACCCTTCTTCCTCATCCGGTTCATGGTACGAACAACTGGGTATTCCGGGCGCTCAAATACGCCCCAGATTATAGCGGCTTCCTGGGGAAAACATTTAATAATACCGGCCCGCTTGAACTGAATCCTTGGCCCACTGCCTGTGTCACTTCCGTCGCGGAACAACAAGAAGACAGGATTTTTCGCCTTTATCCAAATCCAACCCGGGGGATCATGTATCTCGAGAACAGCCAATACAACATGAAGAGCCTTCCCATTGTCATCCGGGATATCACGGGGCGTGTACTGGATAAAATGAAGGTGCAACGCCCTGGAAGCGTTTATTCGTTTCAATTGCGCCAGGCTTCAGGGGTATACCTCGTGGAAGTTGGTCAGGGCAGGGATAAACAGGTGTTCAGGGTAATCAAACACTGACCTGGCCATCCGGCGGGGTGCAGGCTTGGAATTCCGGGATCACCTGGTGTTGTTTACTTGATCTGTAAATATTTCCCGGGCCTTTCCGGGTCGGGGATAAACCACCCGGGATTGCCCTGTGCATCCCTGCCCAGCCGTGCGCCGGGAACCGGCGGTTGTTCACCGGAAGCGGGATCCCCGTTTTGTCCCGGTAACGCTTTTCCTTCCGTTGTAACCCGCGGGATAAAACCGGCATCGGTCAGCTCGGAAAGGCTTTCGCAAAATACCCTGATCACCGTATCCACATCCGCTTCCGAAAACGCGAGTGACAGGAAACAGGGGAAGCCGTCCATGATGTGCACGCCCTTGTGCCGCATCAGCGCAAACAACAATCCGGCATAAGGCACGTCGGCATCCCATTTGGATTTGAACAACGAACCGAAGCCGACCAGCATGTAAGGAATGCGATGGGTCCTGGCATGCCGGTTAACCGCATCCACCAGCCGCGTGCACTTCCCGTTGAGCGTGTCAATCAGCGGCTGGCCTTCCTTTTCCAGGTATTCCAGCACGGCATGCATGGAGGCCATCGCCAGGGGATGCCGCACGAAGGTGCCCGCGAAATAGGTTACCCCTGATTCAGGTATAGAGTCGTCGCCGAAACGCCAGAAACCGCCGTCAAGCGTGTCCATGTACGCCTTCTTTCCCGCGATGACCCCTACCGGCATGTTGCCACCGATCACCTTCCCGTAGGTACAAAGGTC
>JAHEKC010000075.1:12369-14838 GCA_024638565.1 Bacteroidota bacterium
GTGGACATCATAGAAAGCCTGTGCGCCGCCCAGGTGAAGCCTGAATCCGGTGATGACTTCATCGAAGATCATCAGTACCTCGTTATCAGCCGTGAGTTTTCGTATGTCCTTGATAAAGGCCATTGGTTGGAAGTCGGCGCGCCGGCTCTGGATAGGCTCGATCAGCACCGCGGCGATCTCGTCGATCCGTTCCCTGATGATTCTGAGCGAGGCCTCCGTCCCATAGTCCAGCACCAGCATATTCTGGACACTTTCCGGAGGGATGCCTGCCGCGGCGGGGTAGGAACGGAGCCGGCTGCTGCCGCGCACGATCACCTCGTCATTAATGCCATGGTAGGAGCCGTTGAAGCATACAACGAGGTTTTTACCCGTTACCGTACGGGCAACGCGCATGGCTCCCAGCACCGCTTCACTGCCGGTGTTGCAGAACCCGGCCCGGTCATGCCCTGTCATCTCGCAAATCATTTTTGCGCATTCGCCCGCGAGGGGCGTCTGCGGACCCAGTTCCACGCCTTTCTCAATCTGGTCCATCCACGCTTTCTTCAGGAGCGGGTGGTTATAGCCAAAGAAATTCGAACCGAACCCGTTCAGCACATCAATGTATTCGTTGCCGTCCAGGTCCCACAACCGGTTACCCTCAGACCGGTTCACCACGACCTGGTAAATGAGTTCCTTCAGGCGCGGATCAAAACCGGTAACGATCCGCGGGTCAGCAAGGACCTCCCGGAACTGCTGGCAATGTGCTTTCGACTTTTTGGTGCGTTTGTTGTAGTTCCTGGTGAATGCACGAAGCCATTTGACCTGTGCATCTGTCAGGTCTCCGGGCGCTTCCTGGTTAATGCGGGCGATGGCGCCAAAGGGCTGGGAGGCGTCTGCCTCGCGGTTGGCATCCGCTTCCGACACCGGTGTACCGGACTTCAGGTCCACGCTCTTGTCAATATGCTGTTGTACGGCAGGTGCCACGCTGTCTTTTCCCTGCATCTGTTCCAGCATCCGTTGCATCTGCTCCATCTGCTTGCGCATCGTCTCGAGTGTGGCCGGCCCGCCGGTGTCCTGCTGGGGTGTGACAGGCAGCGGCGGAGGGGAACCCACGGTCTGGGAGGCCGGCATCCGTTCGTCGATGTAGGATGACAACGTATCCAGGCTGCCGAGATCGTCATTCAACTGCCGGAAGGTAACCTTGACGCCGAACTTCCTGGAAACGCTTAGTGCCGACTGTGTCAGGAATAGTGAGTCCAGGCCCATTTCTAGAAAGGTCATCTGCGCGTCCGCATCCTTCAGGTCTATGCCGGATGCTTCCTCGAGCAGTTCTTTCAATGCAACAGTGATTTGATCTTTTCTTGTCATGGATGTCGGGTGTGGGGACGATGGCAGATTGCCCGCGGCTGCTACGGCAGCGGAGCCGGCTATGCTGGAACTGTCTGTTCCGAAAGTGTCCACCCAGAACCTGGTTTCCGCGAACGGGTACCCGGGAAGATGGATTTTTTGTCGTTGTTCATCCAGGTAAAACGCGTCCCAGTTTATATCGATGCCCAGTGACCATAATTGGCCAAGGGCATTCATCATGGCCGCATATTCGGCCTGGTCATCGGCCGTGTCGCCCATCGATGGCCATGCTGCCTGGTTACGCACATCGGTCGCCTGTTGACGGGCCAGGGTAGATGCGGTGGTCCGCGGTCCAAGCTCCAGCATGATGTACCGGGGGTTGGCCTGCCACAACTTTCGGATCCCGTCGGCAAACCGGACCGTGGCGCGCACCTGGCCGGACCAGTAAACGGGGTCCATGGCCTGCCCATCGGTCAGGAATGCTGACGTCACGGTGGACATGATGGGAATACGCGGTGGCTTGAGGGATGATGCGCGAACTTCCCGTTCGAACGGTTCCATCATGGGTTCCATCATCGGGGAGTGGAAGGCATGGGAAGTCACCAGTGGCTTGCAGGTCACCCCATCAGCTTCGAGTGCTTTCCGGAGTTTTACCACCGCAGGACCAGGACCCGATACCACGCATAACGCCGGCCCGTTGATAGCCGCTATGGATATGTCATCCGGGAGCCGGATCTCCCCAGCCGCTTTGCGGACAATAAGCATGTCTCCCTCCGGCAACTCCTGCATCATCCGTCCGCGGTGTGCCACAAGCCGCAGCGCATCCGGCAATGTCATCACTCCGCTGACGCACGCCGCTGCATATTCGCCGATGCTGTGTCCAATAAGTGCATCTGGCTTTATGCCCCAGCTTTCCCATAGCCTGTACAGGGCATACCCGGTTACAAAAAGGGCCGGTTGGGTGTAAATGGTTTTGTCGAGCAGGTTTTTACTGTCCGGGCCGGGTTCCGGGAAGATCACCTTCCGGATATCCTGGTCCAGGTATTCCGCCAGTATACCGGCGCACTCGTCAACCGCTTTTCGATATATCTTTTCACCGGTATACAGGTTATGGCCCATGCCTTCGTATTGCGCACCCTGGCC
>JAHEKC010000076.1 GCA_024638565.1 Bacteroidota bacterium
GACGTCGGCATTCGATTCCTGTCGGGACTACTGGTACAGGCCCCGACGCGCCGCAAAGGCGGTCGGGGTGCCGACAACCGCATCGCGGGACGTCGGCATTCGATTCCTGTCGGGACTACTACCACAGCCCAAGGCATTCCGGATCAATTACCTTTTGTCAGCTTTTCGGCCGGGAATGTCGTTGCACGCTGACCTTCATCAGTGTAATTTTCCAGCGTTTCACCTTTATTGGCGTGATAAAGAAAAAACTTTAATGACATGCATACAGAATCCATAAAAGATCAAACCATCGGGACCCTGGTGGCGGACGACTACAGGATGGCCGCCATCTTCAGGAAACACGGAATTGATTTCTGCTGCGGCGGCGGGAAAACCGTTACCGAAGCCTGCACCCAAAAAGGAATCGATGCCACGGACCTGGAACGGGAACTGAAGCAAGCCACAACAGGCAAACCTGAACAAGATGTGGATGAGATCAACTCCTGGCCGATGAGCAGGGTAATTGATCATATCCTTACGAATCACCACGTCTATGTCAGGGAAACACTGCCATTGCTCATCGGGTATACGCGCAAGGTGGCAAGGGTTCATGGAGAGGCGAACCCGGAAGTCAGGGAGATCGCCGGGCTCGTTGAACTTTTGGCAAAGGATCTGGAACAGCATATGGTAAAAGAAGAGCTGATTCTCTTTCCGTATGTCAGGGCACTCGAAAGCCAGGAAAAAATGCTGCCGCTGCCTACCTTCCAGACCGTACGCAATCCTATCCGGATGATGCAAGCCGAACATGATGCCGCCGGTGAGATCATGAAAAAAATCCGGGCCTTGAGCCATGACTATAACCCGCCTGATCATGCATGCAATACCTACAAGGTGGCTTACCACCAGCTAAGAGAATTCGAGGATGATTTGTTCAGGCATGTCCACCTGGAGAACAACATCCTGTTCCCCAAAGCGCTTGAACGGGAAGCGGAAGTCCTTTAGTTTCCTGCGCCAGCCTGTATTTCCGGCCCGCTGACCCGGTACCAACCGAAACTTCCCCTGCAGTTTTAAGGCGAAAAAGTACATTTGCCGAATCGTTCCGGGGGTACTCCCGGCAATTACCGGGCATTACCGCCGGGAATGACATCACCCGACCCCCGCCACTGCCGTTTATATTAAGCATGCTCATCAGCGACAGGCATAAATTCATATTCGTCCACAACCCCAAAGCGGCGGGCAGTTCGGTGTTTCATACACTCAAGCCATATGCCAATGTCATGTGCCGGCACAACCGCCGTCAGCTTAATTATTACCTCCATAAATTTTTCGGCAACGTCTATTTCCTCTGCAACTATGGCATGCATATTCCCGCGTCTGAGCTCAAACGGGATTTACCGGGTGATAAATGGGAGCGGTATTTCAAGTTCGGTGTCGTGCGAAACCCTTACGACCGTGCCACCTCTTTTTTCTTTTACCTGCTCAACCAGCCCGGCAGCGATTTCCATGACCTGTTCAAATCGCTCGGCAGTTTCAAGAATTATATCATGTATCTCCGGGATCAGAAATGGCAGGAACCCCAGCATTACTACTTCACCGATGAAAACGGGAAAATCCTGGTTGACAAGATTTTCAAATTCGAGAATCTCCAGGAAGGCTTTTCCGGGGTGACCCGACACCTGCAACTGCCGGATGTGGCACTGCCGGTCATCAACGCCAGGAAGAAAAAGAAAAAATACCTGGAACACCTCGACAACGAGACACTCAAGGTGATGAACGAGATGTACCATCTGGATTTCGAACTCTTCGGATACGAAAAAATCCATTCCGTATAGCCCGTACAGGAATCCACCCGCCATGGGTGCCAACAGGTGGCCCTCCAATGTCCTGGTTCTGCGTCGCCTCCTTCCCAATTGCTATCTTCGCCTGCACACTTAGAGATGTACAGGACACAAACCTGCGGAGAACTGAGAATTGCGGATGCAGGCCGTGAAACCACCTTGTGCGGATGGGTCCAGCACAACCGCGATATGGGCGGCATGACGTTCATCGATCTGCGTGACCGCTATGGCATCACGCAGCTTGTTTTCAATATGTCGGAAAACGAGGCATTGTGCCGGCAGGCCCGTGAAGCCGGCCGTGAATTCGTGCTGCAGGTCAAAGGCACCGTGGCCGAGCGCAGTAACAAGAATCCCAAAATTTCCACCGGCGATGTTGAAGTAATCGTCCGGGAACTGACCGTACTCAACCCATCGAAAAATCCTCCTTTCACGATTGAGGATGAGTCGGACGGCGGTGAAGACCTGCGCATGCAATACCGCTACCTGGACATCAGGCGCAACCCCGTAAGGCAAAATATCATGTTCAGGCACCGGCTGGCACAGGAGACCCGCCGGTACCTGGATGGCCAGGATTTCGTGGAAGTGGAAACACCCGTACTGATCAAATCCACACCCGAGGGCGCCAGGGATTTTGTGGTACCCAGCAGGATGAATCCTGGTGAGTTCTATGCTTTGCCGCAGTCGCCACAGACTTTCAAGCAACTGCTGATGGTGGCAGGGCTGGACAAGTATTACCAGGTCGTCAAGTGCTTCCGGGACGAAGACCTGCGTGCCGACCGCCAGCCAGAATTCACGCAGGTCGACTGTGAGCTGAGTTTCGTGGACCGGGATGACGTCCTGCAAACGTTTGAAGGCCTCGTAAAGCATCTTTTCCAGGCGGTGAAGGATACCCGGCTCGGGGACATGCCACGCCTACCGTACGATGAAGCGATGAAGCTGTACGGAACGGACAAGCCCGATACACGATTTGAAATGATCATTGCTGACCTGAAAGACACCGTTCAGGGCAATGGTTTCCGCGTATTCGATGAGGCAGGGGCCGTGCTGGCCATCGTGGCTCCCGGCTGCGCGGAATACACCCGTAAGACGCTTGACGAACTGACGGACTTCGTGAAGAAGCCGCAGATCGGGGCTTCAGGACTCGTTTACCTGAAATGCAACGCCGACGGCACGCTGAAATCTTCGGTGGACAAGTTTTACGATGCGGGGAATCTGGAGAAGTGGAAAGCTGCCACGGGTGCAGCTGACGGCGACCTGGTGCTGGTACTGGCGGGTGAAACGGTGAAAACGCGCAAAGCCATGTCGGCGCTACGGCTCGAAATGGGCCGCCGCTGCAACCTGCTGGACGGGGATGCCTTTTCGGCCCTGTGGGTGGTAGACTTTCCCCTGTTCGAGAAGGATGAGGAGAGCGGCCGCCTGTACGCCATGCACCATCCTTTCACCTCACCCCGGCAGGAGGATATTCCGCTTTTAGATTCCGACCCGCTTTCCGCCAGGGCGAATGCATATGACATGGTCATCAACGGTGTCGAGGTTGGCGGCGGATCCATCCGGATCCATGACAGGGGCCTTCAGCAAAAGATGTTCGATGCGCTGGGCTTCACGCCCGAAGAAGCGGGTCGGCAGTTCGGGTTCCTGATGCATGCATTTGAATACGGGGCACCCCCGCATGGCGGTATCGCATTCGGTTTCGATCGCCTCTGCTCGGTATTCAATCACGAGGAATCCATTCGTGATTTCATCGCCTTTCCCAAGAACAATGCCGGTCGTGATGTGATGATCGATGCCCCGTCGGGTATCAGCGACGACCAGCTGAAGGAATTACGGCTCTCGCTGCGAGGCGAATAGCAGGTTCTTACCGCGGGGAAAACAGGTGGCTTTTGTAATGGCATTTCCATATTTTTGCGGTCCTTTTGCCCATTCTTAACCGGATTATTCGGGGTGTAGCGCAGCCCGGTAGCGCGCCACGTTCGGGACGTGGAGGCCGATGGTTCGAATCCATTCACCCCGACTGCTAACGCTCCTCAATAACCGGCATAGAGGCTTGCGATGACGGAACCACAGGAAAACAAAACGAACCGCGATCCCGCGGAAGAACGCCCATTGCCAGGCAGGGAATCCCCCTTGCGTGATGAAGCGGCCCCGGGCGAGGGCCCTGCTGAGGCCACGCCCGGATCCCCTGCTGCCGCAGGTGCGGACAATCCGAAACCGGAATCAACCGAAGCAACAGACCAGCCAGCCGGCGCGGAACCTGACGTTTCCGAAGCTGGCGGACCCGGGGGCGATGATCCGGCCCAGGAAGACGCAGTTCATGATGAACCCGCTACGCATGAAGAGCATGAAGACGTCGAACAATCGGAAAACTATCATGAGCTTTCGAAGGAGGAACTGGCGACCCTTGCCGAAAACCTTTGCGAAGAACCGGATTACGCCACGATCCGCGCAAGGGTAAATCCGCTCAGGGAGGCATTCGATGAGCTCGCCGCCGCGGAACAGGAAGCCGCCCTGGAAAAATTTGTAGAGAAAGGCGGGGATCCGACAAAATTCAGTTACCGGAAGGACGAACCGGAAAAACGCTTTGGCCGCGCCATCCGCCGGCTCAACAAAAAGCGTATCGAGTTTATTGAGTCACGTGAGCGCCAACGCACTGATAACCTTCGGATCAAAAGGGAAATCCTGGAAAAGCTGAAGGAACTGATACAGAACGAAGACAACCTGGGACGCGCATTCAATACCTTCCACGACCTGCAGGCAAGATGGCGGGAAACGGGGCCGGTACCTCAGGCGGATGTCAAGGACCTGTGGCTCACCTACAAAACCTTTACAGACCAGTTTTACAATTTCATCAGGCTTAACAAGGAGCTTCAGGACCTGGATCACAAGAAAAACCTGGAACTTAAGATCGGTCTTTGTGAACAGATAGATGAGCTTGCCCTGGATCCTTCCATTAACAAGGCCATGCAAAAGCTGCTGGCCATCCAGAATACCTGGAGGGAAATCGGCAGTGTGCCGCGTGAACGCAGGGAAGAGATCGGCGAACGCTACAAGGAAGCCTGCCGCAGGGTTTATGACCGGAGAAAAGTGCATACCCGGGATGTCAGGGCCAAACAGCAGGAGAACGCGAAGCTGAAGGCTGAACTTTGCGATAAAGTCGCCGGCGTGGAACTGGGACCAAATCCCCCGCACAAGGAAGTAATGGAAGCGCTGGGCCGCGTGCAGGAGGTGCAGCGCGAATGGCGGACCATCGGGTTTGCAGGGCCGGCCAAGAACGAGGAACTGTGGAAGCGCTTCCGGCAGGCCTGCAATGGTTTTTACAAACAGAAAAACGAATTTTTCAACGATCAGAAAAAGGAATGGCAGGCTAACCTGCAGGCCAAGACAGAGCTTTGCATCCAGGCAGAAGGCCTGGCGGGCAGCACGGATTGGAAGAAAGCCGGTGCCGAGCTGCGACGGCTGCATGAGCAATGGAAGAAAACCGGTTTTGCCGGCCGCAGGCAATCGGACGAGGTCTGGAAACGCTTCCGGTCCGCATCAGACGCGTTTTACGAAGCACGCCGGACACACTTCAAGGACATGGACGCCACCTATGGCGAAAACCTTGAAAAAAAGCGAAAGCTGGTATCTGAAATCGAAAGCAGCAAGGCCGCAGATGACAGGAAAGCGAACCTCGAGCTGGTCAGGGGTTTTCAGCGGCAATGGAGCGAGATCGGCATGGTGCCCATCAAGGAAAAGGACGGAATTTACCATGCCTACCGGAAAGCGGTCGACAGCCTGTTCGGGAAAATGGGAATCGGGAAGAACGAACAGGAGGATATGCAGTACAAGCAGAAGGTTGAACACCTGAAATCAGGTTCCGATTCAGGCAAACGCATGCACGCTGAACGCAAATCAATTACCTATAAGCTTTCACAGCTTCAAAGCGAAGTGACAACATGGGAAAACAATCTTGGCTTTTTGGCCAAAAGCAAGAATGCCGAATCGATTATCAAAGATTTCGAATCCAAGATCGGCAAGGCAAAGTCACAGATTGAAAAATTGCGCAAGCAGCTTTCCCTCCTGAAGCAGACTTAGTCCCTGAATCCTGTTTTGCGAATACGAATTTTGTATTAGCGACCTACGATTTTTTCATTATTTACAATATCCCGTGACGGCCATCCCGTCAAAACGGCATCCATTCGTTTGGAGGAAGTCACTTCTATCCATTCCTTCGTGCTTCATTGAATCGCCTGCAAAAGCGCGGGCCCTTACGTGCCTTTTAACCCTGGCCTTCCATGAAGGCCGAAAACAGTACGCGATGAGACTGAAAGAATATTTCTGCAACATGCGCAGGGTCATTAGCCTTGCCCGTTTACAGTCGACCGGAACGCCCACCGAACTTGCGGACCGGCTCGGGATCCCGGAACGTACCCTTTACCGGATGATTGAAACCATGAAAGAGCTGGAAATCCCCATTTCCTACAACAGGCATCGACGCACCTATACCCTGCGCGACCGGCCTCATCCATTTGTGTGATTTTTCAATTCTGCCACCAGGTGGCAGCACCTCACTGTTCCTTAGTGTACCCCTGCGGCACCATACAGGGGCCCTGAATCCCTCATTCCGGCTGTCAGTGGGTACCTCAACAGGCACGAACTATAAAACGCATAAAAATGAAAAAAGCCAACTGGATCACCACGTTTGCAGCCATGGCGGCATCACTGCTTTGGTTTACTGCATGTCAGAAAGAAATGCCCGTACCCGGCGCGCCCCATGCATCCGAAATTGCGGCAAGGACGCCGCTGAACGTCTCACTCGATATGGTACCTGTTTATCACCGGCAGGCGCTGGACTATATGGCGGCCCATTGCGATTTTACCGGCCTGGAAAGCGAGGAAATACTGGCCGAATGCGTTCGTGCTACCGGCGTATTCCTGTGTGAAGAACTGGGTTGTACCGAAGATGAACTTGAACATGACCTGGCCACCAGCCTTGAAAAGATCATAGAGATCAGAAGTATTTTCGAAGCCGGCGCTTTCATGCCTCCCGAGGTGTTCGAGACACATCTTGACCTGGCGGGGCACGCAGCAGGTTTATCGCCTGAATTCCGCGCCGCGGTGCTGTTATTCTATATACAGTCCATTGATCCCGCGGTTGGAACCGATGACATGGACAGCATCGTGGAAGAACATCTCAACCCTGCGGCTTACACCGGCCCCGACAGGGACGCCGCCAGGGTATTCCGTGGCATCTGGGACGACTCCAAGGTATACTGGAATAACGGGAATCCCGTGGCCCGTGAAAAGGGATGCCCGTACTGGGAGTATGCCAATGACGCCATCGGCGGGTTGTTCGGACTGGCGCTGGGTCCCGCAGGCTCCATCATACTGGGTGCTGCCGCATCCGCATACACGCACTGGGAGTGCAACTGACAATTGAGACTGACATTTTTTATATTTGGTAAAATAAACACACATGAAAAACCTCAGCATTTTTCCGCTTCACGCCTACTGGGTGAAGTATCTCGGGCTGATCATAGCCGTTGCAGGGGGCTTGCTGCTCCTCCTGGGCTCTACCCTGCTCCCGGAAGGTTACCTGCGGCTCCTGGCTGTCACGGGCCTTTATCTCGTGGCCGGCAGCAGGCAAAAAACGGAAACGCCAAGGGTGCAGGCGCTCAGGTATGTCTCGTTCAAAGCCGCGTTCCTCTACCTTGTAGGTGTTATGATTGCAGTGGCGTTTGTCGATACCCTGTATGGCACCGGCCCGCAGGCATATCTCCTGCTCGCCTTTTCAGCATTGCTGTTCCACCTGGCTTTGTTCCATACGTTGCTGCGCTTCGGACCTGAAACGGTTGAAGACAGCGCCTCCCTGCTGGAAAACATCCGGGCCAACCGCAGGTTCTACCGTTCGGCCATAATTGCCCTGCTGGTCATTATAGCGGCTGTCGCATTCCTCGCGAAGCAATAGCCGACCTGCTGCAGGTTAGGCTGAAAATCGCGACATTTACGATGGGATGTCGAGGTTATTCAGGTTAATCATTTTCTTCCTACCGCTTTTTCACGGGACCGGCCATTGCCAGATCATGGTCGACACCACCTTCGAAGGTGCCAATGCGGATGTTCTGCTGATTGACGATTCTGCCAACACGATAAAGATCGAGGCGAACTACAGGTTTGGCGATGTACACAGGGTGACGTTTAACACGGGTATTTCCGGGTACAGTACCGGCGTCCCTCTTAAAATACAGATCCGCAATACCAATTCCTGGCAGTTACCCGTCCTGGCCGCCTATAGTTATGACCAGGTAAACTGGACACGGATCGGGGGAACATACCTTAATGATTACAAGGAATACGCTGATACGTTCCAGTCGGGGCCCCTTTACTTCGCCACCGGGTATCCGTATCAATACAGCGATATGCTGAGCCTGGCAGGCTCAATCACCGGACTGCCGCATGTGACAGTATCAACGATCGCTATCAGTGAACATGGCCGGGATGTTAAACTTTTCCGGTTTGCGGAACCTTGTGTACCGGACAGCAATAAAGTGCTGATCTGGCTGCTGGGACGCAGCCATGCCATGGAATCACATTCCAGCTACGTCATTGACGGACTGTCCGCCTACCTCGCTTCGGGTGACGCGCAGGCGGAAAATCTAAGGCGGCGTGCAACGGTTTTTATCATTCCCATGATGGATGTCGACATGGTGTATGCCGGAGGAACGGGAAAGGAACAGAACCCCGTGGACTTTAACCGGGATTGGGACAGCCCGTCCTACTGGAATGCCATTATCGGCGCCAAGAACATGATGCTGCAATCCAACCTGTTCAGCCCCATGACCATTTTCATCGACAGCCATAACCCTTTCCCGGGACAGAATGGCAACAATACGTGGTTCTTTAGCATGTATGCCACTGGTCCCAAGTCTGACAACCTCGACTTCTACCGGAAGCTTTACTACAGCAATGCCGGCCATCCCGTTAACCGGCAACCTGCCTATACCACGAACGGGCAGACGGCCCGCGCGTGGACGGATTCCATCTTTCCGAATGTCGATTTCTCCGTGACACTGGAAACCGGATGGGTGGACCGTACGGATAATGTGGAATGGACCATCCCGTTGTACCGGCTTCACGGGGAAAACCTGGGCCGGGCGCTAAGCGACTATGTGGCCAACATGATCAGGCCGTCGGATATTATTCTCGATACCGAGGATTCAGCCGGGGTGACCGTGACCGGGCAATGGAACACCAGCACATTCTACAGCGGGTTCTGGGGCAGCCACTACATGCATGACGACAACACCGGGCAGGGCACGAAATCCGTTCTCTTCTCGCCTTCCATCCCGTCGGGCGGCATCTATGAGGTTTTTCTGCGTTATACGGCCGACCAAGGCCGGGCCGACTCCGTGCCGGTAACGATCAGTTACTCCGGAGGGGTGAGGGATACGCATGTCAACCAGCAAGCCAGGGGGGCAGAATGGGTTTCGGTCGGCTTCTATCCCTTTGCGGGGGGAAACACGGGAAGCGTGCTTATTGAAAACAACGGCACCAGCGGCTATGTGATCGCAGATGCCGTGCGGTTTTCACCCTACGACACCTGCGGGACCACTCCTGTCTCCACGATGACACCAGCTGGTGAGGACATGGTCATCCGGGCTTTGCCCAATCCGGGGACTGGTATCTTCCACTTGCAATCGACCCTGGCTGGCGATTATGCGCTTGCCGTCTTCAACACGCTGGGCCGGCAGGTGTGGTCCTCCACCCGAACCGGCATCAACGGACAAACAGTTGACCTCTCCCGTGAGCCTGACGGGATGTACCTGCTTTCAGGGCAGTCCCGAACCGGCAGGGTAGCTTTAAAACTGCTTAAGCAGCAGTAGTGTAGGAGCTCAGGCTCCGGGTACTTTTCTGATTCCTTATATTTATTGGAGCAATCCGCCAATCGGATTGAAAAATTGATGAGGCTACTCAAGGCAGTCATTTGTCATTTCTTCCTCGCAGTTGCATTTATATGCCTGGCAACAGATGCAGTCGCACAGCGCTGGTCCGAAATGATGCAGGATCCCCGCATCCCGCTCCATGAAACCCAAAAGGCTTTTGACGATTACTTCGACGGGAGGACACGCGTCAGGGGTGACGGATATAATGTTTTCAAACGATGGGCGCACTGGATGGAAAAGCATGTCGATGAGTACGGCTTGCTTCCGCCTGCCGGTACGGACCTGGAGGCGTACCGCGGGTTTATGCATGATTACAACCTGCAGCGAACAGGACAACCTCCGCTGCCCGCTTCCGCCCAGGGCAACTGGAATCCCCTGGGTGCCCGGAACACATTGAAGGACTGGAGCGGATTCGGTATCGGCGTAGGCCGCATCGACATACTGAAGCAGGATCCGTTCGATCCCAATACCTTTTACGCCGGGGCCCCGTCCGGCGGGCTTTGGAAGAGCACCGACCATTGCGCCACGTGGCAGCCTACAGGCACTGACAGCCTGCCCACCATGGGCGTGGCTTCCATTGCCATGCATCCCACGGAGCCGGATCACCTTTTCATAGGGACCGGCGACCGGGACGCGTCAGGCACGCGCAGCATTGGCGTGCTGGAATCATTCGACGGCGGGGATACCTGGCAGATGACCGGGCTGACATACCAGTTATTCAATTTTGAAAAGATATACGACCTGCTCATCCATCCCACCCAGCCGGATACCATGTATGCCGGTACCTTCCAGGGTGTCTTCCGGTCATATGACGGCGGCGCCGGCTGGACACAGGTGTGGAACGGCTATGCCATGGATATCGAGTTCAAACCCAACGATCCCTCCACGCTGTTCGTCGTTTACAGGGAACTATGGAGGTCCGATGATAACGGTGATAACTGGACACCCATCACCAATGGGCTTCCCAACCCTAATTTCATCCGGAAAGCCCAGATTGCCGTCACACCCGCCAACCCTGATGTAGTCTACTACCATTGCTGCAATTATTCACCCAGTACCTTCTATGGTATCTTCCGCTCCGACGACGGCGGCAACACATTTGCCATCGGCGCCACCAGCCCGAACATGTACGGGTATGACCAGAACGGCCTGGACAGCGCCGGACAGACCGGCTACAACATGGCCATCGCGGTGAACGACACCAATGCAAATGATGTGATCATAGCAGGCATCCGCCCCTGGCGTTCCCTGGACGGCGGGCAGACCTTTGCCATCATGACCGATTACAACCTGGCGTATGTGCATGCCGACGTCCACTGGCTTTCGTTTTACGGGAATGAGATCTATTGCTGCAGCGACGGGGGCATCAGCCGTACCCTCAACAACGGGCAATCCTGGGAGTTCCTCAATGACGGCCTGCAGATCACACAGTACAACAGGATCGGGCTGTCGGCCACGAAGGAATACCTGCTGGTGGGCGGGGCCCAGGATAACGGCACCAGCAGGCTGAATGACACCTTGTGGACATTCATCCGCGGTGCCGACGGGGGCCAGTGCCTGGTGTCACCCACCGACACCAACCTGATCTGGGCATCCACCCAGTGGGGAGGCATTGCGAAGTCTTATAACGGCGGCGTAACATTTTCGAATGTCATCAACCCGGAAACGGGCGACTTCCTGGCACCCATGGTCATGCACCCGGCCAATGATGACACGCTGTGGCTTGGCCGGAGGGATATCTGGCGCACCTATGATGCCGGTGCCACCTGGACACAGATCTCTTCGTTCAGCACGGACTACATCGAGGCCATGGATGTATCGGACCTGAATACAGATTATATATACGTGTCCAGCGACGACCAGACCTACATGACACCGGACGGCGGCGCCACATGGATCGATATCGGGGCGGGACTGCCCGTCATATTCAGTCCCTCCGGATTCGAAATCAGCGAGGACAACCCCCAGTCTGTATGGCTGACAATGGAAAACTACTATGCCGGTGACAAGGTATTCTTCTCGACCAACGGCGGGCTGACCTGGATCAATATCAGCGGCAACCTGCCCAATACGCCGGTCAACTGCATAGTCCATGAAGCGGGATCACCCAACCGGGTGTATATCGGTACCGATCTCGGGGTGTTCGTGCGGGATAATAACATGACCGGCTGGCAGCCTTTTAACCAGGGTATGCCGCTGGTGCCCGTAAATGACCTGGAGATCTATTATCCCGCGGACAAGCTGCGTGCCGCGACCTACGGAATGGGCATTTGGGAATCCGACCTATATACCGCCCCGACCACAGTGGCCCCTCTGCCTGCCGTCACTCCTCCCTTTTCAGTTCACCCCAACCCGACACCAGGTGAAATAACGATTTCCGGAACGACGGGTGACGATTTCATGATTACGGATGCAACCGGGAAGCTGGTTCGGCAGGGAAAGGTCAACGTTACGCTTAACCTTTCCCGTCATGCACCTGGTGTTTACCAGGTCACCGTGAACGGGGTAACGCAAAAGTTTATACTGGAAAACTGATATATCTTATTTCTTGACAAACCTGGTCCTGGCCACCTGTGTGCCTGACCGGATTTCAAGAAAATATACGCCTGCAGGCATCGAGCCGGTTTCAAGGCGGAAACCATCCGACATCGATCCAAGGGAACTCCATGTCCTGCCCAACAAATCCCTTACCGTTATGTACAAGGGAAGGACTGCGGCATTTGTCCTTGCATCAAGGTATTGGATGGCAGGTACCGGTGATATGGAAACACTGAAAGGTGATGAACCGGGATCTGTCATACCAGGGATTCTTACCGGTGCTGGCGGAAGCGTCATGAACTGGATCTTGGGTGACCAGCCGGACCAGATCTTGGGACTGATGGCACAGCGTGTGCGGACCTTCCACTCATACGCAGTGCTTGCTGACAGTCCGCTGATGATCTTTGCCCCGTGGTTCTGGGCGGTTTTCTTCACAATCCATGTTGTGGCGCCCAATTCACGGTATCGCACTTCATAGGAAACCGCATTGCTCCATTTTGTCCACTTGAGCTTGGCCCCTGATGAGGTAACGTCGGTTTCGTGGGGATTCAATGGCGGTACACATTTAGTTGTAAAAAGTTCCTTGGGTGACCAGCCGGACCAGACCTTCGGATTCACCGCGCACAGGGTCCTGACTTTCCATTCATAGGTCGTGTAAGGCAATAGTCCGCTGATGGTCTTGGACCCTGAATTCTGGGCAGTCTTTTTAACGGTCCATGCAGTCGTCCCCTGCACCCTGAACCGCACTTCGTAAAAAAGGGCACTGATGGCCTTGGTCCATTTCAGTTTTGCAGTCGTTCCAGATATGTTTGTGGCCAGCAGGCCTACCGGAGGCAGACACATACACGGGCAAGGCACCATATTTATCTGCATGTCCCGGTGTACAGACCCGACCTCAACCCCATTTCGATATTCCGTTGCCCGTACCGCCAATACGTATTGCCCCTGCATGGTAGGCCAAATGCAGGCCTGGCCGGTTTGAGGATTAAAAGTCATCGCCGGGCTGGAAGGAATAGGCTGCGAGGCGGAGAACCCTCCCGCCCAGGCAAGTGGCGCGCCGTTGCTCCCGAGCGGCGTCACAAGGTCATATACGATCGAGTCCGATGGCACATCACTGTCTGTGGCGGATAGGTCGATGCAGAACGGGCCATTCGTACAGCGAAACGGCACGGGAGATTCATTGAACTGGAGGCCACTGTTATGTGAGACATCCATATTATTGAGTGTCGAATAGAAATACTGGGTCTGGCTGCCCGGACTCACAATGTTAAGGATGCTGTTGTTGCGGCAGCAAATGGCATAGGAGAAAACCCAGTCTGAACAGTTCCCTGGAAGGTTATGATCCAGCGAATAAACATACTCTTCAACGCCCCAGATGCTTCCGCCGTTGCAGGTGGAAGGCCCCAGGTAGCAGACCGGCGGAATAACAGAAGGTCCGGAAGTCAGCGCTAGCGTAATTGTATAATTCCAGGCATTGCCGTTGCAATTCTGGGCCTGCATGGTAAGTGCAATGGATGTCGGCGCAGGAATCCCGCTGCAGTCGCGGTAATAGTGCACCTCGAACCGGTAGTTGTTTTGCGTTCCGAGATAAGTATAGGTAATGTCAGCTGCCACACTATGTGTGGCAAATGCCTTTTCGAACGGGTGGCATATTAATAGAAGGAGAAGTGCAAAAGGCCTGCCTGCAGCGCCAACCTTATACTTAAGTTTTTGCAAAAAAATCATAGCTGTATGGTAGTTAAGTACGACATTAAAGGTAGCAATAAAGAAAGTATCTAAATTTTAACCGGTTACAACTATAGGGTCATGGAGCATGTTTCAGCATAATCCTTACCTTTAGTGTTCACTGATTTAACCCGCATTCCATCATAGCTCCTTACTAGCTTTAAAACCTGAAATATTAGCTACTGTGATGAAACACCTGACCTTCCTCCTGGTTATACTTCTGCCGCTGGAAGCAGTGGCCGACCTCTGGACCCAGAAAACCAGTCTCCCTGCAGGAGGCCGCAAATGGCCTGCCTGCTTCGTTATCGGCTCCCATGGATACGTGGGCACCGGCGAAAGCGGTACCACGCAACTGCAGGATTTCTGGCAGTACGACCCGGCCACCGACACATGGACACAGAAAGCCACCTTCCCCGGTGTGGCGCGCTCCGGCGTGTCAGCATTCTCCATTGGCACGAAGGGATACTTCATGTTCGGGTGGGATGGCGTCAATTTCACTGCCACCAGCTATTACAGTGACCTCTGGGAATGGGACCAGGCTTCGAACACCTGGTCGCAGAAAGCCTCCCTGCCGGCCGCCGGACGCTACGTGGGCATCGGTTTTTCC
>JAHEKC010000077.1 GCA_024638565.1 Bacteroidota bacterium
TGTACCGGTCGATTTCGGCTGCAGGTCCCATCGCTTTGTTCGGGTTGTCTGACAATTTGACTGTCGGGCGTCCGTTTGCGGCAACCGCCTTGCAGACGAGTGAAAACGGTGCAAGCTCGTCCTGCGCGACAAGTCCGCGGAAATCGTTGGTCAACAGGGTGCCCCACCCAAAGGATACCTGCACACGACCTGCAAACTGCAAATGCAGACTGCGGATTTTGTCGACATCCAACCCGTCGCTAAAGATTATGCGCTTTTGGCTGGGGTCTTCGCCGCGTGCTTTCCACCATGCGATGGCCTGCTCTGCCGCGGTCGCAGGATCACCGCTGTCAATGCGAATACCCGTCCAGCCCGCCAGCCAGTCTGGCGCATTGTCCAAAAAGCCTTTGGTACCAAATGTGTCTGGCAGAATGATCCGCAGGTTACCTTCATGTTCGTCGTGCCAGTCGGATAAAACATCGTAAGGCGCTTGCGCCAAAGCTGCATCATCCTCGGCCAGCGCCGCGTAGACCATCGGTAGTTCATGAGCGTTTGTGCCGATCGCTTCCAACTCTCGGTTCATTGCGATTTTGCAGTTTGACGTGCCCGTAAATGCCGTCCCCAGACCTTCTTGCATCGCCTGCACGCACCAGTCCTGCCACAAGTAACTGTGACGGCGGCGCGTTCCAAAATCAGCGATCGATAGATCAGGGGTTTCGCGCAGCGCCTCGATCTTTTCCCAGACCCGCGTCATCGCTCGTGCATAGAGAACCTCAAGTTCGAACTTTCCCATACGGTTTAGTACGGCCCTGCCGCGCAGTTCCATCAAAATGGCAAGGGCAGGGATTTCCCATAGCATGACCTCGGGCCAACTGCCTTCAAAGGTCAACTCGAACTGATCGCCTCGGCGCTCAAGATGGTAGGGCGGCAGGCGCAGCTTTTCAAACCACTCCATAAAGTCGGGCCGGAACATCTGCCGCTTGCCATAAAACGTATTGCCGCGCAGCCATGTGCTTTCTCCGCGCGACAGAGATAGCGACCGGATATGGTCCAGCTGTTCGCGCAGCTCGCCCTCGTCGATAAGCTCGGCCAGCGGGACGTGTTTGGATCGGTTGATAAGGCTGAAAGTGACGCGTGTGTCAGGCTTGTTGCGAAACACAGACTGGCACATGAGCAGCTTGTAGAAATCCGTATCAATCAAGGACCGCACAATCGGGTCGATCTTCCACTTGTGGTTCCAGACGCGTCTCGCGATATCAACCATCTGCGCTCTCCCAGACCACACCCGCGTCTTGCATGCCGGCGCGCACCGTATTTCAAATCGCCTCTGATGACCGCGCCGGCATGGGCCAGCAGCACGCGGATCTGGTGATGCCTCCCGGTCATCGGATGCACGAGCAGCATCATATAACGGTCTGATGTTGCCTGCTGCTTCCATTCGAGCTCAGCGAAGAGGGCCCCCTTTGTTTTTTCATCAACCACATAGCTCTTGTTCCGCTGCTGGTTTTTGCGCAGCCAGCCTGAGAGGCGGCCCTCCCCTTCCGGCGGAGATCCGGTGACGGCCCAGTAGGTCTTTCCCAGCTTGCGTTCGCGAAGCAATGCATTCATCCGTTCAAGGGCCTTTGAGGTCTTTGCGTAAATGACGACACCGCTTACAGGCCGGTCAATACGGTGTACGGTGCCCAGGAAAGCGTCTCCTGGCTTTTTGTATTTATCCTTCAAATAGCGTTTTACCAGGTCCGATAACGGTTCATCTCCCGTCTTGTCGCCCTGCACGATCTCACCCGGCAGCTTGTTCACCAGGATGAGGTGGTTGTCTTCGAGGAGTATCCTGTCACCGATGCCAGAACCTGCTTTCATGTGCCGCAAATAACTAAATCATGCGTAATCCGGCGGCCAGGCCCATGGCCACGAAAGTACCAGCAGGCACCATTTTGCACTTTTTAACAAAATTTTAAGACTCATGCGACAGGATTTCAGGCCCGGCTGTATACCGTGTTTTTCGCTAATCTTTTAATTTCGCACCGCTTAATATTAAATTTCACCCGATGGATATAACAGTCGAAGGCATCACCAAGAAATACGGCCACCAGAAAGCGGTGGATGGCATTTCGTTCCATGTCAAGACCGGCGAGGTGCTGGGCTTCCTGGGTCCCAACGGGGCGGGAAAGACCACCACCATGAAGATCATCACCTGCATGATGGCGCCCAACAAAGGTGGTGTGAGGGTGGGCGACCACAGTATCGCCGATGAACCGATGGAGGTGAAAAGCCAGATCGGCTACCTGCCTGAAAACAACCCGTTGTACCTTGACATGCCGGTCATCGATTACCTGGCCTATACGGCCGCATTGCAGGGTGTGGCCAAACACCGCATCAAGTCCCGGATCGGCGAGATGATCAGGACCTGCGGGCTAACCGCGGAGAAGCATAAGCGCATCGGAGAGCTGTCAAAAGGCTACCGCCAGCGCGTGGGACTGGCACAGGCCATCATCCACGACCCCAGGGTGCTGATCCTCGACGAACCCACGTCAGGGCTCGATCCCAACCAGATCATGGAAATCAGGAGGCTGATCAAGGAGCTCGGAAAGGAAAAGACCGTGATCCTGAGCACCCATATCCTGCCGGAAGTGGAAGCCACGTGCGACCGGATCCTGATCATCAACAAGGGTAAGATTGTGGCCGACGGCACACCCGAGACACTGCGGAAGCAGGCCACGGGACGCGAGCTGCTGCGCATACGGATCGAGGACGGCGACCGTGACCGGGTATTTTCAACGCTGCAGGAGCTAGAGTCCGTGGCATTGGTTGACCCGATGCCGGGCATGCAGAATTATTTCGAAGTGCAAAGCCATCCGGAGCACTCATCCCGCCGGGCCATCTTCGAGGCATGTGTCAGGCACCATTGGGTGCTGACCGAAATGACCCCCATGGAAACCAAACTCGAGGACCTGTTCAGGGACCTCACCGTGAAATAAGAATCATGTCCTTGAGAAAATTGTCAATGAGCAAGAATATTAAATCTAATGTGTCAGGTGGCAGGAACAGCGGCAGGAGGCTGTCAGATTTGTCCTGAAACCGGAAACCCGCCTTCGCCAGGGCTATGGTTCGGAAAGCAGCAGCCCGGCTTCGCCCACGCAACACCGGCAATTCGGTAGCAGTAAGAAAACGTTGATTAAAGCTATATATAAATGAATAAGATCTGGATCATCGCGAAAAAGGAACTGGGTTCGTTCTTCGACTCGCTCACGGCATACATCATGCTGGTGGCTTTCCTCGGCTTCAGCGGCTTTTTTACCTGGCTTTACGGTGCCGATATCTTTCTTCGGAACCAGGCCGATCTACAGGTATTCTTCAACATCGCCTACTGGACGCTATTCTTTTTCATTCCAGCCATCACCATGCGGATGCTGGCGGAGGAGAACAAGACCGGCACGATGGAATTGCTGCTGACAAAGCCCATTACCGAGTGGCAGGTGGTATTCGGCAAATTCACGGCATGCCTGTTGCTGATCCTGATCGCGCTGCTGCTCACACTCCCCTACTACCTCACCGTCTGGAAACTGGGGCCGGTGGATCATGGCGCCACGCTGACCGGATACCTCGGCCTGCTCCTGATGAGCGCCACCTATATCAGCATAGGTTTGTTCACCAGCAGTGTGACCAGCAACCAGATCGTGGCCTTCCTGATGGCACTGCTGATAGGCCTATTCTTCCATATCATATTCGATGTGCTTGCCCATAACTTCACGGGTGGCATGGGCACCTTCTTCGCATACCTAGGTGTTTCGAGCCACTACGAGTCCATATCACGCGGGGTCATTGACAGCAAGGACCTGGTGTATTTCTTCTCGGTCATCTTCCTGGCACTCGTTTCATCCGAAATCGTACTATCCAAACGCAACCTGGCAGACTGATATGAAGCGCAGAAAATCGTTAGTCAATTTCCTTGTCCTCATGGTCGCGGTACTGGTGCTGGCGAACATATTGTCGGATCGGTATTTCTTCCGCATCGACCTGACCAGCGACAAGCAGTTTACCCTTAGTGACGCCACGACAGACCTTCTTGGCAGCCTGGACCAGCCCATCACGGTGAAAGCCTATTTCTCCGAAGACCTTCCGCCCGATGTTGCCAAGACGAAACGCGATTTCAGGGAGCTGCTGGTCGAATATGCCAACAGGTCCAGGGGCAAGATCGTTTACGACTTCGTCAATCCGAATGAAAAGGAAGAAAAGGAACAGGAGGCCGTGCAAAACGGGATCCAGCCGGTCATGATAAACGTCCGGGAAAAAGACCAGATGAAGCAGCAAAAGGCATTCCTGGGCGCGGTCATTCAGCTGGGCGAAAAAAAGGAAGTGATCCCGTTCATGCAGCCGGGCGCCGCCATGGAATATGCCCTTTCATCCAACATCAAGAAGCTCACCGTGGACAGCAAGCCGGCAGTAGGTTTACTGCAGGGACACGGCGAACCGCCGCTGGCAGCCATGCAACAAGCCGTCAACGCATTATCCATCCTGTATAACGTGGAGGCGTATGCCCAGAGTGACACCCTGCCCATACCTGACAGGTTTCGCACGCTGGTCATCGTGGATCCGCGGGATACCTTCCCGCCGTCCCACCTGGCACAGCTTGACGAATTCCTGGCACAGGGCAGGAACATCATGATCACCTATGCCAGGCATGATGCCGATCTGCAAACGTCCATGGCAAACAGCAGGCATACGGGACTCGAGGACTGGCTTGCCTCCAAAAAGCTGAATATGGAGGACAAGCTGGTGGTGGATGCGCAGTGCGGCAGCGTGCAGGTCCGGCAGCAGCAGGGCATGTTCAGCTTTTTGAACAACCTCAGCTTCCCCTATTTCCCGCTGGTGTCGAATTTCGCAGACCACCCCGCGGTGAAAGGCCTTGAGCAGATCATGTTCCAGTTTGCAAGCCCCATCACCTATTCGGGTGACACGGCAGTCAGGTACACCCCGCTCGTGATGTCGTCCGCCAAGTCCGGCACCCAGCAGGCCCCGGTTTACTTCCAGATCCAGCGACAGTGGACCGACGGCGATTTTCCGCAATCGGGCCTGGCGCTGGGCGCCGCCCTGGAGGGCAACCTATCCGGCAATACACCTTCAAAAATGATTGTGATTACCAGCGGCGCTTTTGCCGTCAACGGGGAAGGACAGCAGGCGCAACAGCTGCCGCCGGATCATGTGAACCTTCTGGTTAACTCCATCGACTGGCTCTCCGACGACACCGGCCTCATCGAACTCCGGACCAAGGGGGTGACCAGCCGCCCGCTCGACCAGGTCGAGGACGGAAAGAAATCAATTTACAAGTACCTGAACTTCTTCCTGCCCCTGCTGGTCATCATCGGCTTCGGCGTGGTGCGCATGCAGGCGAAGCGCAGCCTGCGCAAAAAACGCATGGATGAAGATTACATCTGATTGAAAACCCGGGAACCCAAAGCACGAATATCATGTTCAGCAAACTCAGCACCCGCACGTTGTTGATCCTGATGGCTGTCCTGGCCGTCATTGTCTGGCTCACCTACAGGGATTCGGACTCGGAAAGCACCTTCCGCACCGTATTCATGGAATTGGATACCGCCCGGGTGACGGGCATCAGGCTTTACCCGAAAGCACAGGGCGGTGAAGAGATCCGGTTCGACCGGAAAGAAGGATCCTGGGATCTTTCCAACGGAAGTATGACCACCGCGGCCGATACGCAGGCAGTTCGCAACCTCCTGCGTGAATTTGCCGCGATGAATGCCCGGAGCCTGGCAGCCAACACGACCGATCAATGGCCGGCGTTTCAGGTGGATGATACCAGTGCCACGCGAATCAAGTTCATCACACCCGGTAAAACCTGGGATGTCATGGTGGGCAAGTTCGGCTATAACGAACAGACCCGCGGTGGCATTACGTATGTCAGGATGCATGATGAAGACGAGGTATATTCCGTCGAGGGCTTCCTGTCCTTCACCGTCAACCAGGTCTTCAACGCATGGCGAAACCGGAACCTTACGCGCGGCGGCCATGAACAATGGAAGCGGATCGTTTTCAGCTATCCGGGCGACAGCAGCTTTATGATGACCCGTGATACGGGTGGCTGGCACATCGATGGCATGCCGTGTGATGCGGAAGCGGCAAACAGTTATGTCACCTCAGTCGCCAACCTGAACTCAAACGCCTTCCTGGATGGCTACCATCCCGGCCCCGGTCAGCCGGCCTACAGTGTGCGGATAAGCGGCGACAATGCAACCGACATCCTGATCCGGGCGTTCCCTGCCGATACCGGCGCCGTCTTCGCCCTTCACAGCAGCCTTGTGCCCGACGCCTGGTTCAACGAAAAGGAAAGCAGTATCGTGGAACGGCTGTTTGTTTCGAGGAGCAGGTTTTTGACCGAGAAAGAATAATGGCAAGCCGGCACGCCGAAAGACCGGGGAATCGTGATCCGCAAACGGCATTGATCCCTTTCTATAGACGTGCGTGGCTTGCGGTGTGAGATTGCCGCGCCGCTTCGCGGCTCGCAATGACCAAAAGTAAAATCAGCCAACTGCCAGCTACACCATCACCCGGTCGATAACGGTGAGGTAAGCACCGATCAAGAATGCCTTCAGCGCACTTTCCTTTTTCTTGTAAAAGATAATATCACGCTTGAATACATCCCAGTTGTAATGCGTGAGCAGGTCCTGGGCAATGGAAATAGTCGGTTCCAGGCTGCGGGCGGTATGCCACCAGCCTTTCGGAACGAAAATGGTCTCGCCCGGATGTACTGTATCCTCCACCGCCTTTGCATTTTTGAACAGCGGGTACTTCTCATAATCGGGCTCGTAATATCGATCGATGGTTGACATCCACGGATGCTCGGGATCCGGGTACAGGTATTTCTCCTCGCCAGGCTCGTACACGATAAACTGCTTCCTGCCAAAGACCTGTGTTACGATGGCATACAGTCCGTACAGGTCGTAATGGATATAAGGGAACCAGCCCGACCTTCCGCCGAAAAAAACCTCCAGGGTCGATGCACGCGGCATGATGCGCCGGTGAATAAGCGAGCTCTTGAGCCTGTTCCGCTTCAGCACCTCGAATCCGGGCTCGAGGAACGGCAGCAACTCGCGGAATTTTTGGTCAATATCAAGTTTGAAAGGGTACGGCGCCGGGTTTTCCTCTGTGGAAGCGAGTATCATGTCGATATACTCTCCCAACCGGTAGGTCCTGCCCTTGATGCTGCCTTCCTTGTCGGGGTAGTGCTGCTTGAAATATTCGGGCGAAAAGGTGTTCAATGCCTCCCATCCGTCAGCCTGATCCGTCAGGATGACGGGTTTGTTGGGAATGACGTACTCATCCACGAACTGTTTGACCGTCAATCCACTCCGCCGCTCAATACCGCTACCCATCATTCAATTTTTTGCAATTTACTTAATTAGAGGACTTTTGTCAACCACCTTTTGACTAATCCTTTTCATAGCCATGAATACAGATTTAAAAAACATTAAAACCCTGGGTGAACTAAAAACATCAGGGTACCGGTCACGCACGATCCGCGAGGAAATGCGTGAAAACCTTGTGGGTGCGCTGGAGCGCGGGGAAAACCTCTTTTCCGAGATCCGCGGATTTGACGACACGGTCATCCCGCAGATCCAGACCGCCATCCTTTCCCGGCATCATATGATCCTGCTTGGCTTGCGCGGGCAGGCAAAAACAAGGATCGCAAGACTCATGACCAGGCTCCTCGATGAATATATTCCCTACGTGCAGGGCGCCTTGTTCGACGATCCGCTTAATCCCGTTTCCCCTGCAGCTTTGGAGATCATCAGGCAGCAGGGCGACAGGACCCCGGTGGCGTGGCTTCACCGCTCAGAACGGTATGTGGAAAAACTGGCCACTCCGGATGTATCTGTCGCCGATCTCGTGGGCGACGTGGATCCCATCAAGGCAGCTACCCGCAAGCTTACCTATGCCGACGAAAGAGTTATCCATTACGGCCTGATCCCGCGGAGCAACCGGCACATTTTTGTGATCAACGAACTGCCCGACCTGCAACCTCGTATACAGGTGGCGTTATTCAACATCCTGCAGGAAGGCGATGTGCAGATCCGTGGCTTCAAGCTTCGGCTGCCGCTCGATATCCAGTTTGTGTTCACCGCCAACCCGGAAGACTACACCAACCGCGGTTCCATCGTCACGCCCCTGAAGGACCGTATCGGCAGCCAGATCCTCACCCACTACCCGGCCACCGTGGAAACTTCGGCAGCCATCACCGCCCAGGAAGCACGGGTGACCCGCGAACAGAAAAACAATATCACCATCGATCCGCTTATCCTGCGGCTGATCGAGCGCATCGCCATGGAAGCCCGGAAAAGCGAGTATATCGACCAGAAGAGCGGCGTGTCTGCCCGGCTGACCATCTCGGCCCTCGAAAACCTGTACAGCACCTGCGAGCGGCGCTTGCTGGTTAACCGGGAGTCGTCCACGCAGGCGCGTATCGCCGACCTCTACGGCATCGTTCCTGCCATCACCGGCAAGGTGGAACTGGTGTACGAGGGAGAGGTGGAAGGAATCGGGGCCGTGGCCCGCACGCTGATCGGCAAGGCGATACGGGCGGAGTTTGCAGGTCTGCTTCCGGACCCTGAAAAATCCAGGAATCCCGACAAGCCCGGCGTTTACAGTAAAACAGTCAACTGGTTCGGTGAAGGGCATACGCTGGACCTGCTGCATGGCGCTCCCGACGAGAAATACCAAAAGGTATTGCATGACGTCCCTGTGTCGGGCGAGCTCCGGAAAAACCATATTTCAAAAAAGGGAATGCCGCCTGAACCACTTGCCACCGAGTTCCTGCTGCATGGACTTGCCGAATACTCGCAGATCAGTAAACAGCAGCTGGAACGGAAGGTCAGCTTCAAAGACCTGGTGAGCACCATGCTCAACTTTGAGAAAAGAGAAGAATAAAAAGTATTAGGTAATTGTAATCTTATCCCTGCACTTAAAGGGTTGAAGACTTCAGAAGGAAGGCAGGGAACTTTTATGCCTTTTCCTTCAGCCCTTCATTCGCCCGGATGACCTTTTCCTTCATCGATTCCTTGAAGGCTTTCACTTTTTCCAGCATCGCCGTGTCGCCGGAAGCGATGATCTGCGCCGCCAGGATACCGGCATTTTTTGCGCCATCGACAGCCACCGTGGCCACGGGCACACCGGAAGGCATTTGAGCGATGGAAAGCAGGGAATCCCACCCGTCAATGGAATTGCTCGACTTCACCGGCACCCCTATCACTGGACACGGCGTGAATGCGGCCACCACGCCGGGCAGATGCGCGGCACCACCGGCACCGGCAATGAAGACCTTGATGCCGCGGTCGCTGGCCCCACGGGCAAGCTTTGCCACCAGCTCGGGGGTACGGTGCGCCGACAACGCGTTGATCTCATATGGGATTCCGAATTCATCAAGGACTTTCGCTGCCTGTTGCATGAGGGGCAGGTCCGAGGTACTGCCCATGATGATGCTTACCAATGGTTTCATAGAGAATAATTTACCGCAAAAATAATTCTTCTCCCGGACAAACGGCACGCAGGAGCGGCTTCGCCTTCAATTGATTATTTTCGCTCGATGGTAAAGGAGGGCGTAAAAGTAGGTGACCGGGAGTTCAGCCTGCTGATCCCGTCCACGGAAATCCAGGCCCGCGTGGAGAAATTGGCCGCAGGGATCAACGAGGCCTATGCGGACAGGAACCCGGTATTTATCGGCGTGCTGAACGGGGCCTTCCTGTTTCTTGCCGATCTGTTCCGGCACGTCCGGATTCCTTGCGAACTTTCCTTTATCCGGGTGGCATCCTATGACGGAACGGAATCCAGCGGAAGGGTCCGGCAGCTCATCGGCCTGGACCGGGACATCACCGGACGGCATGTGGTCATCGTGGAGGATATCGTGGATACGGGCGACACCATGCATTTCCTTTTCGGCGAAATGGAAAAGCTAAAGCCCGCGTCGGTCCGGCTGGCCACACTGTTATTCAAACCCGCTGCGCTGAAGCGCAACGTCCGTCCCGACTTTACCGGATTTGAAATCGGGCCGGAGTTCGTGGTGGGCTATGGCCTCGATTACAACGGGCATGGCCGCAACCTGAATGACCTGTATATACTGAAACAAACCTGACGATACCTAACGACACCAAACCTGAGAACCATGCTAAACCTTGTGATATTCGGCCCGCCGGGCTGCGGTAAGGGAACACAGTCGGCGCGCCTGGTTAAAAAATACGGCATCCAGCATCTTTCCACCGGCGACCTGCTGCGCAGCGAGATCAGCCAGGGCACCGCGCTGGGCCTGGAAGCGAAGAAACTTATGGACAAGGGCCTGCTGGTCCCTGACGAGGTGGTCATTGGCATGATCCGTACCCGCATAGAAGGGAACCCGCAATCCAAAGGATTTATCTTCGATGGCTTCCCGCGTACCGAAGCCCAGGCAGAGGCACTGGACCGGCTGCTGGCGGAAAAGGGAAACTCGATCGCGGCCATGCTTTCACTGGAGGTGGAACGCGATGAACTGGTCAGGCGTATCCTTGGCCGGGGCAAGGACTCCGGCCGTGCCGACGACCAGGACCCCGCCATCATCGGAAAGCGCATCGAGGAATACAGCCGCAAGACCGCGCCGCTGATCGAATACTACCAGCAGCAGGGCAAATACAGGCAGGTGATCGGGCAAGGCACGATAGAGGAGATTTTTGAAAAGCTCAGCGACCTTGTCGACGCCACGGTAAACTGACCATTTTAACCCTTCCTGGCTGGCTTGACCACCTTTTATGGCCGAATCCAACTTTATTGACTATGTCAAGATCAACTGCCGTTCAGGAAAAGGCGGGGCGGGATTCTTGCATTTCCACCGCGACAAGAAAACACCCAAAGGAGGTCCGGATGGTGGCAACGGGGGCCGGGGCGGCCATATCGTGGTCAGGGGCAACAGCCAGCTCTGGACGCTGCTGCACCTTAAATACCGCAAGCATGTCATCGCCTCCAACGGCGTGAAAGGCGGTGCCAATAACCGGACAGGCGCCGATGGCAGGGACGAGATCCTGGACGTTCCACTGGGTACCATTGCAAGGGATTTCGAATCCGGTGATCAGCTTTTCGAGGTCACTCAACAGGGAGAGGAATTCATCCTGCTGCCTGGCGGGCGGGGTGGCAAGGGAAATGCATTCTTTAAAACCTCCACCAACCGGGCACCCGAGAAAACCCAGCCCGGCGAGCCGGGCGGGGAGGAATGGAAGATCCTTGAGCTGAAGTTGCTTGCAGACGTGGGGCTGGTTGGCTTTCCCAATGCAGGCAAGAGTACACTCGTCTCCGCACTGTCGGCAGCAAAACCGGAAATAGCAGACTACCCCTTTACTACCCTGGTGCCGCAACTCGGCATGGTGTATTATCGCGACGACCGTTCCTTTGTCATCGCCGACATCCCCGGGATCATCGAAGGGGCGCATGCCGGCAAAGGGCTCGGCCTACGGTTTCTCCGGCATATCGAACGCAATTCCGTACTGCTGTTCATGATTCCTTCCGACAGCAGGGATATAAAGAAGGAATACGCCATTTTACTGAACGAGCTTAAACAGCACAACCCGGGTCTCATGCATAAGCGACGGGTCATCGCCATTAGCAAATCGGACTTGCTGGACGGGGAACTGCTTTCGGATATGAAAAAGGAAGTCCCGCGGGATTCGCAGGACGGAAACCCGGTACCGGTCGCATTCATTTCTTCCGTGGCCGGGAAAGGTATCGATGAACTAAAAGACATCCTTTGGACGACCATGAACAGCTAAAAACATGACTAATGGAATGGATTGAAACCATTGACCGGTCCCTGCTGCTCGGCATCAACCTGAATCACTGTGCTTTTTGTGACTTCGTGTTTTTCTGGACCAGCAGCAAGGCTGTCTCCATTCCCCTTTATGTAATGGCAGCGTGGCTGCTCGTCCGAAAATTCAACATGACATTCCTGAAGCTGGCCCTGGCAGCCGGGTTGCTTATCCTGTTGAGCGACCAGTTATCGGTGCTCCTGAAGGATACGGTCATGCGGTACCGCCCCTGCTACAACCTGGAATTGCTAGGTGTCATCCGCACCATAGACGGATGCGGCGGAACCTTCGGCTTCGTCTCTTCCCATGCGGCCAACACCATGTCCATGGCCCTTCTATTTTCATGGGTTGCAGGAAAAGGCCGTGCACGCCTGTTGAAATTCATCCTTGGCGTATTCGTCGTGGCAGTAGGCTACAGCAGGATTTACCTGGGCCGCCATTATCCCGCGGATGTGGTTGGCGGCTGGCTCCTCGGCGCCGTGCTGGCATGGCTGGTATACCGGCTTTACAAAAAAACGCCCGGGCCTTTAATCGAACCGGTACCATGAACCTCCTGTACATCTTTCTTGGTGGCGGGCTGGGCAGCCTGGCACGGTACGGGCTGGCACGCGGTGTAACCCGCTGGCTACCTGCCGCCTTCCCTTTCGGCACGCTCGCCGTAAACCTGACCGCCTGCCTGGTGCTGGGACTGGTAGCTGGTGTCGCGCTCGAAAGACAGGCCGGCACTGGCATGCGCCTCTTCCTCGTCGTTGGATTTTGCGGCGGATTCAGCACGTTCAGCGCCTTTACCTTTGAAACCATGGAGTTGTTCCGCACCGGCCTGCAACTGCAGGCCTTGGGGAATATCGCCGCCAGCGTCGCGGCCTGCTATGGTGCACTGGCAGCAGGTATGGCCCTGGCCAGGCTGGCATGACGGCAGGCCGCCCGTACGATCCTCGGCATTCGACTATTTTTACGGCACCCTATGAAAATCATCCTCCTGCTACCGGCATTCCTGCTGATGACGCCGGGCCTTTCCGCACAGCCATCCGATGAACTGATCCCGCCACGGTATCCCCGCCTCGTGATCGGCATCGTCGTGGACCAGATGAAGTATGACCTGGTACACCGGTACCGGGACAAGTTGGGGAAAGGAGGTTTTTTAAGGCTTTACGCCGATGGCCACGTCTTCACCGATGCGCAGTTCGACTACATGCCCACCTATACCGGCCCCGGGCATGCCAGCATCTATACGGGCACCACGCCATCGCAGCACGGCATCATCGGCAATTACTGGTACGTGAAGGAAAGCGGGGATACCACCTATTGCGTCAGCGATCCTTCGGTCACCGCCGTGGGCGGTTCGGATGCCGCGGGGCGGATGTCGCCACGCTGGCTGCTCACCACCACGCTGGCGGATGAGTGCAAGCTGCGCTTCAGTTTCAAATCCAAAACATTTGCCGTTTCCATCAAGGACCGCGGCGCCGTACTGCCCGCTGGACATTCGGGCGACGGTGCATTCTGGTTTGACGCGGCTACCGGTAACTGGATCACGAGCACATACTATATGAACGAGCTGCCGGCATGGCTCAGGACGTTCAATGCAAAAAAGCTACCGGATGATTACCTCGCCAAACCATGGGAGCTGCTGCTGCCGGCGTATAAGTATACCGAGAGCACGGCGGACGACGTGCCGTACGAAGCAACATTCGCCGGTGAGGCGAGGCCGGTGTTTCCGCACGACCTGCCGGCCCTGCGTGCTGCCGGGAGCTATGACCTCGTCCGGCGTACTCCAGGTGGCAATTCCCTGACCGTGGACATGGCGAAAGCGCTGATCGAGGGGGAAAAGCTGGGCCAGGATGAATACCCCGACTTCCTTTCCGTCAGCTTCTCCCCCCCCGATTACATTGGCCACCAGTTCGGCCCCCACTCCATGGAATCGCAGGACTGCTACCTGCGCCTCGACCGCGACCTGGCCTCCTTTTTTGATTTTCTCGATATGCGGCTCGACATGAAGAACGTGCTGCTTTTCATGACGGCCGACCATGGCGCCGTACCCAACCGCCTGCTGATGCAGGAACACCGCATGCCTGCCGGTTACTTCGACGCGGACATGTACACGGATACGCTGAATGACTTCCTGAGGCACCTGTACGGACCCGGACGCTGGATCAAATCCATTGACAACAACATGGTTTTTCTGAACCATGCGCTGATCAGCGATACCGAGGGTGACCCGCGTGAGATGACCGAACGCCTTGCCGACATGGCACGCGGCCTGCCGCTGGTGGCGGATGTAATTACGGCCTCCACGATGATGGAGACCGAGTTCAGGGAGCTGCCCCGCAGTGTGCGGCAACGCGGCTTCCACCCGCAGCGGTCCGGCGACCTCATGATTTACGGCAGGCCGGGTTATACCAATTATGGCAACCAGGGCACGGACCATGGCTCCCCGTTCCCCTATGACACCAGGGTGCCGCTGGTGTTTTACGGCTGGAAGGTAACTCCCGGCATGACTTCCGTTCCGGCGCCCGTCACCGGCATTGCCCCCACCATCAGCCAGATGCTGGACATGGATTATCCGAATGGCTGCACGGGCCTGCCCTTTATCCGCCTGCTGGAATCGATACGATGAAACGCAAGATTGTATTCCCCATGATGCGAGCTCTCACATTGCTTTGCCTGATCTTCTTCATTGCCGCAGCACCGTGCATGGCATAATCGCAGGGCCCCAAC
>JAHEKC010000078.1:0-13084 GCA_024638565.1 Bacteroidota bacterium
TGCCGCACCGCGCTGTCCGACGCGGGCCTCCAGGCCTCCGACATCACGGACGTGATCCTGGTCGGCGGTCAGACTCGCTCCCGTTCTCGTACGGGTGGTACAATACCTCGTTGAACAGGATGTCGGAAGCCTGTGCGCCGGCCGGCGTGGCGAACCGGGCGGTCCGTTTACCGATGGCATTGCCGGGGCAGTCCGTCAGCGTGGCACCGGCGGTGAGGGTATAAACCACCGTGGTGTCGAATGGTGTTGTTGCCTGCAGCATGACACGGTCCGCACCCGTGACAGTGGCCGCCACAGGTGCGCCCACCCCGTGGGAGATACTGAAGTTCCCCGGGTCCGACAGTTGAACCGAACTCATGGGCTCGCTGAATACGGCCGTCACCCTGTCCGGTGCGGAAAGGAAGGCACGTACGAGCCGCGGCGCCGACTGGTCCGAGAAAGTCCCAAGCACACTGTTGACCTGTCCCGGCGTACCACCCGTGAAGGCCTGGCTTGCGCGCCAGTTCCCCGGATCAGCGCAGGTGAAATCCGGGTCGACCCGTTCGATGCTGTATCCCCCGTCGTCACGAGCGGGGTCATTATAATACCCTGCATCGTAGGACAGCAGGTCTATGAGGCTGCCGTTATCATCGTGGAGCAAGACGTCATCGCCAGCATCATTCAGTCCCGGAAAGCCGTCGACCCCCAGCACGGAACCGAATGGTGAAAGCAGGGCCGTGTCAGGCGCCCGGCACAGCAACAGGTAAGTGCCCGGCGGGAGCATGAAAGCGTCCAGCACCTTCGGAATGCCCGTGGCATCCTCTATGGTCCATCCGTCCAGGTTGAAAACCTTCGACGACCGGTTGTACAGCTCCACGTATTCCACTTCCGGAAGGACCTGCGGGTTACCGAACTGGAAGAAAACTTCGTTTATCACTACATCATAAAGGGTGGCGGTCACGGGGGCCGTAAATGTAAACATGGCCGTGGCCGGTGACATGAGGTTGCCCGCCGGGTCTTCCACGCCGGTAACGGTAAGGGTATGCGAAAACCCCTGCGTGAACGGAACCGGGAAGATCAGATGTACGAGTGCGGGGTTGCCGGCATCGATCATGGCAGCGGAAGGGTTGCCGATCCCGTTGTCCACGCTGTAATTGGCCTCATCCTCCCCGCTGGCCGTATCCGGCGGCTCGGTGAACTCCACGTCAAGCATTGCGGGCCCGGTGGCTGTGGCCCCCAGGATCGCAGGCGGTATGGTATCCACAATCAGTGGCCCGAAATAAAAATCATCGAAATAAAAGTCGTTGGTATTGCTTGCGGTATATGTACATGTCACACCGAGGAAGCCGCTGGTATTGACATTGGCATCGGTACCGGTGGCCTGCAACAAATAGTTGGTTCCTGCAGCGGGATCGGCAAAGATGCTCCAGTTGCCTCCCTGGTCGCGGGTCACTTTCACGGATATTTCGAACGCGGATGCGATAAAGCCATCCGTACCACGTGCAACGGAAACGGTACCGGTTCCCGACTGGTGGAACAGTTCTATCGCGTCATTGGACAGGCTTTCGCCGAATTGCAGGTAATAGCCGTTCAGCGGCCCTGTCAGGTCGGCCTGGTCGGTAACCAGGTATACCCTGGCGTGGTTGTTTGAAGAAGGGCTGAACCCGAGCCTGATGTAAAACTGCCATTCCATATTATCCAGTGACGGGGCCGCGGCCGGCGCGGACAGGTAGGAAGTGCCTGCGACAGGAGCTGAAAGCTGCAGCTGGCCGGAGGCATTTACCGCAAAATCGCCGGTATGGCCGCCCCAGGCGGGATTGGCTGAGAAGTTGCCGTCCGAGAAGTCGTCCATGAACTGCGCGGCGGCGTGGCAAGGGAATAACACGAGCAGGAAAGCCAGGACCCGCCATGTCCCGGTATTATTCATTGTCCCCCCGTTCGTATCCCGCGTCGGCCTCCAGCTCCGAACCGGAAGCGGCCGCCACGGCGAGTTCATCACACCGCTCGTTCAGCGGGTGGTTGTTATGGCCTTTCACCCAGCGAAAGGTGACCTGGTGCCTGCCTGCCACGTTGAGGTAGCGCATCCAGAGGTCCTTGTTCTTTTTCTTCTTGAAGCCGGTTCGCACCCAGCTTTGCAGCCATTTTTTCTGCACGGCCTCCACCACATACTTGGAATCCGAATAGACGGTCACGTCGCAGCCATCCTTCTTCAGCAATTCCAGCCCGGTGATCACGCTCATCAGCTCCATCCGGTTGTTGGTGGTGAGACGAAAGCCTTTCGAAAACTCCTTGCGATGGTTCCCCGACATCAGGATGATGCCATACCCGCCCGGCCCCGGGTTCCCGCGTGACGATCCATCGGTGTACATGGTAACGGCGGGAGGCATGCGTTGCGGTCGGAATTAGGATGATTCAGCTTCGGGCAACGGCTTTCCGGCCCTGCTTCCCCGATTCACGCATGAGTCCCAGGCAAAGGGCGAATGCGATGGCAAATCCCGCCACGCTGACCCACATGGGAACGGCGGCACCATCAACAGTCACCTCCCAATGCGTGACCAGGCGTACCAGGTGCAATACCGCCACGATACCGAATACCAATGCTCCGATCTTGGTGAATATGTTCATGACAATTGGATTTCAGGCGGGTTATGCAGGCAAGCGCCGTCATTCGGCGGCCTGCCGCATTTCCTCGAGCGCCTGCTCGAGATCCTTGATTTTCTGTTCAAGCTCCGGCAGCTTCTTAAAGACGACGTACACCCTCTTATAGTCCCTGCGGTTAAAGGCGGGCGAACCCTGCACCACCTCGTTTTCCTTTGTAATGCTTGCGCCGATGCCGGACTGCGCAGCAATCTTGACGCCATCAGCAATGGTCAGGTGACCCACGATGCCAACCTGTCCGCCGATCATACAACGGCGGCCTATCGTGGTCGATCCTGCGATGCCTGTCTGTGCGGCAATGACCGTATGTTCACCGATATCGACATTATGTGCGATCTGGATCAGGTTATCCAGTTTCACCCCCTGCCGGATAAAGGTACTGCCAAGCGTGGCCCTGTCGATCGTGGTATTGGCGCCGATCTCAACGTCATCTTCTACCACCACATTACCGGTTTGCGGTACTTTCTGGTACCTGCCGTCCGTCACGGTAAACCCGAACCCGTCAGCCCCGACGACAGCACCCGCGTGCAGGATGCAGTTCGCGCCCACCTTGCAGCGCGCGTACACGCGTGCGCCCGGGTAGAGCACCGTTCCATCCCCGATCTCGGCATCATCTCCGATATAGACATGGGGATAGATCTTCACCTTGTTCCCTATCCGGGTCCGTTCACCCACAAATGAGAAGGCACCGGCATAAACCCCTTCACCCGTTTGGGCCGTCGGGCTGATCACGGCACCGGGGTCCACACCCTGCTTCTTGTCCGCCTGTTCATTATACATTTCCAGGAGCTTCGCGAACGCCGCATGGGCGTCGCTGACCCGGATGAGGGTGGCCGAAGTTTCCTTCTGAGGCCTGAAGCTGTCGTTTACGATGACGATGGAAGCCTCCGTGGAATACACATACGGCTCGTACTTGGGATTGCCGAAAAAGCACAAGGTGCCCGGCTTGCCCTCTTCGATCTTGGCCAGCGCATGAACGGCCACGGACGGGTCTCCATCCAAGGTTCCGCCCAGTAGTTCGCTGATCTGTTGTGCAGTAAATTGCATAGGGTCAGGTCGTTCAAACAAAGGTAAGGAATGGCTATCTATTTGAAAAACGGTTGATTGGCTGAAAAATTACGGGGCGGGGCGGCGATTGCTTAACGGCGAACCCTGAAATGCTCAGGTCACCGGCTGCCCGTGGCTCGTTTTCTCGAACACGCCCCGGGGTGCACACAGGAAATACTTGGTCACCGTGGTGGACATGACGCTAATGTTGGGCAGGTCGGAAGCCTCCGCGATGTCCTTGATGGATCCGTCCTTGTACAGGATGTGGATGCTGTCGTCCGATGAATAGGCGTTATTCGTAATCTCGCCCGCAAAGGCAAAGTAGGCCGCCTGTGTTTCCGTGACATCGAGCAGCTCCGCGGCCTGCCTCCTTGTTTCATTGACCGCTTCTTCCGGAATGGGCTCATGCTGCAGCCTGATCTTGAACAGGCGCCTGTCAATGAGCATTCGCGAGAGGGTTTGCAGGATGAAATCGTCATGCGCCATCCACTCCTTGATGGCGGAGAGCAGGTCCGTATCGTCGAGCCGGGCGAACTTCCATATCACGGAGGCATCGTCAAGCAACTCCTTTCCGGTGATGTCATGATACAGGAAATATCGCAGGGCCTTGCTGGCGAATAGTTCGTGTCCATTCATCGCCAGCTCACGGGCGCGGCTAATGATCTTCACTAACAGCTGCTCGGCGGAAAGAACGGTTTTGTGAAGGTACACCTGCCAGTACATCAGCCGCCGGGCAATGAGGAATTTCTCGATGCTGTAAATGCCCTTAACCTCCACCACCAGGTCGTCACCGACCACATTCAGCATCTTAATGATGCGGTCGTAGCCCACGACTCCTTCCGATACACCGGAATAAAAGCTGTCGCGGTTCAGGTAGTCCATGCGGTCCATGTCGAGCTGGCTCGCCACCAGCTTATGAAGAAACCGTTTGGGGTATGTGTCGTTATAAATGGCTGCCGCGGCTTCGAAGGCTCCCTTGAATTCACCGTTCAGCTTACCGAACATCATTTCAGTCAGCCTTTCATGGGCCACCCCACGGATAAACAGTCCTTCCAGCGCATGCGAAAACGGCCCGTGGCCGATGTCATGCAACAGGATGGCGACAGACAGGGCCCGCTCTTCTTCTTTCGAGATCTTGACTCCCTTGCTTCGAAGGGAGGCGATGCATTCCGTTACCAGGTGCAGCGCACCCAGGGCATGGTGAAAGCGTGTGTGCCCGGCGCCGGGATAGACCAGGAAGGCCAGGCCCAGCTGCCGGATTCGTGACAGGCGTTGCAGCCACGGGTGTTCGATCAGTCCAAGCAGCAGGGGATCGGCCACCGGGATGAAGCCGTAAACGGGGTCATTGAAAATTTTTTTGCGTGTGGACACAATGAATTCAGGATCCGGAAGTTAATTTGTACCTTTATGCGAAGAGCTTATCAGGCAACCGGGTGCCTGTTATTTTTCCCTGACCCGGTAACCGCGAACTAAAATAGGATAAAATATGGACAGGAGTGCGATTTTATGGGCTGACGACGAGATAGATCTGTTGAAACCCCACATTTTATTCCTGAAGGAAAAGGGATTCGACGTGATAACGGCCACCAACGGCCAGGACGCCATCGACCTGAGCAGCAAGCAGCATTTCGAAATCATCTTCCTGGACGAGAATATGCCGGGCCTTTCCGGGGTCGAAACCCTGCTGCGCATGAAGAACCTGCATCCCGAGATCCCGGTGGTCATGATCACTAAAAGTGAAGACGAGGGAATCATGGATGAAGCCATCGGCTCCAAGATCGCCGATTACCTCATCAAGCCGGTCAACCCCAACCAGATCCTGCTTTCCATCAAGAAAAGCCTGGACAGCAAGCGGCTGGTAAGCCAGAAGACGAACAGCATCTATCAGCAGGAATTCCGCAATATCGGCATGGCGCTGAATGACAAAATGAACCATGCGGAGTGGGCGGAGATTTACAAGAAGCTGGTGTACTGGGAAACGGAACTCGACAAGTCGCGGGATGAAGGCATGTATGATGTGCTCACCATGCAGAAGGACGAGGCCAACCTGCAGTTCAGCCGGTTCATCGAGAAGAATTACGTGGACTGGCTTCGCAATCCCGGTGAACAGGCGCCGGTGATGTCGCACCGCCTCTTCAAGGAAAAAGTGTTTCCCGCCATGGACGACTGCGATACACCCGTATTTTTCGTCCTGATCGATAACCTGCGCCTCGACCAGTGGAAGGTCATCCAGCATACACTGTTGGAATACTTCAACCTTGTCACGGAAGATACCTTTTACAGCATCCTTCCCACTGCAACCCAGTACGCGCGCAATGCCATTTTTTCAGGCCTTATGCCCAGCGAGATCCAGAAACGATTTCCGAAGTTGTGGGTGAGCGACAGTGAAGACGCGGGCAAGAACCTCCACGAGGAGGAGTTTCTCGCCGACCAACTGCAGCGGTTCGGCAAGGACTACAGGTTTTCCTACGCCAAGATCACCAACATCGAAAACGGCAAGGCGCTGGCTGATTCAGTGACGAACCTGTTCCAGAACCGGCTAAACGTTATCGTTTACAATTTTGTAGACATGCTGTCACATGCCCGCACGGAGATGCAGGTCATCCGTGAGCTGGCCGACGATGAGTCCGCCTACCGCAGCATTACCGACTCATGGTTCGCCCATTCGCCGCTGCTGGAAGCGCTCAAGCGCATTTCGCAAAAGCCCTGCAGGCTCATCATCACCACGGACCATGGTACCATCCGTGTGAAGGAGCCCTCCAAGGTGGTGGGCGACCGTAACACCAATTCAAACCTGCGATACAAGCAGGGCAAGAACCTGAGCTACGAGAAAAAGGATGTGCTGGAGATCCGCAATCCCGCGGACGCCTTCCTGCCGAAGCAGAACGTAAGTACGTCCTACATCTTCGCCAAGCATGACAAGTTCTTCGTTTACCCGAATAATTATAACCACTTCGTAAACTACTACCGCAACACCTTCCAGCACGGCGGAATTTCCCCGGAAGAAATTATCTTACCCTTCGCGGTGCTCGACACGAAGTAAGAATGGAAGCTCCCGTGCAGCGTGAGTTCACCTGTGCCGGGCCGGATCAGCTCGACACCATAGCGGCAGAAATCCTGCGTACGCTGGGCGGGCCACGTGTGGTCGCCTTTCACGGTCCGCTGGGCGCCGGGAAAACAGCGCTGATCAAGGCCCTGTGCCGGCAGCTTGGCGTTGCGGATACGGCGGCAAGCCCCACCTTCGCCATCATCCATGAGTACGCGGGCCTGGATGGCGAGCCCGTATACCACTTCGACCTGTTCCGCATCGCATCTGAAACAGAGCTTTACGATCTCGGATACGAACAGTATTTTTACAGTGGCCGGTATTGCTTCATCGAATGGGCCGAAAAGGCACAGCGCCTCCTGCCACCCGGCGCAGCCTCGGTTTCCATATCGGTGAGCGGGCCCGTACGGACCATAACCTTATCCATATGACCTCACCCATCCAGTCCGGACTCCACGAACTCGCCCAGCAGGGGATCCTGATGCCGCAGGAAAGCATGCTTGAAGTCAGGCGCAACAGGAAAAGCCTGTTTATAGGGCTGCCGAAGGAAACATCTTTCCAGGAAAACCGCATCGCGCTGGTACCACAGGCGGTGTCGCTTCTTACCGCCAACGGGCACCGGGTCATGATCGAAACGGAGGCCGGAACGAGTGCCCACTTCACGGACACCGATTACAGCGAGGCAGGCGCCGAGATAGTGGATACACCCAGGGAGGTGTTCAAGGCCGATCTGCTCCTCAAGGTGGCCCCCCCGTCGATGACCGAGCTGAAATACATGCAGGACAAGCAAACGCTCGTCTCCATCCTGCAGATCGGCATGCAGCAGAAAGACTTTATCCTCAAACTCGGTTCAAAGCGGGTAACGGCGCTTGCCTATGAGTATATCCGCGACGAAACAGATACGCTGCCCGTGATCCAGGCCATGAGTGAGATCGTGGGCTCCACCTCCATCCTCATCGCGGCGGAATACCTGAGCAACACCACTTCCGGGCGTGGCGACATCCTGGGAGGTGTGACGGGTATCCCGCCTACAGACATCGTGGTGCTGGGTGCCGGGGTGGTGGCGGAATACGCCGTACGTGCCGCCATCGGGCTGGGCGCGAGTGTGAAGGTGTTTGACGATTCCCTGTATAAGCTCAGGCGGATACAGAAGGGCCTGGGGCGCCAGTTTTATACCTCCACGCTGAATCCCGCCAACCTGCGCGCCGCATTGCAAACCGCCGATGTCGTCATTGGCGCCCTGCCCCCGCGAAATGGCCGCACCCCGATTGTGGTGACCGAGGAGATGGTGAGCGAGATGGCGGCGGGCAGCGTCATCGTAGATGTCAGCATTGACCAGGGTGGATGTTTCGAGACCTCGGAAATCACCAACCACACACATCCCGTCTTCCGCAAGTTCGGCGTGGTGCATTACTGCGTACCCAACATCGCCTCCCGCGTATCGCGCACCGCTTCATACGCACTGAGCAATATCTTCACCCCCATCCTGCTCAACATTGGCGAGGAAGGCGGGCTGGAGCAATACCTCTGGAAAGACGCCTACGTCCGCAGCGGCGTGTATATCTACAAAGGCACGGTTACCAACAAGATCATCAGCGACATCCACCAGCTTCCGTTCCGTGACCTGAATTTGTTGATGGCATCGCGCCTGTAGCGCGCAGGCCACCATTCCGGCAACATCTTTTCGTTCGGGTACCTTTATGGCCGCCTGCTCAGGCAGCAGTGACAGTTACCTTGCGACGTTCAGCGCTTTCAGGCCTGCTTGAACATTTGACCCGGAGCCCCGAACGCTTTCACCACAATGTTCACAATGGAGACACGAGGCACACAAAGCTAACGCCATCAAGAATTTCTTTTACTCAATTAGCTAATAACCAATAACGTATAGCACCTCTTCTTCCCTTGCGCGCGATTGACAAAAGCGGTATTTTTGATAGCGCAACCGGCATGACAACTAACCTTAACCATACCCGGTCCCTTTGTAACCATTGCCATAAACCTTAGGCCCGCTCCATCCCTTATGAAACCTCGTTTTGCCACAATGCCGGCAGCCATTTTACTTCTGGCCGGCCATGCCTTCGCACAGCTCCCGGGCAAGCACAAGAAAAACCCGCATATCCCCTACCGCGCCATCGACGGAAGTCATAACAATGTCGAAGCATCAAAAGCCGCTTACGGTGCCGCGGGCATCTCCTTTTTCCGGGAACTGCCCGCCGCATACGATATCGTGGACCCGCACAATGCCATGAACGGGACGGGACGGCCCACCGCACGGGCCATCTCCAACTTGCTGTGCCATGAACCACAGTCGCATTACAACGGCTATGACGTCAGCATGTTCTCCTTTACCTGGGGACAGTTTATAGATCATGACATCACCCTTACCGAGGAAGGATTTGTGGAATACGCGCCTATCACCCTTCCACCGAACGACCCGGTGTTCACCATGGACATCCCGTTCTTCCGAAGCGTGATCCGTGCCGGAACCGGGCAGTCCACCCCGCGGGAACAAACGAACCTGAACACCTCCTGGATCGACGGCTCCGTAGTGTACGGATCGGACAGCGCACGTGCCGCCTGGCTCCGCACTTTCCAGGACGGCAAACTCCGCACTTCGGCAGGTAACCTCATGCCATGGAATACGGTGACCGGCGAGTACGCAGATGCCATAGACCCGCAGGCGCCTTTTATGGCCAACGACTCCGGCCATACGGTGAAGACTTATGTGGCGGGCGACATCCGCGCCGCGGAACAACCCGGCATCATGACCATGCAGACGCTGTTCGCAAGGGAGCACAACCGGATCTGTAACCGGCTGATCGCGGAAGGGGTGACCGGAGATGAAAGCATTTACCAGCAGGCACGCAAGGAGGTGGGCGCCATCATCCAGGCCATCACCTATAACGAATTCCTGCCGGCACTGGGCGTGGACCTGCCCAAGTACAAGGGATATGACAAGCAGGTGATTCCTGACATCGCCAACACCTTTGCTGCCGCCGGATTCCGGCTGGGACATACGCTCGTGGCCGACTCCGTGCCGCTGCGTGACGACGACTGCAAGGAGATGGCGCCGGGGGCCATGACCCTCAAGCAGGTTTTTTTCGATCCGGGCCTTATGATGACCTATGGTCCCGACCCCTTCCTGAAGGGCTACGCCACGCAAAAAACCTTCGAGACGGATATCATGATCAATTCCGTGCTGCGCAACTTCCTGTTCGGCCCCGGTTTCGGGCTGGACCTCGCCAGCATTAACATCCAGCGCGGACGTGACCACGGATTGCCCGACTACAATACGGTACGTTCATACTACACCGGCAAACCTGCGCTGTCGTTTGCCGATATTACGTCCGACCCCGCCCGCCAGAATCACCTGGCACAGCTTTACGGGCATGTCAATAACATGGACCTGTGGGTAGGCCTGCTGTCGGAAGACCGCATGCCAGGTGTTTCGGTGCCGATGACCATTCGCGCCATCCTGCGCGACCAGTTCACCAGGCTGCGCGATGGCGATTACTATTTCTACCTCCACGACCCCTACCTGTACCCGAAAGTACGTGCAAGGGTGAAGCATACGCGCCTGTCGGAGGTGATCGAACGCAATACGAACATCACCTCGCTGCAGAAAAATGTTTTTTTCATGGACCAGTGCCCGGGCGACGACGGTGAAATGCGGCTGGCAGGAAATTCCGGGACGGCGAATGCCTTTTCCGTTTACCCGAACCCCGTAACAGACGGCCGCCTGGTCATCCGGCTGCCCGAAACAGCCGACGCCTCACGCATTGTATTGTCCGGCGTAACCGGTCAGGCCATAAGCACCCTCGTTGCCACACCGGGCATGAAGGAGCTGGTCGTTTCCATGAAAGGCCTCCCGGCAGGTGTTTACCTGGTACACGGGCTGATGAATGGTGTCGCCAGGGTGCACAGGATCGTGCATATGCCGGTGCAGTAATTTTTACCGCTCATGAGAAAAACCCTCTGGGGTTCCCTCCTTTTATTAATCCCATTGGCTTCGGCCGGCCAGATGCCGCGGGTGCTGTTCATCGGCAACAGCTATACGGCAACGAATAACCTTCCGCAGCTGTTGTTTGACCTGGCGATATCCGCCGGCGATTCACTTTACTTCGACAGTTACATTCCCGGCGGCGCGACCCTGTCTGCGCATTCGCTGAACACCACCACCAACACAAAGATCATGCAGGGCAACTGGGATTACCTGGTGTTGCAGGAGCAAAGCCAGCTGCCTTCCTTCCCCCTGCCCCAGGTGCTGGCTCAGGTGTTTCCCGCCGTCCGCTACCTCGACAGCCTGCATACGGTCCACAGCCCTTGCGGGGAAACCATGTTCTACATGACCTGGGGCCGCAAGAATGGCGACGCAGGCGTTTGCCCCAACTGGCCACCCGTATGCACTTATCATGGCATGGACAGCCTGCTCCGGCTGCGCTACCGCATGCTGGCCGACTCCAATCATGCAGTACTATCGCCCGTGGGTTCCGTGTGGCGGTATATCCGCACGCATCACCCTTCGATCGAATTATACCAGCTTGATGAAAGCCACCCTTCCCTGGCCGGCTCGTATGCCGCGGCATGCAGTTTTTATGCGGCCCTGTTCCGTAAAAACCCTGCACAGGCTAGCTTCAACTCCTCGCTGCCCGCATCCGTTGCGGCAGATATCCGGGCCGCCGCCAAAGCGGTGGTGTATGACAGCCTGCTATTCTGGAACATAGGCAAGTATGATTTGACCAGCGCCTTTTCATATGCTCATACAAGCGGGTTCACCTACCAGTTTACCAATCAGAGTCAGCATGCCACCGGGCAGTCATGGGATTTCGGGCCGTCAGCTGATACAAGCCTGAGCCCGGTCTATACCTTTCCCGGAGCCGGCACCTATACCGTAACGCTAAGCACTTACAACGCATGCGATACGGCCTTTTCCCAGCAAACAATCAACGTTGCGGCAAGCGGATTCGATGATGCCGCGACCGGTAGCGGGATTAGCGTTTTTTCCGCAGGCGGGACTATCGTTATCCTGCACCATGGCATCACCCGGGGTACGGTATCCCTGCAAGATGTGACCGGAAAAGCCGTAGTTGAGGCGCCGTTGCAACCCGGAAGAACCACGATCCAAACATCCGGATTAGTGGCCGGCATATACCTGGTCAGGGTGCAAGCCGTCAACACGCGAATTGTACGCAAATTAGCGATCCATCCCTGACTGTCCCGGCATTTCCAATAGTAAACAGGTTCACACGGCCATGGCAGGGCGGGCCCGATCAATTCCTGTCCTTTACTTTATTCCTAAACGAAAAACAAAAAAAGTGCCTCCTGTAAGGAGGCACTTGAATGATAAGCACTACAAAAAACTACTTCTTTTCAAATTTTTCCACCAGCGTATTGCCTGGTGATTTCACATAAAGGATATACAGGCCCGGAGCCATTGATGAAATATCTATCGTCCCGGTATCAGACATGCTTGACAGCGAGCCGGAATATACCTGCTGGCCGAAAACATTCACGATCTCTATGGTTGCATTGTCCTTGTCGATGGAATCTATCCTGATGTTCAGGCGATCAACCGCCGGATTGGGATAGAGCGATATATTTCCTTCCGCCGTGTTAGCGGTGTTCAAGGAGCCGGTTTCCCGGTAGTTTTCCATCAGCACATCATAGGCCTCTTCGGGATCCATTTGCGTGTAGTATTGCATGTCGATCCTGTCTTTGCCGAACAAGGTGCAGATCCAGTTGGGGATGACAAGGAATGGTGCGCCCTGTACATCCAGCGAAGCACAGATGGATCCGCCGCCCTGCACGAGAAGTCCGTTCACATCGAAGCCCGTGGTGACACCCGGTACAACGATGGCGAGGTTGAGGGTGTTGGGATCATACACCAGCGTATGAATCCTGTAAACTCCGTTGGACGATACATTGAACGAAGGAGCGGCCCCGGCTTGTTCGATGACCAATCCTGAACCTTTCGTAAGTACATATACGGTCTGGTAACCCGCGGGTACCATGGCATTACCTGCCGGCACGCCATCCAGCTGCACGGTCGAGCCGTAGCTGAGGCAGTTGAAGAACTGCTGGTAGGAAATATCACCCGCAAAGGGATTCTCAACCATGAACTGGGCACCGGCCACATCCAGCGATGCGCAGATACTGCCTCCACCCTGCACCAGCAGGCCGTTCACATCCACGCCCGTGGTCACGCCAGGTACGACGATCGACAGGTCGAGCGTATTGGGATCGAACACAAGTGTATGAATCGTATACATGCCGCTGCCATTCACCGTGAAGTCGGGAGTTGCATTGGTCTGCTCAATCACAAGGCCTGCGCCCGAGGTGAGTACATAGGCGACC
>JAHEKC010000078.1:13184-14348 GCA_024638565.1 Bacteroidota bacterium
TGGCGCTGGTCTGTTCGATCACCAGGCCGGCTCCGGAAGTCAGCACGTAGGCTGTCGAGTAACCGGCAGGAACGTTGATGTTACCGTCCGGTGTGGCCGACAGCATGGCTGATCCATTGTCGAAACATGCCGAAGAGGCATCGGCCGTCAGCGTACCCGCATCGGCAACACATGGATTGATAGTAATGGAGTAATCCTCCACTTCGCCTCTTGGAAAGTTTCCGCAGGCTGTTGCATACCCGAATAGCTTTTGAGTAATGCGCATACCCGTGGTGCCTGCACCGGAATTCACGATGTAGATCGCGGACTGTATTTCACCGTAACCGGACTCCTGAAGAACGAGCTCGCCCGGATCCGAGAAATCACCATTCCCGTTGAAGTCAATCCAGACGCTCCAGTAGCTCTTGAAGAAACTGAATGGGAATTTCTTTTTGGGTTTGAGTGTGATGGGCATGGTGGCGCCGGCATCGGCTGTCGCAACCAGGTTTGAGTAATCGCCGTAACCGCCATCATTGCCGGAGCTGTTGCTGATTCCGGCAAATGCGATCATTTCGGTATAAGCCCTATTGCTGGAATTGCCCGATGAGGTACAATAGGATTGGGCGTGGGCGCTGACCGGCACCAGCATTGACGCCAGCCATCCTGTCGCTAAGAGCCTAATAGTCATGGACTTTAGTGCTCTGAATGCATTCGAGTAGTTTTTCATTTGTGTTGATTTTATTGTTTTGTTTAATGTTTATTACGCAAAGTTAAACAGAAATGTCTTCACTTGGTTTATCGACAGATGAAATTTTTTTCGGTGAGGCAGAAATCTCACAAATGGTATCCTTACCATCTGATTTTCAAATGTTTAATTTGTCAGGGCGAATAGGTGGGTCAGGCCGGGAAGCAGACCCGCCCAGTCCTTGCCGGGCCTGACCGCTGAGTCCATACCATACGGCTTGGCCCTTTGGGTCAGTTGGGGTTATAGGTTATCTTTATTACTCTAAAAAAATTACGACCCCATGGACCGGCTGCCACTCCTTATTCTTCTTGCCTGTATGATGGCTGCTGATGTACCTGCTCAAAGCCCTGTCCACTGCGGTACGGATGCCTACAATGCCTTGCTCGGAAAACAGGACCCCGCCTTCAAAGAACGATGGCAGCTTTATTATCGCCAGGCCC
>JAHEKC010000079.1 GCA_024638565.1 Bacteroidota bacterium
TATCCGCTGTCGGAAGCACGTATTTCACGGGCCAGCCTGGCATAGTCAATTGGGGAGGGCGCGCCGTACCTGTCCTGGTACTTACGGATGGCATTCTCCAGCTCCGCCTGTTTCACCGGTTTCAACAGGTAGTCGACGCTGTTTACCTTGAAAGCATCCACTGCATATTCATCAAATGCAGTGGTAAATATCACCGGGCAGGAAACCTGCACCTGTCTGAAAATATCGAAGCTGTTGCCATCGGCCAGCTGGATGTCCATCAATATAAGATCCGGGGCCGGATGTTGGTTCAGCCATTGAACCGCCGAACGGATGCTGACCGCGGTGTCCTTTACCACGATCTCAGGATTTATTTCACCGAGCATTTTTGCCAGGCGGGCAGATGCGGGTTCTTCGTCTTCTACAATAAATATATTCATGATCAATTTCCGATTAACGGGATGGAAACCGTAAAAAACATCTCGTCCCGGTCAACGCGCACCTTCTGACTTGACAGCAGTTGATACCGGTTCCGTACGTTTTGCAATCCCGTTCCCGTACTGGGTTCAAGGGTCTTTTTCGGATTCAGGTTATTCTTAATATACAGCCGGCCCTCCACCGTATAAATTTCAATGGTTAACGGAGATTCGGAGCTGGTGGAATTATGCTTGATGGCATTTTCGATCAGGATTTGTAATACCAGCGGCGGCACCTGGCCGGACAGATGCCTCGTTTCAACGTCTATGTTTAGCACCAGGTAAGCCCCGAATCTCTTTTTTTGAATTTCGTAATAGGATCGCGCCAGGTCCAGCTCCTCCTGCAGGGTGATCAATTCCCGGTCCTTGTAGCCTACCACACTCCTGAAAAAATCACTTAGCATTTCCACATATTCAACGGCCAGCTTTCTATCCTGCTCGATAACCGAAACGAGGGTGTTGAAACTGTTGAACAGAAAATGGGGGTTCACCTGGCTTTTCAGTGTTTCAAACTGGTATTCAATTTTTTCCTTTTTCAGCGCTTCCATGTGTCTGAGCCGGCGTTCACGGTTGCGAAGGTATACCACCACCAGCGTGGATACGACAATCACGAAACAAAGCTGGAACCAGAGACGCTTCCAGAACGGCGCCTGGATCCTGAAAGAATGCTTTGCGATATCAGACAGGGCAAACTGTCCGTTGCCGGAACCGCGGATTTCCAGCACATAATATCCGGGCGGCAGGTTCGGGAATATGATGCGGTTGTCGCTTGTGGCAATCCATTTTTCATGGTAACCCGTCAGTTTGTATTCGTGTACGACGCGACCGGCATTGGTGAAGGCGACGCTTGAAAACTCCACTGAAAGGTCCTGCTGGTCGTGCCGGAGCACGGCACCGTCCGCAACCGCTGAACCGTCAGCAAGCAAGGTCACACGTCTGATCACGCAACGCAGCCCTCGCCGGACCGGCGCCATGCCAGGCCTGTAAACCACGATCCCCTGTTCCACGCCGATCCACAGGTTTCCGTTCCGGTCCATGGAGAGGGTATTCAGGTCTGGGTTCAGGTTGTCCAGGTGATGATCTGCCCCGTGGTAGGACACTTCACCGCTTGTGATGTCCAGCAAGTCAATGCCGGACCTGTGCACCATCACGATATGACGGTGGCCATCGAATGAAAGTGCTGAAACGGCCGGCTCCCGAAGTCCTTCTGAAAGACCGTAGTTTTTCAGCTTGCCGTCGTCCAGGCTATAAACGCCGGATTGTGCCGTACTGAACCAAATGCGTCCCCGGCTGTCTTCCGTAAAGGAATAAACCACCTGGTCGTTCAATGCGCCCAGGTCGGCCGGTGTCCTGTAGCGGCGTCCGTCAAAGTACACCACTCCCCGTCCATCCGTGGCAAACCAGGTGCGGCCTTTCGAGTCGATAAATACGTCATAGATGTAATAATTGCCCAGGTCACCAGCCGCATCCGCCACTTCGAAGAAACATTGGATGTGGTCCCTGTCAGGGGGACCATCCATTTTCAGCCGGACAACGCCACCGAAGGTGGCCAGCCACAGGCCGGGGCCCTTCCCGTTGATGGCAAGGATCGTTGCCGACTTCCCGCCGGGAAACCCGATGACAGGCCGTACCTGCAAAGACCGCGGATTCATCCTGTACAAACCTCCACCCAGCGTCCCGATCCAGATGAAGCCCCAGTCGTCTTCGAAAAGGCTGACAATATCGATCTGGCTGTCGTTGTCGGTTACTGAAACACGTTTCACCGCGAATCCTTCCTGCCCAGGTTGAAGAATCAACAGGCCCTGGCCCGGGGAACAGATGATGCGGCCCTCCCGGTCGCAGAGAATCGCGTCAATGTCAGAAAGCGGAAATCCGGGTACCTCGGTAAGAAAGTTGAATTGGTTACCCGGCGTATATACCAAGCCGGCGCCGGAAACGGCCCATAACCCGCCATCCCGGTCCCGGACAAGATCACGCACGGCAGTGAGCTGCCTGCCTTCCACCTTTTGAAAGCGGCGCAGGGGCCGTGCCTCCTCACCGCGTATGCAGAACAGACCCTGGTTCCCGCCCGCGATCCAGTATTCGCCCGGCCCGGCTACAACCCGGTGTGCCGCACCAAACGGCCATGCCTTCATGGATGGGAGCCGGGTCACGCCCGTCTGACCAGGTTGGATGAGGCAGAGCCCCTTATCCTGTGTGGCCACAACCACCCGGCCTTTTACCATTTTCAGGTCCAGGATGATCTCGTCCGGCAAACCATCGGCATAGCGTATTTGCCGTTTAACCTTCTGGTTTTCATCAGCCCTGCATATGGCAATGCCTTGGTCTGAGCCGATCCACACCTCTCCGTCAGGGCCTTCCATGATGCAATAGGTATAGTTATCGTTTAACCCGTCATCCTGATCAATGTTGTAATACCGTCCGTCTTTTTGAAAGTACACCCCTTCCCCTGCCGTGGCCATCCAAAGAATGCTGTCTGTACCGAAGGCCAGGGAGGTAATGGCTTTGGCCGGAAATCCTTCTTCAGGTTCGTCAAGCCGGAGCCTGCCATCCTCCAGTGTGGCAATAGCCCCGCTTCTCAGTCCTGCCACGATCGCACCGGCAGGACCCTGGGCCAGGGCCGTGAATTCATTCCCGTACGCAGATGAATCAAGTATATAATGCTGGAAGCTGGTTCCATCGTACTGGTATAGCCCTGCCGACGTACCGATCCACAGAAATCCGTCGCGATCACACATCAGGGCCGTGTACTTAAGGCCTTCATGTTCGCTTCCCGGGGTGATCAGCTTGAAATACGGTGATTGCGATGAGCCCTGCTGGTAACCAAGGATCGCCAGGACCGATAACAGGCAGACCAACCGCATGACTATTCAGGTAAAAGGCTGGCCCTTACGATCACATCTATCTCTTCCGCAATCTTCTCGTTTACCACCTTTGGAATGCGGATGTCGTGGTCCGCGAGCAAGATGGTAAACCAGGACTCCAGCCTGATCCCATCAGGCTGGACTTTCATGACGGCCTTGATTATCCGTTCACGTTCCACGCCATGCAGGCTGAGCACTCCCTTGGCCCGGATGGTCCGTTCCCCCGGCACGGAAAAATCCACATCTTCAATAATCTTTCCCTTGAATGATCCACGCGGATACCTGGTACTCTCCATGTAATTCTCATTAAAATGCTCACGTTGAAGGGAAGCGTTGAACCCTTCAAAAGAGCGCATCCTTACGATAAACCCGAAAGTCTTGTTGGATACGTCAATTATGCCCGTGAGTTCTTCGGAAGAGGCGGTGATTACTTCAAGCGGGGCATTGGAATTGAATTCGACATGCCCGTCCTTGCATTTAAAAAAAGGCTGCCCTGGCGCGCACCAGGCGGCCAGGAGCAGTGAAAGCGTAAGCAGAATTCGCATTAGCGATCAACAAATCTAAAAATAATTCTTTTCAATGCCTCATGAATTTTTCAGTTCCATCAGGGTTATCTCGGGCAATATACCCACACGGCCAGGGTATCCGATATAGCCGAGGCCGCGGTTTACATACAGGTGTTGCATTCCCGCACTGTAAAGCCCTGCCCACTGCCTGTAGAAATATTGAGCCGGGCTCCACTTGAACCCCGGCACTTCCACTCCAAACTGCATGCCATGGGTATGACCGGAAAGGGTCAGGTGCAGGTCCGGATACCTGTCCCTGACTTGTGCATCCCAATGTGAGGGATCATGCGACAACAGTATGTTGAAGGTTCCTGGTTCGAAACCAAGCATAGCTTTTTCAATATTGCCATATTGCTGGAAGTTACCACGGCCGCTCCAGTTCTGCACCCCGACCACGGCAAGCTTTTCATTGCCTGCTGTCATGTAGGCATGCTCATCCATCAGCAGGTTCCAGCCGAGTTGTAAATGCAACGCTTTCAGTTGCTGAAAATTCCTGGATTTTGCTTCCGCGCTTGGCCACCGCGCGTAATCCCCGTAGTCGTGGTTCCCGAAAACGGAATACACCCCATGACGGCTCCTGATGCCGGAAAGGGCCCTGGCATGCGGCAAGGCCTCTTCATGCTTGTTATTTACCAGGTCGCCCGTAAAAAAAACCACATCCGCTTCAAGGGAGTTGATAAGATCGACTGCTTTTTGCAGCGGCTCAGGGGAATGGAAGCTTCCCGTATGGATATCCGAAATCTGTACAATACGAAACCCATCGAGTGCCGGGGGCAGTCCCTTGTGTGGAATGCTTACCCGGTGTATCCTGTAGTTGTGAGCCCCCGATACCATGCCGTACAGTAAGGAAAAAAATGGAACGGCACCCACCAACATCCCGGCACGCACAAGGAATTCAGAACGGGTGATGGCGGGTCCTGTATGGCCGGAGGATGGACCTGCGTTGAACAGGGTCGGAATTTTCATCGCCGCAAATCTGATCAACCGGACGATATCATCCGCCACCAGGAACACATCGATGAATAGCTTGGAGACAAACACAATAAAAACCATTGCGAAGCTGTACGTCCTGAATGCTTTTGGCCACAGGTGCCAGTCTGAAAACTGTGCCGCCAGGATGATACCGAAGCATGCTGCTGAAATCCCCCAGTAAAGCAGGTACCAGTATCGCTGCCAGTCCGGTGACTGGCGCGTAAGAAAGCGTACCGCCTGGAAAGCATACAGGTCAATGACCAGCAGGACAGCAATAAAGACAACGAGTCTTACCATGCGATGGGATCAGAAACGTAACAAGCTCAAGGGGTTATTGTTTTACCAGCGCCTGCAAGTAAATAAAAACCCAACGGTGATACCTGATTTCAGCACCTACATTCTCAACAACGGATCCTGTATTTACACAGAGCTTCACAAGACGCGGCACGCCCATTGCCTCGCCCAAAACCACTACTTTTGCGCCCCTAACAGCTGCAACTATGTTCGAAAATCTGAGTGACAAACTGGAACGGGCCTTTAAACTGGTCAAAGGTAAGGGCAAGATCACGGAGATCAACGTGGCGGAAACCCTCAAGGAAGTTCGCCGGGCATTGCTTGAAGCTGATGTTAATTACAAGGTCGCCAAGCAGTTCACCGATACGGTGAAGGAAAAGGCACTCGGACAGCAGGTACTGACAGCCGTTTCGCCGGGCCAGTTGATGGTCAAAGTGGTGCGGGACGAACTGGCGCTGCTGATGGGCAGCAGCGCCTCCGAAGTGAACCTGCAGGGTCAGCCGGCAGTCCTGCTGATGGCCGGACTCCAGGGAAGCGGTAAAACAACCCTGTCCGCCAAGCTGGCTAACTACGTCAAGCAAAAAAAAGGCAGGAATCCTCTTCTGGTGGCGTGCGACGTGTACCGTCCTGCAGCCATTGACCAGCTGAAAACGCTGGGTGAGCAACTGGAAGTTGAGGTTTATTCCGAGGAAGGGGTGAAAGATCCTGTGGCCATTGCCCGCCATGCGGTGGACCATGCGAAAAAGCAGGGCTGCCAGGTGGTCATCGTGGATACGGCAGGTCGCCTGGCCATTGATGAGGAGATGATGCATGAGATCAGCGCGCTGAAAGGCGCCCTTCAGCCCACCGAGATTCTTTTCGTGGTTGACGCGATGACCGGCCAGGACGCAGTGAACACGGCCAGTGTATTTAATGAAAAGCTGGATTTCGACGGGGTCGTACTCACCAAGATGGACGGTGACACCCGCGGCGGTGCGGCCCTTTCCATCAAGGCCGTAGTCAACAAACCGATCAAGTTCATAGGTACCGGGGAGAAACCGGACGCGCTTGACGTATTCCACCCGGAACGAATGGCGGACCGTATCCTGGGAATGGGGGATATTGTTTCGCTGGTTGAGAAAGCCCAGGAGCAAATCGACGAGAAAGAAGCGGCTGCCCTGCAGAAAAAAATTGCCAAAAATAAATTCGACTTCAATGATTTCCTGTCCCAGCTACAGCAGATCAAGAAAATGGGAAACATCAAGGACCTGGTGGGAATGATTCCGGGTGTGGGCAAACAGATCAAGGATATGGACATTGACAACGACTCGTTTAAGGGCATCGAGGCGATTATCCGGTCCATGACCCCGGAAGAACGAAACAACCCCTCCCTCCTTGCAGGCAACAGGCGCAAGCGGCTGGCATCCGGCAGTGGCACGGATATCCAGCAGGTTAACAAGCTGATCAAGCAGTTCGAAGATATGCGCAAGATGATGAAGTCGTTTTCATCCGGGAAGGCCCAACGCATGATGCAGCAGATGCAGCGAACCCGGCGGTGACCCGGTATGGATTGCACGCTCAGGACAATCGTTTCATTTCAGATCTCATGAAGTTACTTGATGGAAAGGCAGTATCCGGGAGGATCAAGGAAAGGCTTGCATCAGCCGTCCGGACCCTGTTAAAGGAAGGCGGTCGGGCACCGCACCTTGCGGCAATCCTCGTGGGGCATGACGGGGCTTCAGAAACTTACGTGGGATCAAAGATCCGGTCTTGTGAAAAAATCGGATTCAAATCCACATTGATCCGTTTGGAAGATGACGTGACGGAAGCCAAGCTGCTGGAAAAGATTCGAATCGTCAATGAAGATCCCGGCATCGATGGCCTTATCGTACAGCTTCCACTCCCGGACCACATCGATGCCACCAGGGTCAGTGAAGCAGTGGAGCCTGCAAAGGATGTTGATGGATTTCATTCCATAAACACGGGCCGCCTGGCACAGGGACGACCGTGCTTTGTACCTGCCACCCCGCAAGGCATCATGATGCTGCTGGAAGATTATAAGGTCGAAACGGAAGGGCAACACTGTGTAATCATAGGACGCAGCCAAATAGTCGGGATGCCGCTAAGCCTGTTGCTTAGCCGCAATGCTTACCCCGGTAACTGCACGGTGACCCTATGCCACAGCCGGACACGTGAACTCGGATCTGTATGCAGCCAGGCTGACATACTGGTGGCTGCACTCGGCAAACCCGGGTTCGTCCAAGCATCCATGGTCAGGGAAGGAGCAACCGTCATCGATGTGGGTATCACGCGGGTACCGGACCCCGGCACGAAAAAGGGGTACCGGATATCAGGAGACGTCAATTTCGAAGACGTCGCATCACGCTGCGAATACATCACGCCGGTACCGGGAGGTGTTGGGCCCATGACCATTGCCGGGCTGCTTTCCAATACGCTTATTGCTGCCAGGAAAGAGATCCGTTTCTGATGCCACCATATCGGCTTACCGCCGATTTGGAATACCCTATTTTTGCGGCGTATGCAAGCGTTATTTGATCCAGGCAAACTGAGGGAAATCGATTCAATATGTACCGGGAAAAACCTGGTCATCCTGCCGCACCATAAACCTGATGGCGATGCCATGGGCGCTTCCCTTGCGCTATACAATTATTTCCTTCCCGTGGCATCCTCGGTAACGGTAATCAGCCCGGGCGACTTTCCTGAATTCCTGGAGTGGATGAAAGGCGCCGACCAGGTCCTTCGCTCAGACGCCGATGAAGGCCGTGCAAAGAATGAAATCGCATCCGCCGATGTTATCTTTTGCCTGGATTTCAACGACCCCGACCGCGTCCAGGGCCTGTCAAATACGCTGCAATCCTCCAGGGCTAGAAAAGTGGTCATCGACCATCACCTGGAACCGAAGGTCTTTTGCGATTTTACGCTTTGTGTACCGGGCGCCAGTTCGACCTGCGAACTGGTATACAGGTTTATTACCGAATCCGGCCATTCCCAACGCGTAGAACGGAACATCGCCGAATGCCTTTATGCCGGCATCATGACAGACACCGGCTCGTTCCGTTTTTCATCGATGAGTTCCGATGCCCACCGGATCATTGCAGCACTCATCGACAAGGGCGCGGTAAACCATGCCATCCATGAACGTATATTCGACAACTTTTCTGAAAACCGGACACGATTCCTTGGCCATTGCATCAAGGATAAGCTCGTGGTGCTGCCCGAGTATCATACAGCTTATATCAGCGTGACCATGGAGGAGCTGGATACCTATACATACCGGCCGGGAGATACGGAAGGCATCGTGAATTACGGGCTCAGCATCCGGGGGGTGAGGATGGCAGCGTTTTTCAGCGAAAGGGACGACATGGTCAAAATCTCTTTCCGGTCAAAGGGCGATTTTAGCGTGAAGGACCTGGCGGCTGCCCACTTTAACGGGGGCGGACACATGAATGCAGCCGGTGGCAGGTCCAGGAAGTCCCTTGATGAAACTGTTCAGGCGTTTATCAACCTGCTGCCCCGCTACAAGGATGCACTTGCGTCGTAAATTTCCCCTGCTGTTTGCATGCCTTTTTCCCTGGCTTGCCTGCAATGACACATTACCCCAAAACCGCGAGATGGAAAGGGAGAACCTGAAGGAAAAACTTATCCGCGTCAATAAAAAGTTTGTCCGGAACCAGCTTAACGATATAGATGCCTATATAGCGCGCAAGGGTTACCGCATGGATTCCACCGAGACGGGTCTTCGCTATTTCATCCGGCGAACCGGCATGGGTTCCGGCCCCGCAAGCCATAATTCTGTTCGCGTCAGTTATCGCACGGAACTACTTGATGGACGCTACTGTTACAGCTCCGACAGCCTGGGACTGCTGGAATTTGAAATGAGCTACGACGAAATTCCCAACGGGCTCCGGGAAGGAGTAGCCATGATGTCGGAAGGAGACAAGGCCCTGCTGATCATTCCCGCGCACCTGGCATACGGGCTGACAGGCGACGCAGGCTGCATTCCGCCAAACGCAGCGCTGGTGATGCGCGTGGAACTGGTTGAAATCCGGTGACTCAGGAAGCCAGGAGAAATACACATGGCCTTTTGCCCGGCGCAGGCGGATGCTCATGCCATTCTGCGATGGTCCGTGTCCTGACCAACTCTGAGTCCATGGTCAGGTCGCAAGCCAGGCACAACCGGGTTCCGGCCATGCAGTTTTCCAGCAACATCTCCAACAGCCGTTCGTTCCGGTAAGGCGTTTCCATGAATATCTGCGTTTGCCCGTGCGCTTTTGATTCGCGTTCCAGCTTACGTATGGCCGCCCTGCACTTGTCGCGTTCAACCGGCAGGTAACCGTGAAAGCAAAATGATTGACCGTTCAGTCCGGAAGCCATCAGGGCCAGCAGGATGGATGAAGGCCCGGCCAGCGGTACAACAGGAATTCCCAGCTCATGTGCCAGCCTGACGACAAGTGCACCGGGATCGGCCACGGCCGGGCAACCCGCATCGCTCATCAAGCCGATGTCTTCCCCATCCACCGCCGGAGCAAGTAATTCACGCAACCCGTCATCCGGGTTATGCTTGTCCAGCACTCCAATGACAAGGCTTTCCTGGTCGATACCGGGTACTATTCGTCGAAGCATCCTGCGTGCCTGTTTCTCGTCCTCTACTATGAAATGCCGCAAATGGGCGGCCATTTCAATTACATCACCTGGCAGGACACGGGACACGGCAGCATCACCAATTGGAACGGGAACAAGGTATAGTCTTCCGCCAGCCATCCGGAAATTAAATCAATTTAACACAAAGTCCGGCAAAAGAAATTGGGGCAGGTTTTAATTGCCGGGCACCTGCTATTGTATCCCCATGGCAATCCCCGTAAAAACAAAAAGCCCCCTTTTAACAGGGGGCCCTTGCAGTAAATGGTATCTGCTTACGCCTTTACTGTTTCTTTTTGACCGTCGGAACCGGCCTGTTTCGCCGGCTTCACCCCGGCAGACGCAGTTGTGGTTACCTTCTTTTCCTCGATGCGGGCCGCCTTGCCTGTAATGCCGCGGAGATAGAAAATTCTGGCCCGGCGTACCGAACCCTGCTTGTCTACCTTGATCCGGGAGATCTTGGGGCTGAAAAGTGGAAAAATCCGCTCCACCCCTACACCGCTCGACATCTTCCGAACGGTAAAGGTCCTGGTGGCACCCTGTCCTTTCCGCTGAAGTACGACACCCTGGAACTGCTGCTCACGTTCCTTGTTTCCCTCCTTGATCTTGTAAAAAACCGTAATGGTGTCACCGGCCTTAAAATCAGGAAGTTCTGGGCGTATCGCCGTTGCTTCCTCTACCACTTGCATGAGTTCCTTCTTCATAATACCTGTAGCCTGATGGCTTTGAAATAAAGGATTGCAAGTTTACGGAATTTACGCTTTGGGCCGGCCGTTTGAGAGGTAAATTTATTCCAGCAGACCCGGTCTTCTCTGGCGGGTTCTTTCCAATGCGCTCGCATGCCGCCATTCAACTATATTCTTCTCATTACCAGACAGTAACACCTCCGGCACCCTCCACCCCTGAAAGCTGGACGGTCGCGTATACACGGGAGGTGCAAGGAGGCCGTCCTGGAACGAATCTGATAGCGCGGAGGTCTCGTCATTGAGTACGCCAGGAAGCAATCTGACCACGGCATCTGCCAGCACCGCCGCCGCCAGTTCCCCGCCGCTGAGGACATAATCCCCTATCGAAACTTCACGGGTTACCAGATGCTCCCGGATCCGTTCATCAATTCCCTTGTAATGACCGCAGAGCAGGCAAATTCGCTTCAGGGTCGACAGCCGGTTGGCCATGGGCTGATCGAACCGCTCCCCGTCAGGGCTGAGGTAGATCACCTCGTCAAAGTCAACTGCCTTCTTCAGGGCATTCAGGCAGTTCCAGACCGGTTCTATCATCATCACCATACCGGCACCACCTCCATAGGGAGAATCGTCAACGTGCCGGTGCTTCCCCTGTGCATAGTCACGTAAATTGACCAGCTCGATTTCAGCTTTTCCTTTATCAATGGCCCGTTTCATGATCGAATGGCCAAAGGGGCTCTCCAGGAGTCCAGGGTGAATCGTAATAATTGTGATTTTCATTTCGGTTGTATTTACGCAGGCCTTCAGGCTTCGGGCAGCTCCTTCGTCATAAGGAAATGCTGAATCTCATCGAACAGGATATAGGTCTTTTCTAGTATAGTGTAGCCGTGACGCTTGTAAAAGGGCACTGCAGGTTCACGCGCCTGCAAGATGATACGCTGTGCCCCGAGTTTGCGCGCTTCCTTTTCAAGGTATCGCAGCATGCGTGTGCCGAGCCCCCTGCCCCGCGCAGTATCCCGGACACCCATATACCGGACCTGTGCCTGCCGGTCCGTGGTCATATGCACGCGTCCTACTGCCAGCGCCCGGCCATCGTCCGCCTGGATCATGCCATGCACAGCTACTGCGTCGAGTTCATCCCGTTCACTTCCGGGAGGCCTGTTCCAGGGTTTCCTGAGCACCTCCCAGCGCAGGTCGAAATAGCTTGCGAACGCTTCTTCAGAATCGGGATGTATGACAACAGGTACCTGCTCCATAAGATTTGCCGGGAATGCAAAGGTAGGCCTCGACAACCTGATTGGTCACCGGGCGGGGTCGTCCAGCCCTATGGAGAGCATGTTGGCAAAAAGCCGGTAAGCACCAGGCACGCCTGCCGGCAGTTCCCGGAAGAAGGAGATGCTGGTATAAATAAAATGACCCTTGCCGTAACGGGTGGCAAGTATAGCCTGGTCCAGCGGCTCCTCCCCCGGATCTGACATGCGAAGCATGGTTTGGTACCTCGGGTCTATATCACCAGTAAAATAGAGTCCGCGCTCCTGTATCCACCCGTCGAAATCGGCCGCTGATATCATGTTCGGATCTGTCAGCAACGGATGCTCCGGATCCGTAAGGGTGACGGGTGCAGTTTCATCCGTCACCCGGTTTCGGGTGATCTTGAACGGATAGGGGCCAATATCTCCCGAAAACCTCCCGATGAAACTATTCGTGTTGTATTGCACTATCAGGTTGCCGCCGTCTTTTACGTACTGCAGCAGCCTGTCGCGGTAGGACTCAAGCCGCTTGTTCGTATTGAAGGCCCTCACACCGGTTACGATGGCATCATACCTTGCCAGATCACCTTTTTCCAGCTCATCATCATCCAGGACGGTCACGTTATATCCAATCTGGCCAAGGCACTCCGGTATGGCATCCCCGGCGCCATTAATATACCCGACTTCATGTCCACGGATTTTGATTTTGAGTGCCACCAGGCTGGCACCTGATTCCGGGAACAGGCTTACCGGCTTTATATGGTCGTATTCAATCCCGACATGATCGAGCCCGGAAGTCCATGCACCGGTTCCATTATGAAATGCTGCCCGTATCCGGTGCTGGCCGGAAACGAGTGCGGAATCCGGGACGATTTTAAAAGTTACAGTTTGCCTTCCGCCCTCTTCCCCAATCATGACCGGGGCGGATTCAGGTGATATGGAGAACGGGCCGCCTGCAGAGAGCCTGACCTTCCCTTTGATGGAATCCTTGTGAGCGGTAAGTGTCACTGCAATCATTTTGTCCGCGCCTTCCGTAACCAGAATCACGTCATCAGCGAATGAAATCGTAACGGGTGGGCGTACTACCAGCGGACGGTAAAGTTCACCCCTGACCGGATCCGTCCACTTGTATGATACCGGTACACGGTAAACGAACGGTTGCCCGTTGATCCGGAACCGGAATGTGGCCACCATTACCGGTTTGTTTTCCGGCATACCGATCAATTCCTGGCTCCGGACGGTGAAAATACCTTTTCCGGATTCCTGGCGCAGCCAGTACGGCGTACCGGGCCGGGTTCCGGCAGGTATGGCGGCACTCAGTTTTACGGAGACGGGTGCCCCAGCCAGGCTGATGTCCAGAATGGAATCCGGCCTTCCTGTCAGGGCAATTCCTTCAAGAACAATACGCGCTTTGGAGCCGTTCACCGCCTGGCAGGTTACCGTGAGTGAGTCGCCCGCCACAAATGCAAAACGGTCACCTGTGGCTTCGAACCACAGGGCCGCACATGCAGCGATCACCTTGTTCAGTTCCCGTTCCTTTTGTTTGCGCCAGTATTCGTCTTCTATGCCTTGGAGTGCCCCCGCAGCGTCGACGAGCAGTGGCAGGACGGCGGCCGGATTTCCGGCATTGAAGCTGCCAATGGCCTTTTGCACAATCTTGCCGAATGCTGCACCCCCATTGACGCGTCGCCAGGACTGATCAATATTGCAGAACAGCCCGCCACATGCCGTATCCCCGTCCAACGGCTTGAAATACTCCTCCATGAGCCCGCGGCTGCGTGCCCTGCCAAATCCCTGGCTTTTATGCTGGGACCGGCTTTCGGCGGCCAGTTCGCCATAGTAACTTCCCAGCAACGGATTAAACATGCCGACATCAAAATGGTGTTGGTTCTCGCTTTGCGTATTCACGCTTCCGAACCGGTAGGTATTCCACCAGATCGATTTAGGTTGCCAGGCCGAGGTATAATTGAGCTGTTCTGAAAACTGCCTGGGATCACCTGCCATCCTGAATGCTTCCTGTGCCAGCATGGCGGAAGCGGTATGGTGACCATGCCCCCGCGGGGGCTCGGATGGAAAGCGGGTGATGATGACATCAGGCCTGAAGGTCCTGATCACCCATACCACATCTGCCAGTACCTGCTGGTGATCCCAGAAGGACAGCGTCTCCGCCGGCCCTTTGGAATACCCGAAGTCAATGGCACGGGTAAAAAACTGCTCCGCCCCGTCTATCCTGCGCGCTGCCAGCAACTCCTGCGTGCGGATGATGCCCAGCAACGGACCCTGTTCCTTTCCGATCAGGTTCTGGCCGCCGTCACCACGTGTGATGGACAGGTAACCCGTTCGTAAAAGCTTTTCGTTGGCGAGGTATGCGAGCAGTCGGGTATTCTCATCATCAGGATGGGCGGCGATATACAGTACTGACCCTACCGTATTCAGCTTTCGGAGTGCCTGCAGGATTTCTGATGCATTCATCAGGCTTTCGCTTCCGCCATGCGAGAGATGGGGCCAGGTGGTT
>JAHEKC010000149.1 GCA_024638565.1 Bacteroidota bacterium
GGATGGCGTCAATTTCACCGCCACCAGCTATTACAGTGACCTCTGGGAATGGGACCAGGCTTCGAACACCTGGTCGCAGAAAGCCTCCCTGCCGGCCGCCGGACGCTACGTGGGCATCGGTTTTTCCAGCGGAACCAAGGGATATGCAGGCCTGGGCTTTACCAGTTTCAACCAGTACCTGGACGACCTGTGGGAGTATGATCCGGCGCTGGACCAGTGGAGCCAGCTAGCGGCCTTCGGCAGTGGCCGTGACGTCACTGTATCGATGGCCATCGGCACCAACGGATACGTGGGCACCGGGTACGACGGCAGCTCGCTTTACAGCGACTTCTGGCGATTCAACCCCGGTGCAAACTCCTGGACGCAGGTCAGCAGCCTGCCTGCCGTGGCCCGGCACAATGCCTCGGGCTTTTCAATCGCCGGGAAAGGGTATCTCGGCACGGGTGAAGTTTCTGCCAATGTATATACGAACGACTTCTGGAAATACGACCCCGCTTCGAACAGCTGGAGTGCCGTTTCAAGCTTTGGCGGGGGTAACCGGCGCAGCTGCGGCGGATTCTCCATAGGCAACAAGGGCTACATGGGCTTCGGGTTCGCCACGCTGGGCAATGACATGAACGACTTCTGGGAGTACACGCCGGACAGCACCACTGGCATCGGCTCCGCATTCGGCAGCCTGCCCGGCATCGCCATATACCCCAACCCAGCCACATCGCATTTTATCCTGTCCCATCCAGGCACCAGGTCAGGTACCGTTGAACTGTTTGATGCCACGGGCAGGCTGGCATTGTCAGCAAACCTTGAATCAGAGGAAACGGTAATTAATGCCACCGGGCTTTCACCGGGCTGCTACATGCTAAGGCTTATTTCCGGAACTAGATCATACACCGGCAAGGTGCTGGCAGGTCAGTGATTATCGCATACGGACAATCCTGCCGCGGGCGAATACCCGCGTCCCATCCCTGAGCATATAGAAGTATACGCCCGGCGACAGATGGCCGCCATGCCATGAATAGTTGCTTTCATTTAGCGGTTGCCGTTCGACCAGCTTGCCGGCAATGGTCCTGATCTCCAGCTCCAGCTTTTCAGGGCGCAACTGCCGGTCGAATTCAAACATCACGTGGGAGCTGAACGGATTGGGCCAGGCATTTACGCGGATCCCGTTCGGAACTTCCGCCATTGCTGATGGCAGGCAGGAGCCCGGCAACTGGCTGTCGAGCCATGAGGCGCGACCTGCAATCCAGTCCTTCATGTAGTCGATCTCTTCCTGGTAGGTCTGGCCGATGAAATAATTCCAGTTCACGTACTGTCCCAGGATGGGCCACTTGACAAAATTACGGGGGCTGGCCGACTTGAGTTCCGCGGCTGCCGAGTCGATCCAGGCATGCAGTGCCGGCGTGCTGAGAAACGACTGCCTCAGCTGGTCCCACCTGCACCGCAGGTTGTTCGCAAATACCGTATCCTGCAGCAGCCTGTCCCACCAGAACGGGATATGCGGGGTGAAGTTCGAGCAAATGCTGTTGAACTGGTACTGCCATCCCACGGTGTCATAGGCAGCACAGTAATCTGCATTGCCATAAGCCAGGTTGAAATCCCACATGGGGCCCATGGTGAGCTTTCCGCCCTTGCTGTCCTTGTCCTTGTGCAAAAAGGTGCTGGACCGGTAGCCGTCGACGGTGCGACCAAGTTCCTGCAGGATGAAGAAGTCAATAAAAGAAAGCTCATCCGCATACTTGCGCCACCCGGTAAGCGGATCGGCAAAGCCTGCCGACTGCAGGGCTGTCTCGAACAGGTTGACATAGTCCTGGATGTAATTCTGCTGTACTGGCAGGAGTTCCGTATCCTCCGGATCATGGTACTGGAAATGCACCTTGGGGTCAAATGCCGAATACCACAATTGTGTCCCGCTGCCCGTTGTCTTGTCAATCTTAATGATGTACCCGCCCGTCAGCTCATCACCGGTGGTGTCAACAGGTGTCAGCTTGGCAATATCCACCCGGTTCTTGTCACGCTTGATCTTTTCATGCAGCTCGTACACCCCCCGGTAGCCGCCGTTGCGCACCAGCTCCACATGGCGCGTACGTGAAGCGTAATGCCCCATGTCCCTTGCCAGCGCGTAGGCGAGCGAATTCCGGATCATCGTTTTATCAGGATACGGGGCATACAGCACCCAGTCGTTTTCAGCGGGCATCTGCAGCATGGGGATATTCACCTTTACCCCCACGGAATCCACCGGGGTGAAGCCATACGATTTCTTGGGATACTGCTGCGAGGAGGAACCTCTTATTTCGATCGTCACTTCCCCGTCATAGTCGTTGAACGGATCGGATATATGGTTCAGTAACCCTGCGCCGTTGTCGATGATGCCCATGGACACGACAATTCGTGGATCATCCAGGATCGTCTGGCCGTAAGTATCCAGGATGACAATGGGCAGGTTGGTCGAAACCAGGGACTGCGCTGATGCACCCAGGCATACTTTTCCAAGCAGCAACAGCAGGAGGATACGCTTCATGCAGGTTAGTTTGAATCTAAGGTACGGATTCCGGTTATAGAGACCATAGCGCTTTCTTGCTTTGTTTCAATTACCCCGGTAATCAGCGACTTCTTACGTGGCAACGAGCCGCCAGGCATCTTTATCAGCCTCGTGTATGCGCACTATCATAGACGAACAGCACCGTTCCATGATCTGCATCATTATTATTCACAGAAGGCGATTGTATATTTATTGTGGCAAAACTCGTCATGTACCTGTTGTCTCATCATCGCTCATTTTCAAACGGTTCATGCCACGCAGAAAAACCAGGCAATCAGAAATTGAAAATAAACGCGGTCTTTTCTTTCAGATAGGCCTGGCATCCTCCCTGGCCCTCGTCCTGCTGGCCTTCGAATGGAAGTTTTACGTCCGTCCCGATTATGACCTGGGCGAACTGCAGGTGATGGACAGGCCGGAGGAGATCATTCCCCTTACCAAACGGCAGGAAAAGAAACCGCCTCCCCCGCCAGCGACGCCTGTCGAGATCAGGATCGTCGAGGATAATGTCGAGATCGAGCAGGAGCTGAAGATCGAAAACACCGAAGTGACGCAGGAAACCCGGGTCGAGGTGTACGAGGTGGTCGAGGTTCAGGAGGAAGTCGTGGACGAGCCCGAGATCTTCACCATTGTCGAAGACATGCCCAAGTTTCCCGGTGGCGAGACCGCGTTGTTAAAATACCTCGGCGGCAATATACATTACCCGGCCATGGCGCGGCAGAATAATATCCAGGGCATCGTATTCGTGACCTTCGAGGTTGACCGGCATGGATATGTGAAGGATGCGCGGATCCTCCGCGGCATCGGTGGCGGCTGTGATGAGGAAGCATTGCGCGTGGTACAGGAGATGCCACGGTGGAAAGCTGGCCGCCAGCGCGACAAGCCCGTGCGGGTGCAGTTTAACCTGCCGGTAAGGTTTACGCTCAGGAATTAAGGAATTTTACCGGAGGCCATTTGGTTATTATCACGCTGCAACTTCAGCCTG
>JAHEKC010000080.1 GCA_024638565.1 Bacteroidota bacterium
AACCGTGCTCTGGAGCTGGCCACCAAGGGAATCATACTGGTTGGTCAGAATCACCTCCGCGACGGGCGGATCATTCAGGTGCGCTGCCACAACACTGTCCCATTTCTGCCTGGATACAGCTATGTACGGCGGTATTGTATAAACCGGGATCTGGTAATCGCCGCGATCGATGGCGGCTCCCGGTGCGAAAGTTGTAAAAGCCCCTGCAATGGGTATGCTGCCCGGCACGGTTAATGAATCCGTTCCGAAACCGGCATGATGGGTCACCCAGATCACCTGCGGATAGGCAGCGGCCACCTGGGCAGCAATCACATCCCCATCAGGACAAAACCCGCATGGAGCCGTGGAAAACTCCTCGAGCATAATATGCTTCACCGGCTGGGCATTCAAGGCCCCCATGCAGCACGCCCACACACCCACACAAAGAATCTTTTTCACCTGGCTTATTTATATATACAAATCTAACGAAAAGGCCTGACGTATTTTTAATGGCACGCTCCGCGTTTCCGGCTTCGGATGGCAATGACGAAACAGGATTCAACGATTCAGCAGCCCGACTCCCGGCATAACCCGGCCGTTAATGGCCGGTCTCGGATTAATTTTCTATAATTGGCAGATTGATTTTCAGCTTATCACATGCCTGAGCCTGACACCGGTCGTTATATTTCCGTATTGAAGAAGGTGGAGATTTTCCACCGGCTTCCCGATGCCGTCATTGCCGACCTTGCCGGCAAGATGACACCCCGCTCCCACCGGTCCGGCGATTCCATCATCCAAAAAGGGGAAAAGGGCAACAGCATGTATGTAATCGTAAGCGGGAAGGTTAAGATCCACGATGGCGACATGGTGGTGGCGGAGCTGGAAGCCGGAAATTTTTTCGGTGAGTTTTCACTGCTGGACGAGGAGCCGCGCAGCATGTCCGTGTCTGCCATTGCCGATACTGAAGTCGGCATCATCAGGCAGGATGATTTTTACCAGGTGCTGAACCTGCATGCGGACATCACCCGGGATATCATCAGGACGCTCGTGAACAGGCTGCGCAGGCAGAATGGAAAGATCATCAGCCAGATGCAGGCACGTGCGGAAGAACTCGAAAGGGAGGTGGATGCAAGAACGCGCGATCTGCAGCAAAAGAACACGGAGCTTGCCGAAACGCTGGAAACACTGCGGCATACACAGGAACAGCTGGTCATGCAGGAAAAGCTTGCCACGCTGGGACAGCTGACCGCAGGCATAGCACACGAAATCCGCAATCCGCTCAACTTCGTCAATAACTTTTCGCAGCTTTCGAATGAACTCATGGAAGAGCTGGAGGAATCTGGTGTTTCGGACGACCAGAAGGAGATCACGGGACTGGTAAAGGAAAATTTGTCGAAGGTCACTGAACACGGCAAGCGTGCGGACAACATTGTAAAAAGCATGATGCAGCATGCGCGTGATTCATCGAGCCAGCGAGTGAACGCCAACCTTAACAAGGTACTCCTCGAGGCTGTCGACCTTGCCTACCACGGCCTGCAGTCCGGCGGAAAGAACTTCGACATTGCGGTCGAGAAGTCGCTTGGCGAAAACCTGCCAGAGGTGAGCCTGGTGCAGCAGGACATTAACCGTGTATTCCTCAATATTATTTCAAATTCATTTTACGCCCTGAAAGAGAAAGTCCAGGAACAGAAGGCGGGTGGCAGCGATTTCAGGCCGGTGGTAACGGTTTCCAGCAAGTTCGAGAACGGGCATATTGTCATCCGGATCAGGGATAACGGAACCGGTATCCCGGCAGATGTGCTGGATAAGATCTTCAATCCCTTTTATACCACCAAGCCCACCGGCCAGGGTACCGGGCTAGGCCTGAGCATCAGCAATGATATCGTCAAGGCGCATGGCGGGACCATGGAGGTAAAATCCGGTGAAGGGGAATTCACGGAGTTTACCATCATCCTGCCAGTCGCCGGCTGAGCCCATTGAAATCCATTGCATTACAAAGAGATTGGAAAAAATAAATTAGGTTTGCCAAAAATCCACCCTATGCACAAACTCAGATATTTCCTGCCTGTCCTGGTATTCCTTGCCGCCTGCAACAGCGGAACAGCACCGGAGGATAATACGGCTGCCCTCGAAGAGGTGCCGGCAGATACCACGCCGGTCAGCGAACTTGCCAGCTTCAAGTTTTCCTACACTATTGCAAATCTTCCGCCACCCATGAAGATCCTGGACGAGTTTTCCCGCAGCGACCTCCCGGCCAATGTAGGACTGCTTAACCCGGTGGGGAATGCTTCCAACTATCATACGACTGTCAAGCAGGCTTTCAATTACGGTGTTTACGGCGTGGACCTGGCTTATGCCGTCTTCAACGAGCGCACGCCTGAGATCCTTAAATATTACCCGGTCGTGAAACGCCTGGCCGGGGAGCTTGACATGGCGGAGACTTTCAACAGCTTCGTGGAACGGTTCGAGGATAATTCCGAGAACCGCGATTCGCTCACCCAGATTACGGACGAGATTTATACCGCCACTGACTCATATCTAAGGTCTAACGAACGCCTGGCTACCGCCAGCGAGATCCTGGCCGGCAGCTGGCTCGAATGCCAGTATATCGTGGTAAACCTGCTCGTGGATGCTGATCGTTCTGAAGTCAACGAACCGTTGTACCAGCGGATCTGGGAACAACGCCTGTACCTTGACAACATTTCGCAATTGCTGAACGAGTTTGAAGGGGATGAGGAGCTCGAAGTGATTCGGGATCACTTCCGTATCCTGCTCGATCTTTACCAGGAGCCTGCAAGCGCTGACGATATCACCACAGAATACCTGGGCAGGCTGGCCCAACACCTCGACGAAGTCCGGGGCGTTGTGATCAACTGACCCCAAACTGCTTTCTCCTTTTACCTTTTACTGATTCCCGGTATGGCACAGGCTGACCGGTGTCCGGATGCATGATCATTCGTATTTTCGTTCCATTGCTGAATCATGAGTGACAAGATCCTCCAGGCGCTGATGCAGCTGTTTGCCATCGTGGCAAATGCGGAACGGCTTTCTTCCGTGGGCCGGGAGATCGTGGAGCTTTTTCTGAGGCAGCAGATCAGCCATGCCCATGTATCGAAATACCTGGAGGTATTCGATCAGCAGCTGGCATTCTTCCAGGGGAAAGCACGCGATGGAAAGGCACGCAAGCGCGTCTCGGTAAACTCTGTCAAGGTGCTGCGCATATGCACCGAAATCAACAACGAGCTTGACCAGCAGCAGAAGTACATCGTACTGGTACGGCTGCTGGAGTTCATTTATGCTTCGGGGTCCGCGCCCGGGGAGCAGGAAATGGAATTCGTCAACACCGTGGCCGAGGTATTTCACATTGACCGGGAAAACCTGCAGGATTGCACGGATCTCGTCGCACCCGGCCCCGGGCTGCCGGACCGTGGGTCCTTCCTGTACATCGATGATGGCAGCGGTGAAAAGACCACCCGGGCACACCGCCTGTCCAATGACACACTTGGTGGTCGGTTGCGCGTGCTTTACCTCCGTTCAGGCTCCCTTTGCTTTGCCAGGTACGACGGCAGCCGGCAGCTGACACTAAACGGGCAGGCGCTGCCGGCCTCGGGGGCCAGTGTCCTGTCACCCGGCTCCGTGATTCGCGGGACCAATATCCAGCCAGTCTACTATAACGATGTCATACGGCACTTTGCGCGTGGCGAAGACCTGGCGCAGATTGAATTCGCCGTGGATGAAATCGACTTTTTCTTCCCCAACGGCAAACAGGGTTTGCATCCGCTGTCATTCAGGGCCTCCACGGGCAACCTCGTCGGTATAATGGGTGGCAGCGGTGCGGGTAAGTCAACGCTCCTCAACCTGCTGAACGGGAACCTTCCACCCCATGCCGGCCAGGTGACCATCAACGGGGTATCCGTACACCGTGGCCGGCTGCCGGACGGCGTGATCGGCTACGTACCGCAGGACGACCTGCTGATAGAGGAACTGACCGTATTCCAGAACCTGATGTTTAATACCAGGCTTTCATACGGCGGGCTTGAAGAAGCCGAAGCCGTAAAGATGGTGGATGCACAGCTGGCAGCACTCGGCCTTTCTGAAACCCGCGACCTTCCAGTGGGTGATGTGCTGCACAAAACCATCAGCGGCGGTCAGCGCAAACGACTGAACATCGCTCTCGAGCTGATCCGGAAGCCCTCCGTCCTTTTCGTCGACGAACCTACCTCCGGCCTTTCGTCCATGGACTCGGAAAATGTCATGGACCTGCTCAAGCAACTTTCAAACGAAGGGAAGCTCGTATTCGTGGTGATCCACCAGCCTTCCTCGGACATCTACAAACTATTCGACAAGCTGATGATCCTGGATACCGGAGGCTACCCGGTTTATTACGGCAACCCTTCCGATGCGATCATCTATTTCAAGACCCGGGCAAGCTATGCAGATGCCACGGAGGCTGAATGCGGAACTTGCGGCCACATCAATTCGGAGATGGTCTTTTCTATCCTCGAATCGCGGGTTATGGATGAATTCGGACATCCGACCCCGGAACGGAAAATATCCCCGTCCGAATGGAATGCCTGGTTCCGTGACCGATTCAGGCCAGCACCACAGAAGTTGACTGCCGCGGCATCCCTGCCGCCTCCTGCCGGCGGCAAGCCGGGCAGGCTGCGGCAGCTGGGCATCTATTTCAGGCGAGACGTGCTTTCCAAGCTTCAGAACACCCAGTATCTCCTGATCAACTTTCTCGAGGCGCCGCTGCTCGCCGGCGTACTGGGTTTCTTCCTCCGGTACGCAGGGTCACCGGGCCAATATGTGTTCAGCGAAAACCTCAACCTGCCGGCATTCATGTTCATCAGCGTCATCGTGGCGCTTTTCATGGGACTGACGGTGAGTGCCGAGGAGATCATCCATGACCGGAAGATCCTCGTACGCGAATCGTTCCTGAACCTGAGCAGGAGCAGCTACCTGGCTGCCAAGTGCACGGTCATGTTCCTGATCTCCGCTATCCAGACCTTTACCTACGTGCTGATCGGGAATGCCATCTTCGGGATTCATGACATGATGCCTGATTACTGGCTTGTGCTATTCTCCGTTTCATGCTTCGCAAACCTGCTGGGATTGAATATCTCTTCCTCCTTCAAATCGGTGGTCACCATTTATATCCTGATTCCAATACTGATCATCCCGCAAATTATATTAAGCGGTGTCATGGTTAAGTTCGATGATCTGAACCCGCGGGTGACCAGCAAGGCCCGTGTTCCCCTGATCGGGGAAGTCATGGCCAGCCGCTGGGCCTTCGAAGCCCTGGCCGTACACCAGTACAGCAGCAACCCGTATGAAAGGATGTTCTTCGATATGGACAGGCAGATGACAGCTGAACTGTTCAACAAGGACTTTCGCCTGATCACGATGCAGGACCAGGCGGATTCAGCACTCCGTTACCGGACGGATCGTGTGCAGGCACAGCTTGACCTGCTGAATGCGGAGCTTGCACTCGAGAAGACCACCTTCCCTGTGCTTACACCCGGAAACTTCAACGCGCGGTTGCACGATAGCATCAGTGTCCATATCGACATGGAACGCAAGTCTTCCATCCGGAAATACAATGCCCTGCGCGCTTCACGCGATAGCCTGTCAAAGGCACTTACCGCTGAAGCGGGAGGCCCCGTGGCGCTTACCGCGATGAAGAATGCCTTTACCAATGAAGGCCTCGGTGACCTGGTGCAGAACAAGGGTGATTTTGACGCGTTTTTAATCCACGACAACCGGATCATCCAGCGGTTCAGGCCCGTGTACATGGATGGCCCGCCGGGTACCGTCAGGTCGCCGATGTACGTATCCAGGAAATCGGTGTTCGGAAAATACCTGCCGACCTACGCCGTGAACACGGGGATTATATGGCTGATGACCATCGTCCTGGTGGTGACTTTATACTTCGATGTGCTTAAAAAGATGATGACCGGATTCCCCGGTTTGTTCGCCGGCCTGAAACGCGGCAACTGACCATCAGACCTGCTGCAGTTCAAAGCCCAGCTTCACAATGGTCTGGTAGTCCTCCCCTGCTTCCATCATATCCTCATCGGCTTCCTCGTAACGCCATTTAACCGTTACCTCGCTTTTTCCAGACGCCTGCAGGGGTTCCAGCTTCCTGAAAATATCCAGCAGGCATTTCGATGAACTGGTATTGAAATACTCCATCTCCATTTCCAGAGTCGTTTTAACCGCCGGGGCGGCAGCGTACGCGTCCAGCCAGTCGTAAACGGGTTTGTAAAACTCGACACTATGTTCCGGAATTGATTTTCCCTTCAGTGTGATGGTGCCGTCCGGCCGGCAATGCACTTCCGGGGTCTTGGCGTTTGCCTCGATTTTCAGTTCTTCCATTAAGGTCATATTTTTACGGTCAGCACCATGTAGGATTTGTCCTCTTTTGTTTCGGTGACCCTGCAGCCAAGCGGATGCCGGGTCTTCCGGGCCATGGCCAGCAACCCCAGCCCCGCGCCGCCTTTTTGCGTAAACCCTTCGTCCCTGAGCTGGCCCAGGTAGGTTTCCCTGAGATCGCCGGGATCCATCGAATTGATCTCGCTGATTCGCTTCTCCATTGCATGGGCCTGCCCGGATTCGGTCTCATTGCCAGTAACCAGTGTCAGGTCGGACCCTTCTTTCCTCACCACCAGGAATGGCTCCAGGCCTCCCGGCGCTCCTGCATGATGGATGACATTCTGAAGACATTCCACAAGTACGAAATAGAATCTTTTCAGGTTCACTACCGGTTCGGCAGCGTCGCGGTTCATTGCTTCGCTGACAGCCGTCACCAGCCCCTCCGTAACTGCGCCACTATAGAAGAATACGGTGTGCTCGTCGAGCAGGTCCCTGTATTGGTCGAACGCCTTCATTGAAGCAAAAATATAATTGATTTTCAATTAGGTTGATCGTTGATTTATTAAATTCGCTTTATCACGATCCGATAGGCATGGCCACCAAAATCCTCGTCGTGGACGACGAGCCCGACCTGGGGGGCCTCATTTCCCAGAAATACCGTGCACGCATCAAATCCGGTGAGCTGGCATTCCAGTTCGCGGAGAATGGCGCCATGGCCCTGGAGAAGTTACGCCACGATCCAGCCATCGAAGTGGTCTTTACCGATATCAACATGCCTGTCATGGATGGGCTTGCCTTCCTGGGCAAGGTAAAGGAGGAGTCGATGCAGCAAAAGGCGGTGGTGATCTCCGCATTTGGCGATATGACCAATATCCGGACCGCGATGAACCGCGGCGCATTCGATTTCATTACCAAACCCATCGACTTCAAAGACCTGGACGCCACCTTGCAGAAAGCTATTACTGAAATGCGCGTGTTGCGTGAGGGCCTTGAAGCCAAAACCAGGCTTGCCGCCGCGCAGGAAGAAGCGCTGCAACACCTGCAGGAGAAGGAAAAGATCATTTCGGAACAGAACGTAATGCTTGAAGAACAGGTACTGGTTCGTACAAGCGAGCTTCGTGAACAGAAAGAGGTGGTGGAATACCAGAACAAGGAGATCCTGGATTCCATCCGCTACGCCAAGCGGCTGCAGGAAGCTATTCTCCCCCCTCCTTCCACGCTGGGTGACTTTTTTCCTGATAGCTTCATTTTTTACCGGCCCAAGGATATTGTTTCAGGCGATTTCTACTGGATGGCGAATACCAATGCCGGTACGGTAGTGGCAGTAGCCGACTGTACAGGTCACGGGGTGGCCGGCGCGCTCATGAGCATGCTGGGCGTCTCCCTTCTCGGACATATCGTCGGCAATGAAACGGACCCGGCGCGTGTGCTGGACCAGCTGCACAATGCGGTGGTGACCGCCCTGAAGCAGGCGGAATACGGCACCAGTGAAGGCATGGAGGTGGCCATTTGCCTGTTCGGTCCCGGAAACCGGACGGTCCGGTACGCGGGTGCCAACAGGCCCCTGTGGATCCAGCGGAATTCAGGCGTGGAGGTGATCAAACCCGACAAGGCCCCCATTGGCGGCACCCATCCCGGCCGCAGGCCGTTCACCGCACATACCGTCAACCTAGAATCCGGTGACTCGGTGTATATGTTCTCTGATGGCTATGCCGATCAGTTTGGCGGTACACACCAAAAGAAGCTCATGACACGGAACTTCAGGGAAATGGTGGCGAAAATGGGACTGGATTCCCAGCAGGACCAGTGCCGGCACCTGCAGGATTACTTTGACCGGTGGAAAGGCAAGCAGGAGCAGGTGGACGATGTGCTCGTGATGGGCATCAGGCCTCTTCCGGCTTAACAGTTTGTTCATACATCGTTCCGCCCTTTTTTTTATATTTTTAGGCGGTTCAACCAACTATTTTCAACTATGCTTTCCAAAAAAATCAACGCCTTATTGAACGAACAGATTGCCTCGGAAGCCGCGGCATCAGCGTATTACCTGGCAATGGCGTCCTGGGCGCAGGCGCACGGCTACAATGGGCTTTCACAGTTTTTGTACCGGCACTCCGACGAGGAACGGATGCACATGCTCAAGCTATTTCATTTTGTCAACGACCGGGGCGGGTTTTCGGAAGTGCGGGCACAAAAGACCTTCCCGTCCAATTACAAGTCGATTCATCAGATCGTAGAACAGATCCTTAAGCATGAAGTCAAGGTTACAGGTGAAATCAACAAGATCGTGGACGCCTGCCTGAAAGAGCGCGACTACACCACTAATAATTTTCTGCAGTGGTACCTGGCCGAACAGATTGAGGAAGAAACACTTGCCCAGAGCCTGCTGGACAAGCTGAACCTGATCGGCAACGACAAGGGTGGCATGTACCAGTTCGACCGTGACCTCGAAGAGCTATCAAAAGCAAAGATAGAATAGGCTACTGACCCAATTTTTTATTTCAATTTATAAACCCCTTTAATCATGAAAATGAATCATTACTTCCTGCTCGGATGCGTCGCGCTGTTCTCAGCATCCTGCAAGCAGGCGCCTGATAGCGACCAGGCGGAAACGACAGCAGAACAGCAGGTAGCTGAAACGCCCTCCGAGACGGCCGTTCAGATCAACACGGAATCTTCCACAATCAAATGGATCGGTACGAAAGTGACGGCACATCATGTGGGAACCATCAACATCAAAAGCGGTGAAATCAATGTCAGCGACGGGCAGGTTTCGGGCGGCCAGATGGTGCTGGACATGTCCACCCTGGCGGTGGTCGGGCCTGAAGGCAGCGATGCGGAGATGAACGAAAAGCTCAGGGGACATATGATGTCACCTGACTTCTTCGATGTGGAGAATCATCCTGAAGCCACTTTTGAAATAACCGGAGTAACCTTGCATGAAGGGACGATGGCTGAAGAGGAAGCCGACCCGCGGCAGGATGAGATCAACGCGTACAAGGTCGCCAATCCAAGTCATATGGTGAGCGGCAACCTGACCATTCGCGGTGAAACGCGCAACATAACATTCCCGGCCATGCTTGCCGTCAATACGAACGGACAGGTGGATGTGACCGCCAAGTTCAACATTGACCGGAATGAATGGGGCATCTCCTACCCCGGCAAGCCGGATGACCTCATCCGCGACCAGGTGCACCTTGGTATTTCCGTATCAACCCATCCCGCGCAGACGGCCGGGTTGTAATTGTAGCGAAGCAGCTATCCGGATCAGTCCTGCTTAATGCCTTTTAAATGGCATGGCCCGGGCAGGCAACAGTGGCAGTAACAGTATTTTGCTCCCGGCAGATACTGGCTGCCACTGTTTCTTTTTTAAAGGGCTTTGCACAGGTTGTTATAATGACGGGCGAAAAGCGGGAGTAATTTCCCTCTTAAACACCTATCCTGCGCAGCAGCATCCGGAAGGCCTCACTGAAACTCCAGTCGCCCGGCCTGATACGCGTATAGGAAATCCGGTCCGCCTCCCGCGTGAAGATCATGTAAAAAAGAAATGCGCTTTTCGCCTCCGCGGTGTCATACCGTGTACGTCCGAATTTAACGTTAAAGAAAAGCAGGGAATCAGGACCGGCAGACTGCGCGAAGTAACATTCGTCACTGAAATCGCGGAAGGCATCCAGCGCCTCGCACTCGAAAGGCGGCAACAGGTGGAGATTGCGCTCGTAGCGGAGCCATTCCACGGGCCGTCCCCGGTCCAGGAATGAATACTCGGCTGTATACACCGCCGAGTCGTTCCATGCCACCGCACTCCAGAGGATGGCATTCAGGATGGTGGGCTTGGTGTTGAATCCCTCCACCCTGATGTGCTTCCGGTTGAGGTCCTCGGCGAACATCCGATGTACCGATGTTTTCAGGGCGAATGTCATCGCCATATAGAACAGGCTGTAGCTGATGGCCCCCCACATCCATTTTCGCCGCAGCGGCCGGTCGCGCCGAATAAACAGACACATGGCCAGCATGAGCATAAACGGGATGGTGTACATGGGGTCGATGACGCTGATGTTGTTGAACCCGATCCTTTCATCCGAAAACGGAAGCAGGGCCCTCGTGCCATAGGTGGTGCAACAATCCAGCAATATGTGCGTGAAGAAGCAGGCATACCAGAACAGGTACCAGTACCCGGTCCGGGCCCTGCGGTCCAACCTGCCACTCAGCCAGGCAAGCGGTGCAGCATAGGCCAGTGCGGCAAACATTGAATGGCTGTAGCCCCGGTGTATTTCCATCCTGCGGATAGGATCTGCATCGAAGAAATTGTACAACACATCCATATCGGGCAGCGTGCCGCCGATCGCGCCCAGCAGCATGGCCTTGTTCCCAAGCCTGCGGCCCAGGATCAGCTCCCCGGTGGCGGCACCCAGCACAATTTGCGTCAGCGAATCCATATACAATTCCGTTTGGACGGATCAGCGAAAGAAACAATATTTTTGGATGACACGAACGAATGAACAACCCGCACGATAAATTCATGGACGCGGCCATCGCGGAAGCGCGAAAGGGGCTTGCGGAAGGCGGTATACCCATAGGGTCCGTGCTGGTGCGCAACGGAATTATCATTGGCCGGGGCCGCAACCGCCGGGTGCAACAAGGCGACCCCGTCGCCCATGCAGAGATCGACTGCCTGCGGCGGGCCGGCCGGGTGGGACCGTACGGAGATACCATTCTCTACTCAACCCTCATGCCATGTCACCTCTGCGCGGGAGCGGTCGTACAGTTCGGCATCCCGTTAGTGGTGGCCGGTGAATCACATACCTTCCCCGGTGCGGCGGAATTCATGCGAAGCCACGGAGTGGAGGTGGCAGACATGCACCACCTGGAATGCAGGGACCTGATGGAATCATTTATCAGGGATAATCCCCGGCTATGGAACGAAGACATCGGTAAATAGAAAGCCGGGACAGCCGGACATGTCTTTTAATTGTCTTTCAATATGTTAAGTTGATATTATATCTCCGAAAAACCTTGCGCCGGATTTTTTTAATCCATAAGTTTGTACGAGTTGAATAGATCATTATAATTCAACCGGTTAACCCAATTTAGTAGCTAACCTCCTTTACCAGGAACCAATTTTTAAACCCCATGTCACAAATCAAGCTTTCCAGCCTGTTCAGGCCCGTACTATGCCTGTTGTTTCTGATGGCCTTTATGGCCATGCCTGTTCATTCTCGTGCACAATCAACCATTCACGATTATGTCATATTCGCCGGCAACGGCGGACCGGGCACATCCACCCCGCCATCACCGGGTTACGTGGTGGAACTTGGCAACCAGTCCAATATTGTAAACGGCCTTATCGGGGGCGCGGTACATGTAACCGCGTCCGGCGCTTTCGACGCCGGAAGTGTGCTTAGCTGGGGGACGGTCGACTTTCCTTCCACCACCCATATCACGGGTGATGTGATGGCGGCCAACAACGGCGGCGCCACGGGTGTGGTCATGGATATCGGCCCGGGCAGCATCGTGGGCAACCTGGCAGCCAACGGCGATATCGTGGCGGCAAGCAGCACGATTACCGGTACGGTGACGCACCCCGCCGGCACCAATTATACCGGACCGGTACCGGGTGGCGGCGAGATTATCGCCATGCCTTCCTTCCCGGCCATGCCTTCCCTGCCGGCACCACTGGTATTTCCGCCCGCCGGAACCACGAACCTGACCAAGAACAGCAACATCTCTCCCGGCGCCTACGGGGATATCATCCTGGGCGGGAAGCGGACGATCACTTTCGACGGACCCGGGGTATACATTTTCAATTCCATCCAGAACGGCGGCGCCATCAACAAATTCAAGTTCGACTTCCAGGGCGCCGGACCGCATGAGATTATCGAGATATATGTGCATGGCGATGTAAATCTGAACAAGCACCGCAACCTGTTCCCGAACGGCGGAGACGGTTCACAGGTCTACATGGAAATCCACGGGAACGGCAGTTCGAATAACGGCATTGCGTTCAACGTATCGCCCGGCGGCGCCGGCGTGAAGTCATCGTGGTGGGAAGGAACAGTCTATGCGCCATATGGTGCCATCGAGATCGGATCAGGCGCCTCCACGCCACTTACGCAAGGCGCCTTCTGGAGCGGCACGCAGGTGATCGTGCAGAACAGCATGCAGCTGGCGTACCTGCCCCTTTCCCTTTGCGGGCCTCCCGGTGCTGACGGCGGCCCTGACGGTCAGCTTGACTGCCTGAATTCATCTCTTGTGCTGAACGGCTCCTCTCCCACCGCGGGCGTTTCTTTCGCCTGGACCGCCCTGAACGGCGGGAATATCGTAAGTGGTGCCGGTACCCCGAGTGCTACCATTGACGCGGCCGGGACCTATGTACTGACCACTACCACGGCAGTCGGGAACTGCGTTTCAACTGATACGGTAAACGTAATTACCAATACCTCGGTGCCGGATGCCGAGGCCGGCCAGGCCTGGGAGCTCAGCTGTTACCTCACCGAGGTACCGTTGACCGGTTCATCAAATACACCCGGAGCACAATACAACTGGACAACCCTGAATGGAAACATCAAGTCAGATGGCAACACGGCAAGCCCCGTGGTGGATTCCCTGGGATTGTATACGCTTACGGTTACAGACCCGTCCAACGGCTGTACGGCCAGCGATACCACATCTGCCCTGCAGGGCCCGTGTATCATCCCGTGGTTTACCCCGCCGTCCGGCGGGCTCAGCTTCCTGCTGAAAGGCGCTGAACTGACCGCCCTGAATGAACAACAGGGCTCCATCGTGGATACGATCGGAAATATTTTCCGGCTCCAGGGTGACAGCGTATGGATCGAGATCGTCACCATCGAAGGCCAGACTGCCAATGCGCTTGCCGTGGTGACGGATCCGGTCAACTACGGCCTTACGGACGTGCTTGACAACGGGCCAACTTCCCTCGTAATCTCAGGGCTGTTCCCGATCTTAAACCTTCAGAAGCTGGACAGCCTTCCCGCGCTCATCAACTTCGTACAGCCGCTGGCACCCCCGTATACCGGCAGCGGGCTGGTGACTTCCGGCGGTGATGTTGCGCAGAATACCGATTATGCCAGGGGCGGTTTCATCGTTGACGGCACAGGACTGAAAGTAGGCATCATCTCGGACAGCTATAATACCATCCTGGGCGATCCGGCCGGCATCGATGTGGGTAATGGCGACCTTCCGGGCCCCACCAATCCCGGCAGTTACACGACCCCTGTAAACATCATGCAGGACTTCCCTTTCGGAACCGCAACGGACGAGGGCCGGGCCATGGCGCAGATCGTTCATGATGTGGCGCCCGGTGCCGAGCTGACCTTTGCGACAGGTTTTATAGGCGCGTACAACATGGCCTACCAGATCGACCAGATGGTGGCGGACAGCGTGGATATCATCGTGGACGACGTGTCTCACACCACCGAGTCCATGCTTACGGATGGCATCATCGCCAAGGCCGTGAATAATGCCACAGCAGCAGGCGTGACCTATGTATCCGCTGCCGGAAACACCGGCTCCAACGCCTTCAGCGACACCTTCAATCCCGCACCAGCGCCGTTCGGCCTCCCCGGGGTGGCACATGATTACGGTGGCGGCGACATATTCCAGGAAGTGTATTTCCCTGCCGCGGGCGTGTACACCATCGTGCTCCAGTGGGTCGATTCCATTTACTCCATCGGAGAAACGGCCACCGGCACACGCAACGACCTGAACCTGTTCCTGGTCAACCAATCCGGCACATCACTGTTTGGGCTCAATCGCGATAACGACGGCGGTGACAACCGGGAATACTGTTCCTTCACCGTAGTAGGCGGACCGGCCACAGCCAATTTCCTCATCACGAA